>LUJM01000071.1 GCA_001689415.1 Bacteroidales bacterium M2 | reverse complement strand
CGACCCTACGAGAGGGTGTATTGAAAAAAATGATTTTTATGCTTAACTTAGTGACATTGCAGCGTGCCGCGACCCTACGAGAGGGCGATTAGATAGCCTGTCGATAATCTGCGGATTAGCACTGTCTGCCTATGGATTGTCTTGCCGGGACAAGCTCACATTACCACCGGATAATTAACTATAATAAAAACAAATCCCCCAACCGAAGTGTCGGCAGGGGGATTATAGTATATAATGCTTTATGACTATGCCAGACAGAGTATCAGCACCTGGGCGGCAACTACTCGAAGGAACATCGTGAGAGGATATACTGTAGAGTAGGCTACGGCGGGCTGGTCGTTGCCGGTAGAGTTATTGGCATATGCAAGGGCTGGAGGGTCGGTGTTCGAACCCGACACAAGACCCATGATAGTGAGCAGGTTGATGCGGTCGTGGCCACGGGCGATGCAGCCTACAATTATAAGCGGCAGCAATGTGATTACAAAGCCCCAGATTACCCACCACATACCGGTTTCGTTGAATACCGATGCGGCGAAGTCCTTACCTGCGGCGATACCTACCGATGCCAGGAAGAGGCAGATACCCAATTCGCGGAGCATCATCGAGGCCGAGGTCGAGGTGTAGGTGACAAGCTTGGCCTTGTAACCGAAGCGGCTCAACAGGATAGCCACCACGAGGGGACCACCGGCGAGACCGAGTTTCATGCCGAAGCCGATATTGATAGAGCCCAGGATGATACCGAGGATGATACCAACGAAAATTGTGATAAGATTGGGCTGGTTGAGGCGCTTCATCGAGTTTCCGAGGCGGTCGGCAAGGCGCTCGATATCTTCGAGGTTGCCTACCACGGTGATGCGGTCGCCCATTTGCAGGCGAAGGTTGGGAGCGGCGAGAAGGTCGACACCGGCACGGTTGACGCGTGTGCAGTTTACCTGGTAGCCGTTGTGGAGACGCAGCGAACCGAGGGCAACGCCATTGTATTCACTCTTGGTGATAACGATACGGCGCGAATATACAGGTGTGGGGGTCGATTCCCAGTCCATGTCTATTTCGGGGCCGATAACGGCTTTGAATCGGTCGGCATCCTGTGCCGAGCATACGATTTTAAGTTTGTCGCCGGTGTGGATTGTTGTCGATGATTTGGGTATGACAAGCGAGCCGTCGGTGGTCATCAATCGTGAAACCACGAAGTTGGTGTTTACGATATCGTGAAGCTCGAGCATTGTCTTGCCGTCGACGAGCTTGTTGGCAACCTCGGCGGTCATCATAAACGGTTTGAGGTGTGAATCCTCCTGCTCGGTCTCTATCTGCTTGATTTCGTCTTCGATACGTATGCGGAACACCCATTTTACGATAAACATCGACAGGATGATACCAACAACGCCGAGGGGGTACGCTGCAGCATAGCCCGAAGCCATAATGTTGGCCTGTTCGGGACCGCCGGCCATTTGGCTTACAGTCTGCTGGGCAGCGGCAAGACCGGGGGTATTGGTTACCGCACCGCTCATCACGCCTACCAGGGCCGAGATGTCGTGGATATTGCCGAAGAAGTAGATACACAGCACAATAGCCACATTGAGCGCTATCACAAGCACAGCAAGGAAGTTGAGCCTCATACCGCCTTTTTTAAACGACGAGAAGAAGCCTGGGCCGACCTGCAAGCCAATAGAGAAAATAAATAGAATAAGGCCGAATTCCCTGACGAACTTCAGCACGTCGTTATCAACGATGTATCCGAAGTGTCCCATCAGGATTCCGACAAAAAGCACGAATGTCACACCGAGCGAGACACCGAAGATACGGAGCTTGCCGATGTAGATACCCGCAGCGATGACAAATGAGTACAGCACCAAGGTAGATGCGATGCTCATATTGCCGGGCATTAATAAATCGCTAATGAAATCCATGAAAAATACCTATAAGTTACTCCTTTTCGGCGGATAAGACTGGTTTTCGCCGAATTTTCCGCAAAGTTAGCAATAATATGTCGAATGGCATAATTTTTTTTAACGTTTATACCTTGTCAATTATAGATAAGTAACTCGCAAAAATCACCGCGGCATCTCTTACACACAGAAATAATCATCGGCGACAGGAGCTGGACTCCTACCGCCGATGATTATTTTTCAAGTATTTAGCTTAAGCTAATATCTATAAGACTAAAATTTATTTTCTCGTACGGCGCTTGCGAAGCACTATAGCCGTGCGGGCCGGCAGGTACAGCATCAGTCGGCCAAGACCGGCGGGTTCGTAAAGGGGATCAGGCACAGTGAAGTGTGTCACGGTCTCGTCGACATTGCCGAATCCGCCGAAAGCCGGGTTATCGCTCGACAGCACTGTGGTATACGAACCGGCAGGGGCAAGGATGCCGTAATCGCTGAAGCTCTTGAATGGGTTGAAGTTGAACACGAAGATGTATTCGCCGCGCATAAAGGCGAGTATCTGGTCGTCGTCTTTCTCCCACAACTTCTGGATAGATTTCGACTGGAAATTATGGATATGCGACACCAGCTCGACCATTGCGTTATCAAACGCATTGAGGAAACGGTACTGCAGGTCCTGACGGTCCACGAGGTCCCATTGGCGGCGGGCATACTTATAGCTCCAGCCATTGCCCTCGCGAGGGAAGTCGATCCATTCGGGGTGACCGAATTCGTTGCCCATGAAGTTGAGGTAACCGCCATTGATAGTCGATAGTGTAACCAGGCGTATCATCTTGTGCAGCGCCATGCCGCGGGCTACGTCGGCATCATTGTCACCAACCATCATATGCCAGTACATCTTAGAGTCGATAAGGCGGAAAATCACAGTCTTATCACCCACGAGGGCCTGGTCGTGACTCTCCACATACGATATCGTTTTCTCATCGGCACGGCGGTTGGTAAGCTCCCAGAAAATCGATGTCGGATGCCAGTCCTCATCCTTCTTTTCCTTGAGGGTCTTGATCCAATAATCCGGAATACCCATTGCCATACGATAGTCGAAGCCTATACCGCCGTCCTTGAAAGGTATGGCAAGGCCGGGCATACCGCTCATTTCCTCGGCGATAGTGATTGCCTTGGGGCGCACTTCGTGGATGAGCATATTGGCAAGGGTCAGGTATACGATAGCATCTACATCCTGTCCGCCGTCGTAGTAGTCGGCATAGCTGCCAAAGGCTTTACCAAGGCCGTGGTCGTAATAGAGCATCGAGGTTACGCCGTCGAAGCGGAAGCCGTCGAAGTGATATTCCTCGAGCCAGTATTTGCAGTTCGAAAGCAGGAAGTGGATCACTTCGTCCTTGCCGTAGTCGAAGCACAGCGAGTCCCATGCCGGGTGCTCGCGGCGGCTCTGGTTGGAGTGGAAGTACTGGTCGACAGAACCGTCGAGGCGGCCGATGCCCTCGTTTTCGTTCTTCACCGCATGGCTGTGCACGATATCCATGATCACGGCGATACCGCGTTTGTGGGCATCATCGATAAGCCTTTTGAGATCTTCGGGAGTACCGAATCGGCTCGACGCAGCATAGAAATTCGACACATGGTAACCGAAAGAGCCATAGTAGGGATGCTCCTGTATTGCCATAATCTGGATAGCGTTATAGCCGTCCTTCTCTATGCGGGGAAGCACATTTTTACGGAATTCCTCGTATGTGCCTACACCTTCTTTCTCCTCGGCCATACCGATATGGCACTCGTAGATCAACAATGGGGCGGTGTCAGGCTCGAAACCCTTGTCGTGCCACGCAAAAGCTCGCTTGGGGGCATGCACCTGGGCCGAGAATATATATGTATTGGGGTCCTGGAGAACTCGGTTGGCATAGGCCGGTATGCGCTCGCCGCTTCCGCCGGGCCATTCTACAAGCATTTTGTACAATTGGCCGTCGGCGATAGCATCGGCAGGGAAAGTACCCTCCCACACGCCCGACAGACCACCGCCGACACGACGCAGCCTAAATTCCGGCAAAGTTTTCCAACCCGAGAAATCACCGATAAGGGTTATGGCCGAGGCGTTGGGCGCCCATTCGCGGAAGACCCATCCCTCTTTGGTACGGTGCAGGCCGAAATACTTGTGTGCGTTGGCAAAGTCGCTCAGTGTGCCCGATGACGCAGTGAGCTCTTTGAGCTTGCGCTGCACATCCTGGTGACGACCTTCGATTGCCGAAGCATAAGGGGCCAGCCAGGGATCATTTTTTAGAATATTAAGTAGTTTCATGTCAGGGTTGTAATGTATTTGCTTGTAGGGTTAGTTAGTTTGAATGAATTTGGTAGTCCGGTTCGATAATCAGTGTATCATTTGCGCCCGAAGTCGGCAGGGATTTCCCCCCACTGGTCTGTTGGCCATTTTAATATCGGGTTGCGTATAGGGCCGTTGGCGGCAAGCCACGCGTCTGCTCGGGCAAGGAGCTCGAGCGTTCGGGCGGTAGCCGGAGTAGAGGCAAGGGTAGTCTTAGAGTGGCCGCGACGAAGCCACGCAAGGGTATTGCGAGAGTCTGTATATATAGGAGTTGTGAAGTCGCCGGCCTTTGCAAGCAACGCCGCAAGGTGTATCATCGCCAGATATTCGGCTATGTTGTTTGTGCCGGTGAGCGGCATCTTGTCGCCGATACGGAAAACCTCGCTGCCGTCGCACACCCTCACGGCCCTGTATTCCATGCGCCCGGGGTTGCCTGCACAGGCTCCGTCTACGGCAATGGCATCGAGCCGTATGCCGGGTATGGTGCTATAGTCGCGGGGCTCTTGGGCCGAGGGGTTGAAATCAGGTTTATGATGCAGTATGGCTCGCATCAGCCCGAGCTGCTCGCGCGGGTCGCCGCGATATGCCGCAGTAGCCTCGTCGATATCGTCGAACGATTTGTATTTCGCGCCGGGGAAATTGGTCACCTGCTCCTGGGCATCGGCCCAGGTGTCATAGATGCCGGGGTTATGCCCGACCCATACCACATAGAATTTGCGTTTCGAACTCATGAAAACTGCAAGAAAAGATTGATATCCACAGCCCTGATACCCAGCAGCCGCGCCACACGGCGGTTGACACACTTGCCGAGAAAGGTAAAGGCTGCCGACCTGAGGCCGGAATTGATTTTGAGGGCATTAGCCACACCATCGCACACGAGTATATCGTCGAGCATGGTGACAAAGGTATTACTCAGCGCCATGGCCACCGTTCGAGGCACGGCATTGCCCGCATTGACATAGCACAGGCGCGTGGGCCCCGACGTATTGTCGCTCGGCGAGGCAAGGTCAAGATCTATCACCTGCAACGAAGGAAACGCCGACCCGGGGGTAGAGGTGAGGTCGAAACATATCACACCGCGCTTCATGATGCCGGTGAGCTGCGCGTCGACGATACCGACACTACCGGCGGCATCGGTGGCAACAACGATATCGGCGCTGCGGAGGGCGTTTTCGAATACCCTCGGGTGCAGAGCCGAGCCTGTAACGCCCGGTCCGAGAAGCCGCAAGGCCTCGCGCAGACGATAAATATTATTGTCGAAGATTTTTACAATTGCACCAAGCCCAATAGCCGTCTGGGCCGAAGATATGGCCGCCATATCAGCGCCGATTATCATCACCTCGCATGGCACAACACCGGCAACGCCGCCAAGGAGTATACCCTTGCCATGCACGGCATCGGCAAGCAGCGACGAAGCAATGGCAATAGCTGCACGACCGTCGATTTCCTGCAATATGTCGGCAAAGGGGAAACGACCGGCTTCGTCGGTGAGTAATTCAAGAGCCAACGCTATCACATGGCGCCTCAGCAGGGTACGAAGCACCTCGGCATCACCCTCGCCGACATGGAGGAAGGTAAGAAGCAACGACCCGCGCTTAATCATACGTGCATCAGCAATATCGAGGGCCGGAAGGTATACGATGATGTCGGCGGCAAAGGTTTCGGACCGCTCTACAATCTCGACTCCGCAACGGGTATAGGCTTCGTCGCTATAGTGGATATGCTCGGCGGCTCCACGCTCCATTTTCACCCGGAATCCACGGGCGACAAGCATACCGGCACCCTCGGGCGTAAGGGGGAAGCGGTGGTCGAGCATTCCTCGCGAGGCCGGCAGGCCTACTACCGCCTGGCGGGTAACAGTAGTCGCTTTGAGTACTTCTTCTAATGGTATAGGGGCGTCCAATGTCGTAGGGTTTGAAGGGTTGGAAATTGTAGGAAAGTCGCGCTCAGTCAAGAGCCTTCATTAGTTCTATAAATCTATCGCAGCTGTCTTTGATTTGCGCTGCGTCTTCGAGCAGGTTGGAATCGAATACCACGTTTGCCCGGCTGTAATAGGGGCTGCGCGATTCTTTGAGTTTCGTGATATATGCCTGCAGGGCATCATCGTCGTCAAGAAGGGAGTCGACAAGGGGGCGAAGGCCGCGAGCAAGCCGCAAGCGACGCCGTGTCACTTCGTCGTCGGCTACAAGCCACACTACCCTGCCATTAGCCAACATATAATCCATATTGGCAGCATAACACGGCGTGCCGCCGCCACATGCGATAATCGAGCCGGGCACCGAATATTGCCTCAGGGCCCGGGCTTCGAGTTCTCTGAAAACAGCCTCGCCTTCCGATGCGAAAATATCGGGTATGGACTTCTGTGCCATACATTCTATGGCCTCGTCGAGATCCACAAACTCGTACCCCGGCAATCGCAGAGCCAAGGCACGGCCAAGGGTGGTTTTCCCCGAGGCCATAAAACCGATAAGATAGAGAGGCTGGCCGGATTGCATTATTTCTTACTGAGCAGGTCGCGGATTTCGGTAAGCAGCTTAACCTCCTCAGAGGGTTCGGCAGGGGCTGCCGGTTCTTGGGGCGCTGCTTCGGGTTCGCGTTTAAGTTTGTTGATAAACTTGATTGCTACAAAAATACAGAATGCGATAATAAGGAAGTCGAACACGGTCTGCACAAAAGCGCCCCATGTGATAGCGACCTCGGGAGTAATCACTTCCTCGCCGTTTTTCACACCCTGCTGTATAACCCACTTGTAGTCTGTGAAATTGATGCCGCCGGTAAGCATACCGATAGCAGGCATGATGACATCATTGACAAGCGACGTTACGATTTTGCCGAAAGCGGCACCGATGATTACGCCGACTGCCATGTCGACAACATTGCCCTTCATGGCAAATTCCTTGAACTCTTTGAGGAAATTCTTCATATTTACTATCTGTTTCTATTGTTTATAATACCAAGCTACTTAGGTTTGTATAAGTGCCAAAAACAAATTTAGCCTCTAAAGAACTAAATTTGATATATTCGCAAATTTATTAAAAAAATCGCGCCCCACAAAATATTTACTATCTAACTTATGTTTCGATAGTTAAACTTGTCGCTTATCATCCGTTTTTAGCCAATAAGCAACTCGCAATAATTAGCTGCGAGTAATGCCCAAAGCACCCGCTGCACTTAAGAGTTGCTTATGCTCTATATCTTAATAACCAAATTATCAACTATAACATAATAACAATAGTTCGTTAAAAAATTATT
>LUJM01000070.1:6173-49236 GCA_001689415.1 Bacteroidales bacterium M2 | reverse complement strand
AGTGTCAGCGATAGGAGCTTGGCTCTCCGAGCCAAGCCTCGGTCAGTATCGCTAATAATTTGAGTACCAACGCCTAATCGAGGCTTGGCTCGGAGAGCCAAGCTCCTATCGTTGCTGTCCTTTTGAATAATCACCCCTTAACTTAATAGCATTGAGTCGTTATGCCGCCTATCTACCGGTGTGAGCGTTGATGATTGTCGGGGCACGACATTACCACCTTTCGGTGTCGCCACATGCCACAGGGTGCAAAAAAAGCCCGGCGCTATGCGTCGGGCTTAAGGTATCTTGGAGATATATTATTTTGTCTCTTCGATTGTTACGGCACGGTCGAGTGCTACGCATTTTTCGCCGAGGTCGCTGAGGTTACCGTTGTTGGTGGTAACTGTGAGCTGGCTTTCGGGAACACCGTTGCGTTTGAGGAGTTTGGCAACGCCTTCTGCACGGTTTTTGCGGAGTCGCATGTTAACATTGTCGGTGCCGGTGTAGTTATCAGCCCAACCGGTAACGGTATATTTTTTACCGCTGTTCTGAGTCATCACGTGAGCGATAGCCTTAACTACGCGCTGGTTTTCGCGGCTGAGGCGAGAAACACCGATGGGATAGTAAACTGTAGCGAGGGGACCGTTGTTCTCTACGACAGTCTCAACAGGACGGCTGAGGCAGTCTTTGAGCTGCTGCTCGAGGTCAGCGATGCGAGCGTCAGCAGCTGCAAGGCGGGCACGGAGAGCGTCGCAGTTTTCGGGTTCGGGGATAATAGGCACAACAGGAGCAACCCAGTCACGTTTCTTGAAGTTGTAGGTGAAGCCGAGGTAAGCCTGGAGTGCAAGGCTCTTGTTGTTACCTGCGAGGGCCTGAAGGTCGTTGAGACCGGTGGCACGAAGGTCAAGTGAGAGCTGCATCTGCTCGCTGATGCGGAAAGAGTTGATAAGACCGAGGCGGAGGTTGATCACGCCGTTGTGAGCTGCCTTGAAGCCTTCGCTGTTACCCTGACCGTCATAGTGAGGAGTGAAGGTGAAGTAAGCACCGGCACCACCGTAAAGGGTAGCGTTGTAGATACGACCGGGCTTGTATCCGCACCACCAGTTAGTAAGGTTAACCATAAGGTCGAATACCGGACCGATTTCTGCATATTTGGTCTTGTAGTATCCGTTTACCATTTCGTTCATTGTGCCGATTGCCGAAGGATCAGCGGTAAGGCCTTTGAGTCCGAGATAGTTAACACCGATACGACCACCAAATACGGGCGAGAACCATTTGCCGCCGTAGATTGAAGCTGCAGGCATGAAACGATCTGCAACTGCACGGTGTACGCCTTTGGGTGCGATATAAATGTCTGCACCACCTTCAACGGTGATGAACCAATTGTCTTTCATGCGGTTGAGCAAAACACCCTGAGAAGGATCGGGCTGATATTGCAGCTCCTGAGCAGCCTCCTGGGCATCTGCAGCGATACCCATAAACAGGGCGCATGCGCATGCGATGATAGTAGCTTTTTTCATAGAGTTTTAGCTAATTATTGATGAATGTTATATTTTTCACTACAGTTTTCGGGTGCTAAGTTAGTACTTTTTTTTCATTAAATTACTTAAATTCGTAAAAAATTCACTTTTTTACCAAAAATAATTAACGATTAGGGAAATCTTTACAACATTTATAGGGACTCTTTAGTATTATGTTGATTCACACTTGTGCTGTCGGTTCGATTTTTTTTGCTAAATTTGCATACCAACTAAGCTTTGAATAAGCCAAATACCTGTATAACTTAAGTTGCGCAAGCCACACCTTATTTTTTGCCGAATTGCGAACAACAGGGAGAGGCTTTTAACTTACGAAACTTGAACCGTCTAAATCATGAAACTGAAAAATTCGATATCTTCTCTGCTTTTCTTAATGGTTTCGCTATGTGCAAATTGCGCCGAGAGCATCGACTTGAGCGGCGAGTGGCGACTACTGCTCGATTCGCTTTCGACTGCCGGGCCGACATCGCCAATGACCGACCGAATCACCCTTCCCGGCACTACCGACACTGCGCGTAAGGGCATGCCACTACAGTATTTTGGCGAAACCACCAGGCTCTCGCGACCGTTTTCGTACAAAGGCAAGGCCTGGTATAGCCGCGACATCGAGATTCCGGCTGAATGGGCCGGAAAGAGCGTATACCTATCTCTTGAGCGAACCAAACCTACCGATATATATATCGACAATGTGAAAGTAGGCTCGTCTAACGACATTTCCACACCTCAGGAGTTTGACCTTTCGAAGGCTTTGACTCCCGGCAGACATGTGCTGACAATCATGGTAGACAACAGTTCCGGCATACCCGAACAGATTTATTCCAGCAGCCATGCCTACACCGAAGATACGCAAACCAACTGGAACGGCATCATAGGCCGGATATGCCTTTCGACCGAACCATTCAGTATCCAGCCTGTAACAAATATCAATCCGGCATTCAAGGATTTCGAAATCCGCGGCCAGCAGTTCTACGCCAACGGTCACCCTGTATATCTGCGAGGGCGTCACGATGCCTGCGTGTGGCCCTTGACCGGCCATGTGCCAATGGATATCGAATCGTGGCGAAAATACTTCAGAGTATGCAGCGACTACGGCCTCAACCACGTGAGATTTCATTCCTGGTGTCCGCCCGAAGCCGCATTTGCCGCTGCCGACGAGGCCGGAGTCTATCTACAGCCCGAATTGCCGTTCTGGGGAGTATTCAATGACAAAGACTCCGTCCTGATGAGTTTCCTACATAAAGAAGGGGTCAACATACTCCGTCGCTATGGCCACCACCCCTCGTTCCGCATGTTCGCCCTTGGCAACGAACTTCGAGGAAGCATTGGCAAAATGAAAGAATTCATCGACGATTTTCGCGCCATTGCACCCGACAAGGTATATACTTTCAGTTCAAACTACTACCTCGGCTATCAGGGTGTCAAACCTGGCATGGATTTCTTCGTCACATGCCGTGTAGGCGGCGAGGGCTGGGGAAATTACGGCACACATACCCGTGGCTCCTTCTCTTTTGCCGACGCTGCCGACGGTGGCATGATAAACCATTTCTACCCCGACACAAAACGCAACTTCGAAGAAGGTTGCTCGCTGACCGATGTGCCCGTAATATCGCACGAAACGGCTCAGTTCCAAACATATCCCGACTACCGAGAGATAGCCAAATACACCGGTGCACTATATCCATACAACATGGAAGTCTTCCGTGCACGCCTCGACAGCGCCGGAATGGCAGACCAAGCCGAGGCATTCCACAAAGCAAGCGGAAAATGGTCGGTTGAACTATACAAGCAGGATATCGAAATGGACCTGCGCACACCAAACATGGCCGGATTCCAGCTTCTCGACCTGCAGGACTACCCCGGTCAGGGTAGCGCCTACGTCGGCATTCTCGACGCATTCCTCGATTCGAAAGGCCTATGCACCGCCGACGAGTGGCGAGGCTGGTGTTCCGAGGTTGTGCCTTTGTTGATTGCCGACAGCTTCTGCCATACTTCTTCGGGCGGTCTCAACGCCAAAGTGAAGATTGCCAATTACAGCGGCAAGTCTCTCGATGGCCGCAGACTCGAATGGACTTTGGGCAACAAGTCCGGCCGGATACCTATTCCTGCCGGGGAAGGTTTGATTGAGGTCGGCGACATCGATATTGACCTTGCCGACATCCATGCCCCCGCTCAGTTGACCTTGTGGCTTGCTGTATCGGGCACGGATTATCGCAATCGATACCGTCTGTGGGTTTATCCTGATTCGGTAGATATCGACAAACTCAAAAAAGGACTCATCATATCACGAGAATTTGACGACGCGACTGCCGCCAGGCTCGAGGCCGGCGAAGATGTACTGCTAATGCCGGGCGAAAGCGATCTTACCGTAGGTGCACTTTTCCAGACCGACTACTGGAATTATCGCATGTTCAAGACCATATCCGAGAAGAATGGCAAACACGTATCACCTGGCACATTAGGCATCCTCACCGACCCGTCGCACCCATTGTTTGCCGCCTTCCCCTCCGACATGCACACCGACTGGCAGTGGTTCCCGGTGATAAAGAACAGCCACCCGTTTATCCTCGACAACACCGGCAAGGGCTATCGCCCCATTGTACAGGTAATCGACAATATCGAGCGCAACCACAAACTCGGCCTCGTATTCGAGTTTGCCGTTGGCAAAGGCCGCCTGCTAATTGTGATGTCCGACCTTGAGAAGGCATCCGAATATCCCGAAGGCCGTCAGTTCTACGCTTCTGTACTCGAGTACATGAAATCCGACAAGTTCCGCCCTGCCACACAGATATCGTCCGGCGATTTCCGTCTCCTACTCAACACAAAGGTCGAAGAAGGCAAAATCGGCGAGTTGTACAATATCACGCCATATTAATAACGCATTATCGGCTACTCAGGTTTATTTTTTGAGATAATGCTATATTTTCGCGTTTTATATGTAAATTTGCAAAATGGAAACTTATTCGGCTCGGTATTGTTAGATACTTTGGCCATACCGACCGTATTTAATCTATCGTAAGAAAAAAATGAATCTAAAATATATCTTCATCGCATCATTGGCGCTGGTATGCATCGAAGCACAAGGCGCAGTAACTCAGCGCAACGCTGCTGTTGGCGAATTAGCTCCATATTGCGCTCCGGCTTCGCGTCCGGCTTCGCCCGATATCGAATTCATGCCCGACGGCAAATCGTATGTCGAACGGTCTGACGACGGCAAGAAACTCCTGGTCAAAGACATCAACTCCGGCAAGGAACTATCTGTGCTTTTCGACGTGACCCATACACGCGAAACTGAATTACCCGATTTCGAGGGCTTTATTCTCAGCCCGGATGCCAGCAAGATTATGATATGGCGCGACTCTAAACCGGTTTACCGCAGATCATCTACAGCACAATACTACGTCTACGAGGTACGCTCGCGCCTGCTCCGCCCATTATCTAAAGAGCACAGCCGACAGCAGATACCAATGTTCTCGCCCGACTCGCGAATGGTGGCTTTTGTGGCCGACAACAATATCTACGCCGCCAAGCTCGACTATCAGACCGAAGTACCAGTGACCACCGACGGCGTGAAAGACAGCATCATAAACGGCGCTACCGACTGGACCTACGAAGAGGAATTCGGCGTTACATCGCTGATGTCGTGGGCGCCCGACAACCTCACACTATGCTATGTTCGCTTCGACGAATCTGCCGTACCATTGTACTCGCTGCCATTATACCAAGGCACATGCGACCCTATGGACCGGTACAGCCTCTATCCCGGCGCATTGAGCTACAAATATCCTGTGGCCGGAGAGGCAAACTCATCGGTTACCGTACACAGCTATGATGTTGAGACCCGTAAGACCAAGCAAATCGATTTCCCCGGCGGCACACCTTATTATATCCCCCGCCTCGAATACGGCCCCGATGCCTCAAGGCTAATGGTGTCAACCCTCAACCGCGACCAAAACCGCTTCGAGCTTTTCTCGGTCAACCCCAAGTCTACCGTGGCACGCTCGATATATACCGACGAGGCAAAAGCATGGATTGAAGAAATCGTATACGACCAGCTTTCCTACGGCGCAAATTCCTTCGTAGTGGCATCATCATCCGAGGGCTACACCCGCTTCTATGAATATTCGTATACCGGCGCTAAAATTGCAAGCATAGGTATCGACAAGGCCGACGCCACCGAGTATTACGGCAGCGATGCAGCCGGTAATCATTACATTCAGGCTGCAGCTCCGACTCCCAAAGACCGCACTGTATACCGCATCAACAGCAAAGGTGGAATAGTACCCTACGGCAATGGCAAAGGCACTACCAACGCCGTCTTTTCGCCCGGATGCACCGCCGTTCTCCTGACATATAGCGATATCAAAACCCCGCCGGTAACCTCGCTATGCAAGCCCGACGGAAAAGTAATAAAGGTCCTCGAAGACAATAAGGCATATGCCGACCGCGCACTGCCACTACTTGCCAACAAGGAATTTTTCACCATGAAAGCCGACGACGGCACAGATTTGTGCGGATATATCGTACGTCCGGCCAACTTCGACCGCTCGAAAAAATATCCGGTGATAATGAGCCAGTACAGCGGCCCGGGCTCGCAGCAGGTTCTCGACCGCTGGAATCTTGACTGGGAAGCTTATTTCGCGTCGAAAGGATATGTAATCGTGTGCGTCGACGGTCGCGGCACCGGCGGTCGCGGCTACGCTTTCCTCACATCGGTATACCGCCGTCTCGGCGAACTCGAAACTGCCGACCAGCTCGCGGCTGCTCGCTATGCGGCTTCGCTCCCTTATACCGATTCATCACGTATCGGCATCTATGGCTGGAGCTACGGCGGTTATCAGAGCCTTATGTGTGCTACGTCTGACTCGTGCCCCTACGCAGCGGCTGTAGCCATTGCACCGGTCACAGACTGGAGATACTACGACACAGTATACACCGAGCGCTACATGCTCACCCCGCAGCAAAATGAAACAGGTTACAACAACTCTTCGGTTCTCCGCCGCGCACTTCATCTTGGCTGCCCTACTTTGATAATGTACGGCACAGCCGACGACAATGTGCATCCTGT
Source organism: Bacteroidales bacterium M2 (assembly GCA_001689415.1). Taxonomy (GTDB): domain Bacteria; phylum Bacteroidota; class Bacteroidia; order Bacteroidales; family Muribaculaceae; genus CAG-873. Next base: position 42,654 of record LUJM01000070.1, on the reverse strand, counting down.
CAACTCGCTACAATTCGTTTCTACACTCCAGAGCCTCGGCATCATGTGCGACATGTTTGTATTCCCCAACATGAACCATTCGATCAACGGCTGCAACGCCCGCCAAGTCGTTTGGGCAAGGATGCTCGACTACTTCAACCAAAACCTTAAATAACATGGCTGCAGGCAGTAAAGAAAACAGCGGCTCCGGAAGGGTTCTCAGCATTCTGTGGCGTAACTGGGCAGTAACCTTCGGGGCTATTACCCTGCCATTACTTTTGGCCTTGTTTATTCCGCGCCTTTGGCTGCCATTCGTATGCCTGGTCGAGGCATGGGCGCTGGCAGCAATCAGCAAAGCGGTATACAACAAGGTTACAAACACTTGCTCGCTGATTATGAAGGTTGTTTCGAAAGTAATGGTGCTTTCGGCAATCATAATGTTCGCAATATATATCCTTTGCACCGACTGGGTACTACCAACGGTAATACATCTCAAGTTATACAACAGCGAGATACCCTTTATTACATCGCTTGTTATTTTCCCAATAACAATTGTGGCATGCTGTCTGTGGCTATACGGCGGATTTGCCGAAAACTACTGCAGGCAATGTCAGAGCCGCAACGGTTATTATGCCGGCGACAGCATCGAGGCTACACTGTATTACCGCGAAACCCGCTATCAGCTGTCTATACTCCTGTTATTGTCGATTGTTATAGGCGCTGTAGAGTATTGGTATTATTTCGAAAGGTATATAAATTCCGACCTGAATACGCCCGACCGTTTCTTTTTCAACTACATACCCATTGCCATGTATCTGCTTTCCTTGTTTTTTATGGGAGGACGCTACACCAGCATGCGCACTCTTTACGAGGCAATCGAAGACAAACATGGCAATCACCGCAACCGCACGGCTGTGCGATTCCTTATTTTTTGCGACGACGAATTACTGCTACACCACAGCGCCGACGAACTGTGGGATACTCCTGCCGAAGCGACAATAAACCGAACTTCGTCTTTAGGGCAGCCCCAGGCCGAACTTCTTTTCAATGAAATTACAGGCCTACAGGCTCCGGCTATGCGCTATTGCTTTACAAACGCCGGTTTTGCCACAGGGTCGAACATGGTACACTATGCCGTTTTCGTAGACCAGGATCAGAAAGAGAAGTTTACTAACGAGGACGTTTGGTTCAACCCATACATGCTCGACAGCGCCATGGCTTCAAGTATGCTCTCGCCGATACTTGCCAACGAGCTTTTCCGAATCCACACCATTACTATGGCTTGGAAAACATACGACCGAGACGGCAAACGACTATACCCTATTCGCCACTACCGCCCCACTTTCAGGCTGCGCGACCTGCGTCACTGGACCGTCGACTACGACGATGAATCGTGGTTTGATGTAGCAAACAACAACGAAGACCGCAGGTTTTTCAGGTTCAGGGCCTTGGTAAATCGTCTCACCGGTGTTTTCAACCGCAAAGCAAGCGCCGAGCAATGAAAGCGATAGCAGTTGTAGGTCCCACGGCCTGTGGAAAAACACGCAGAGGTGTTGCTGTTGCCTCTGCCTTGGACGGAGAGATACTAAGTGCCGATTCTCGCCAGGTATACCGCGGCATGGACGTTGGTACAGGAAAAGACCTGGCTGATTATCCCGCAGATATGCGCTATCACCTTATCGACGTCGCCCCGGCTGGATATAAGTATAACCTCTACGAGTATCTGCGCGATGCCCGAAAGGCTGTCGACGACATCGAAAGCCGTGGTAAAAGGGTCGTGATTGTTGGTGGCACAGGGCTGTACGTCGAGTCTCTGCTCAAGGGTATCATTCTACCCGAAGTACCTGAGAACAAAGAGCTGCGAGCAAGCCTCGCCGGCAAATCGCTCGACGAACTCGCCTCAATACTTGGCGAAATGAAAACCCTTCACAACGTTACCGACATCGACACGGCACAGCGTGCCATAAGGGCCATAGAGATTGAAAAGTACTATCTCGAGCACCCCGATGCTGCTGCACTCGCACGTACGCCCAGACCTCTCGACGCTGTAATCGTTGGCGTAGATATTCCTCGCGACGACCGTCGACGGCTGATAACACAACGCCTGCGACGCCGTTTCGACCAAGAAGGCATGCTCGACGAAGTGAAGACCCTTATCGACAGCGGCATCAACCCCGACGATTTGATTTACTACGGTCTTGAATACAAATATCTTACCCTATATGTAACCGGACAAATCGACCGGTCAACAATGGAGCGCGAACTCGAAATCGCCATTCACCAGTTTGCAAAACGACAGATGACATGGTTTCGAGGAATGGAGCGCAGAGGATTCGCTATCAACTGGTTGCCCTACGACATTTCAGACAATGAGTTTGTCGACCGTGTAAAAGAGCTATGCTGAGGCGCGTACTGTCGGTGATGATGATTGCAGTGTCGGCAATGCGTTTGGCTGCCGACACAGTAATTGCCGACAGCTTGTATATCACCGATACCGCCTCCCCAATGCGCGAGCTAATGTATCTCCTGCGTTTCAAGCCCGATAAATACTACGATATCAACGTAGATTTGTACTGGAATTACTCCGACAGCACATTTGTAAAAGCCGAATTCGCCATTCCCCCACTCACCGCAATCGACAATACCGACATGGCATTGTTTGAGTGCCGTATTTACGAGAAATCCGACCGCGGCGAGAATCTGTTGGCGGCCTACAATGATGCCGTAAGATACGACCGTGGGCGTGATGCTGCATTCTCTGCTTTACTCCGCGCAGATGCCAACGGCGCGACCTTGGCGTTCGGCGATAAGCACGCTCAGACAGCTCACAATGTCAATTTTAACAGATACATCCCCTGCACATTAGCCTTCTCAACCGACCGCAAGGCCGACTTGGTAGCGCACACTCTCATTACTCGACGGGGAGAACTACGTCGGCATTGCGAGGGCGAATTTGACACCAACACCGACAATCCGGTCACTGGTGTATGGTCGTATCTCGACCGCGACACCGACCCGGAGAAAGTAGCCGGGGCCATCGACTACAAAATCGCAGTCGTAGCCGACACCACCGGTGAATACCGTATAATATACCTTGGCAACGACAGCCTTGGCTGGCGAAGAGGCGATGTAAAAGGATACCTCAAGGCAACACCATTCGAAGGGCATTACAACCTTGAATGGCACGACCATTCCGGAAATGTTCACAATGTCGACGCAAGCGCCGACCTAATCCTCGACGGAAAGGTGCTTAGGCTCAACCTGCCATTGATTGGAACTACGCTGCGATTTGTCAAAGATTGAAAGGCGGCGTGGGCTCATCGCAACAAAAAAAGCTTACCGAATACAATCTTTTTATATCATTTTGATGATTTGATTTGCGGAAGTTAAACTTTTGTTGTAATTTCGGCTTTATTTCACATGGAACACAACTAACCTTAGATAATGGACACAAAGCTTATGACAAAAGCAGCCGACAATATCCGAATTTTGGCTGCTTCGATGGTCGAAAAGGCCAAATCGGGTCACCCCGGCGGTGCTATGGGTGGCGCAGACTTCGTGAATGTTCTGTACTCTTCATTCCTGGTTTCAGACCCCGATGATTCAACTTGGTTCGCTCGCGACCGTTTCTTCCTTGACCCCGGACACATGTCGTCGATGCTATATTCGGCGCTCGCTCTTACCGGTAAATACACTCCCGAAGAACTATCACAGTTCCGTCAGTGGGGTTCTGTTACTCCAGGCCACCCCGAACTCGACCCTGCCCGTGGTGTCGAAAACACTTCCGGACCTCTGGGACAAGGACACACCATGGCTGTTGGATGCGCTATTGCCGAGAGGTTCCTCGAAGCTCGTTTCGGCAACGTGGTTAGTCATAAAACTTATGCCTTTATCAGCGACGGCGGCATACAGGAAGAAATTTCTCAAGGTGCCGGTCGTATTGCCGGTTTCCTTGGTCTGTCGAACCTGATTATGTTCTACGACTGCAACAAGGTACAGCTTTCTACAATGGTCGACGCTGTCGACACCGAGGATTACGCTGCTAAATACCGCGCTTGGCACTGGAATGTTATCGAAATCGACGGTAACGATCCCCTTGCTATCGCCGACGCACTGCTCAAAGCTCAGGCCGAGACCGAGCGCCCCACTATCATCATTGGCCATACCACTATGGGCAAGGGCGCGGTGAAAGCCGACGGCGAATCTTTCGAAGGAAAATGCTCTACCCACGGACAGCCCCTCAGCAGCAGCGGCGCTGACTATGCTTGCACTATCAAGAACCTCGGCGGCGACCCCGAAAACCCCTGGGTTATCTTCGACGACGTGAAAGAAATGTACGCACGCCGTGCCGAAGAACTGCGCAAAGTCGTTGCTACACGCCGCGCTGATTTCGCTGCTTGGGCAAACGCTAATCCCGAAAAAGCAGAGGAGCTAAAAGCATATCTCGAAGGCGTTCTTCCTCAGATCGACTATACTGCTATCGCTCACAAGGCTAACACTTCTACCCGTCAGGCTTCGGCCGACGTGCTCGGCGTTCTCGCTGAAAAGGTTGGCAACATGATAGTATCTTCGGCCGACCTCGCAAACAGCGACAAGACCGACGGTTTCCTCAAGAAAACCCACGCATTCACCAAGGGCGACTTCACCGGCGCATTCCTTCAGGCCGGTGTAAGCGAACTTACCATGGCTTGCATCATGAACGGTATCGCACTCCACGGTGGCGTATGGTGCGCTTGCGGCACATTCTTCGTATTCTCCGACTACATGAAGCCCGCAGTGCGCATGGCAGCACTCATGGAGCAGCCGGTTAAATACATCTGGACGCACGATGCTTTCCGAGTTGGCGAAGACGGTCCTACCCACGAGCCTATCGAGCAGGAAGCTCAGATTCGCCTCATGGAGATGATCAACAACTTCAACGGTGAGCAAGCTATGCTCGTTCTTCGTCCTGCCGATGCTGCCGAGACTTCGGTTGCATACCAAATGGCTATGGAGAACCGCCATGCTCCCACTGCGCTGATTCTTTCGCGCCAGGACATCAAAGACCTCCCCGCTCCCGAAGGTCAGACTCGCGCAGAGGCTGCCAAGGGCGCTCTCAAAGGCGGTTATACAGTTATCGCGCCTGCAGGCACTCCCGACGTTGTTCTCGTAGCCGACGGCTCTGAGGTATCTTTGCTTTGCGAAGTAGCTGTGCTGCTCGAAGCCGACGGCATCAAGGCTTCTGTCGTTTCGATGCCTTCGATCGGCTTGTTCAACCGTCAGGACCGCGCTTACCGCGACCAGGTTCTCCCCGCCGGTGTACCCCACTTCGGCCTCACTGCAGGTCTGCCTATCACAATCCGCATGATCAACGGATTCAACGGCACTGTATACGGCATGGAACGCTTCGGCGCTTCGGCTCCATACAAGGTTCTTGACGAGAAATTCGGTTTCACTGCGGCCAACATCTACACTCAGGTCCGCAACTCTCTCGCTTAATTCACCAAACAGATATCAGAGCGCGTACCGGGCAGGTACGCGCTCTTTTAATACTATGAAACTACATTTTTTACTCGCTGTGGCTATCGCTGCCACAGGCCTACTCGCCGCTTGTGGTGGCAACAAGGCCGAAAACAAAGACAATCAAGAACACTCAAAACCGGTAAAGGAAACAGGCTTCGCCCGTGGAGCTGACGTCAGCTGGGTGACCGAACTCGAAGCAACCGGACACAAATTCTACACTCCCGATTCGCCGCGTGTCGAAAAAGAACTCATGGAACTGCTTCGCGACGACTGCGGTGTCAACTCTATCCGTCTGCGAGTGTGGGTAAACCCCGAAAGCAAGTGGAACAGCATCGAAGATGTGGTCGTTAAAGCAAAACGAGCCGAAGACCTTGGCCTGCGTACTATGATCGATTTCCACTTCTCCGACACATGGGCTGACCCGGGTCATCAGGACATGCCCAAGGCTTGGAAGGACCTGCCTTTCGACGAACTGTGCAAGGCCGTCGCAAACCATGTCGACGAGACTCTAAAGGCCCTCAAAGAGGCCGGTGTGACTCCTGAGTGGGTACAGATTGGAAACGAAACTACTCCGGGTATGATGCTCCCTGTAGGCTCTATCGACAACCCGGCACAACTTACGGCCCTTAACAACGCCGGTTACGATGCTGTAAAGGCCGTTTTCCCCGAAGCCAAGGTGATTGTTCACCTCGACGGCGGACATGACCAAGCCCGCTACGACCGCATGTTCGACGCTCTCGAAGCAAACGGCGGACGATACGATATGATTGGCATGTCGCTTTATCCCTATTGGGCCTCGAAAGACAACGACGAATCTGCCTGGCTCGAAGTTGCCGACAAGTGCGTGGCAAACATCAATCACCTAAAAGAGAAGTACAATAAGCCCATTATGCTTTGCGAAATAGGCATGCATTGGGACAAAGGCGAGGAATGCAAGGCGCTGATCGAGCATATGATGAATGCAGATATCGAAGGCGTTTTCTATTGGGAACCCGAAGCTCCTGCAAACTACAACGGCGGCTACCAGCTCGGATGCTTTGACAACGACGCTCCTACCGTAGCCCTAATGGCTTTCAAGAAATAATATCCCTCCAATATAGCATTCGAGCGCCGGGGCAATGTGGCTCCGGCGCTCGTTTTAGTTAATCAGACACATTAAGTTGCTTCAGGGCTTCGATAGAGGTTTCATCACCTTGCTCGGCTGCTAATTGATACCATTTTATGGCCTCTACGGTATCTTTCCGTACCGCGAGGCCGTTTTCGCATATCCATGCGAGCTGACGCTGGGCGCGGACATGCCCTTGCTCGGCTGCTTTGCGGTACCATTTTGCAGCGGCTGCATAATTTCGACGTACTCCGGAGCCTTCTTCATACAGCGACCCAAGGTTATATTGTGATTCAGGCTCGCCCTGCTCGGCGGCAGCCTTGGTCCACTTGAAGGCTGCTTTATCATTCTTTTTAGTGCCTATTCCAAAGGTATACAGCATGGCAAGATTCTTTTGGGCCGCAATCTCTCCTTGCTCGGCTGCCGATTTGATCAATTCGAAGCCTTTTTTATCGTTTCTCATCACACCGAAGCCGCCACAGTACATGTACCCGAGATTGCACTGCGCATATGCGTTTCCTTGATCAGCAGCCCTTTTATACCACGAGATAGCTTTAGCATAGTTCTGGGGCACGCCATGTCCCTCAAAATACATCATAGCAAGGTTTGCCTGTGCATCAGAATGTCCATTTTCGGCTGCTTTTCGCAACCATTTCACTGCCTTGATATAATTCTGTTCTACTCCCAAACCGTCTTTATAGAGTGAGCCTACATAGCTTTGTGCATCTATATTGCCTTGTTCGGCTGAGCGCAGACTCCATTTGAAAGCTTCCTCAAAGTCTTGCGACACTCCGAGCCCATGAAAATACATCGAGCCGACAATCAGTTGCGCCAATGCATTTCCGTTCTCGGCAGAAACGATGAAACACTGATATGCCTTTTCGTAGTCCTGGCCGGGGCCGTCTTCATAGTAGGCCTTTCCTTCATTTAATTTTTCGAGCGCGATTTGCTCTGGCGTTTTATTGCACGACAACAGGCACACCGACATTAACGCGACTGTAAATATGCGCAGGCAATTGGTATTGAGAGTAAAATGCATCGTGATAACTTAAATATGACAGTGGCCTCGCCCGATGCGAGGCCACTGTTGATTATTCAGCTCTTAAGTAACTCGCAAAAAAGAGTTACTTATAATTAAAGGCCACGGTAGTCGCGGCTGTAGCGTAGCATCTGGTCGGGATAGTTTTCGCTATAGTCGACCTTGATGTCGGTGATTTTACCCGACTCATCGCGTACGGCTGTGTAAACAGGATTGACAAAGCCCTTATAAGGTGCGATGTTGAGGGTGGCGTAGCGGTCGAGTACCTGCTGGTGAAGTTTGGGGTCAACCTTCACTGCATACTGTTCTACAAGCTCGCAGGCTGCTGCGTAATCGCCGGTCGAGCGTATGCGCTGGATTTCGGCGAGGAGCTGGCCAAAGAGGCCGCGGAGAGCTTCGTAGTCGTTGATTTGTACGTAGGTCTTGCCGTCTTTCTCTACGAGTTCGATCACATTGTCGGCCTTGCCATGCTCATATGCCCACTCGGCGATGAGTTTGCGGTTGCGCATGTGTGCTTCTTCTACATCCTTGCCGGGCTCGATGCGCATCAGCTGAGTCATCATACCGTTGAGGATATATTTGTAGTACTCGGCCTTGTAAGCGTCGGGGTTGTCGAGCAGACCGATTTCAAGTAGCTTCGGATCGGCAAGATAATACAGCGCGAAAAGGTCGGCACGAGCCTCCTCGATTGTCGAGCCGTGAGCCTTGAGGGCGTCGGGGTCTACTCCGGGCAGGAGCTTGCCTGAGCCGTGACCGAGACATTCGTGAAGGTCGGTATGGAGGTTGTCGGTGATAAAGAGATACTGGTCGAGCAATTCGCGGGTAGGCTGGTCGATTACGAATTCTTCGTTGAAACCGTTGCCATGGCTGGCTGCATCATATGCCTGGGTGATATTCTCGATAGTTACCGATTTTGAACCGTGGTTGGCACGAATCCAGTTGGCATTGGGAAGGTTGATACCGATAGGTGTGGCCGGATATGCGTCACCCGCAAGGATTGCGGCGGTGATTACCTTGGCCGAAACACCTTTTACCTTGTCTTTCTTGAACTGCGCATCTACGGGCGAGTTGTCCTCAAACCACTGTGCGTTGCCCGACAGGATTTCGGTACGCTCGCTGGCTTCGTTGTTCTTGAAGTTGACAATCGACTCCCACGAGCCGGTCATGCCAAGGGGATCGCCGTAGCTTTCGATAAAGCCGTTGATAAAGTCTACCTGCGATGCTGTGTCCTCGGCCCATTCAATCGAGTAGCGGTCGAATGTTGCAAGGTCGCCGGTGGTATAATATTCGATGAGCGATTTGATTGTGGCTCGCTGGGCTTCGTTTTCTGCATAGGCGGCGGCACTGTCGAGGTTTGCTACGATATGCTCGATAGCGTTGCTGTAGAGACCGCCAATCTTGTACTGCTCTTCTACAACCTTGCCGTCAACCTTTTTGAGACGGGTATTGAGACCGTACGAGATAGGAGTAAGGTCGTCGGCCTTCTTGATTGAGTTGTAATAGGCTTCAACCTCGGCCTGCGACAGACCCTTGTCATAGAAGTTGCATGCCGATGTGGCGATAAGATCTTCGCCCTGCGCCTGGTTTACACGTTTGGCATCTACGGCAGGGTTGAAGATGATTTCTACCAATTCCTCGGCATTAGCAGGTGCTGTGCCCTCGGGGAGCTTGGCAAGCTGCGCGGTCAGGAAGTCGCGGCTGAATGCAGGGGTGAATTTATCGGTCGAATAATGGTGGTGTATGCCGTTGCCAAACCATACCTGCTTCATGTATGTCTCAAATGCCTTGTAGTCGGCATCGCTCTTATCGCCGTCATAGTTGGTATAGACAGCTTCGAGCATATTGCGGATAGGAAGGTTCTGGGCATAGTTCTGGTCCCAGAGGATGTCGCGACCCCAGAGGGCGGCCTCCTGTAGGTAATAAACTAAAATCTTCTGGTTTAGGCTCAGTTTCTCGAAATCGGGAACTTTGTAACGAAGCACCTCGATATCGGCGAAGCGGTCGACAGTGTAGTCGAAATCGTCGGCAGGGGCCTTTTCGGCGGTTCGGCTGCACGACGGAGCCATCATAAGCGTGGTCATTGCGGCTGCGATAATGAGTTTTTTCATTCTTATTAGGTTTATTACTATTTTGTTGTTTCTTTTTATCGAGTATTTTACAGTTCTGATTAGTCTACCCACTCGGATTTTTCGCGCTTCGACGCTCCGTACTTTGTCACTGCAGGGTTCGACTTGCAATAGCTGCAGAAAGGCACAGGACGGTCGCGGAGGCGTTTAAGCTGGCTTACATCGCGAACCGACGACACATCTATCCAATCGCCCGACTGATGCTCGAATCGCGTGCCACAGGCCTTATTAAGGTGTCCGACGCACGCACTGATTGAGCACGGGTAAATCTTATCGCCAACCACAGATATGCACCCGCGGTTAAAGCATTTGAAATGCGACACTCTACCGTTCTGCTTTTTATCCGGATCGAGTGCGAAACGAAGAAACGCACCGTCCTCGCCACGATCGCCAAAAACCTCGTAGCTCACGCCCTTTGCGCGGCACAATGCCTCGGCGGCTTCGTAGTCAAAGGCTATCGGATAGCGCGTTATTGCAAGCTCTACACCGTTATCTCGGGCCGACACCCAAAACTCATCTGTCATTTTAGGCAACAATATGCCGTTTGTAAACAACTGTATGCGAGTTGCGGGGAAATGCCGCCTCATCAACCCCATTGCCTCAGGCAAGTGCGGGTACAACAAAGTCTCCCCTCCGATAAGGTAAACCACGTCGAGCCCGGCACCGACAGCTTTACCAAGATGAGAAGCAGCACGTTCAAGCTGTTCAACGCTCTCAAACTCCTTGACAGCAAGCGGGCTATAATGCGTACAACCCTTACAGTTGAGATTGCAATAATCACTGAGGACAAACTCAAGGCGCAAAGGCTCACGTCGATGAGCTTGCACCGACGCTATGAAGTTGCGGATTTTTTTGAATATTTTCTGCATTTCATCGCAAAAATACAAAAAAACGTGCAATATAGCAAAGAATTAACCCTAATAGACAACCACCCACCAAAACCCATTAACTATATCCCCGACACCACTCCCCAGCACCCCCACACAAAAGCCATGCAAAGCAACCCCTATTAGACCAATTAGACCAATTAGACCTACCCAAAAATCGCTGCCACATTACTTCTGCCCCAAGCACCGCGCCTCAGTAAAGCCCCCACACAAAAACCATTAACTATATCCCCTACACCGCTCCCCACCACCCCACACAAAAACCTTGCAAAGCAACCCCTATTAGACCAATTAGACCAACAAAAAAATCCCCCCGGCAGCACGCATTACTGCAGGGGGGGGGGTATTTTCATCGTAGGCCGGAGCAGAATCGAACTGCTATCTAAAGTTTAGGAAACTTCTATTCTATCCGTTGAACTACCGGCCCATTTAAAAAAGAATGAGAAATCTCATCCATAGGATTTCAATTTCTCATTCTCCTCTCTCCTCTTGCGGTATGGACGGGGCTCGAACCCGCGACCTTCTGCGTGACAGGCAGACGATCTAACCAGCTGATCTACCACACCGTTTTTCAATCTTCTCGGTTGGAGAGGCATTGCTTTATCGCTTTTGCACTGCAAAGTTACTACTGTTTTTTATTCTGTGCAAATTTTTTCGCAAAAAAATTTAAGAAAAATGCAATTTTGTCTGTTTTAGAGAATATTTTGGTCGTTTAGTCGAAGATTTGACGCAATATTTCGAGACTTTTCAAGCTTTCGAGGCTCGCGAGGTGCATTTCATAGTAGTGTAAAATTACATCAAGTGCACGTCGACGTTCAAATCGCGCGATATTTATTAGCCCGCAACGCCTCAATGGCACTCGAGAAAGTGCAATCGCTGTACGAAAATCTGCTCCTGCAAGATAATCTCCATGCAAAGGAACTGAACTTACCACCCTACCCTCGCGAAGATCTATCACTTTATTCGCAACTTCACCCTCAAGCTCCGGCACAATACCGAGAAATCTCGCCAGATGAAAAAAGAAGAATACTATAAAGTTCGCCGCCGAACGACTGTCAGCCTCGCCATAAAAAGCAAGAGCATCGAATAGAAAGGCACTGAGCGCAGGGTCGGCCTCACTACGGCGCAGCAACACATCGAGCGCCTCCGCGATAAACGCCGCCCCGGCAACGCGCATTGGCGACAGATTCATGCCTGGTGACTGAGGCAAGGGCATAAGATCACGAACAGTCACAACATCCCTGTCGGCACGAACATCTGCCACGGCCTCAAACAGCGACAATGGCGACGTAAGAGCTCGCCGACGTTTTGCCTCGCGACTATTACCCGAAGGCATTACGACACTCATTCGCCCATACTCATCGCTCCATACTGATAGCAGGTTGCGACTATCATTTACCTTTACAGTCCTAAGCGCTATACAATAAATATTCTTAAGCATCTCGACTAACCCCCAACCGGGTACAATATCATTAACAAAAATCTAAACTAACTCCCCCAAAAGACAACTATCAAAAGCAACTCAGCACAATGCGTTTCCATAAGGCATAGATACACAAAACCGACGTGCTGATCGCCACGGTCATTCCCCCCTCTCTTGCAGGGTCGCGCCACAATGCTGTTTACTTAAGGAGAAAGAGTGTCAGCGATAGGAGCTTGGCTCTCCGAGACAAGCCTCAGTTAGGCGATACTAACTTACAGATAGTCAACATCCTATCTAACCGCCTGCCCGTAAGGTCGCGGCATAATGCTGTTTACTTAAGGGCATCTGCATCCCCCACTCTCGTAGGGTCGCGGCATGCCGCAATGTCACTAAGTTAAGCATAAAAATCATTTTTTCAATCCACCCACTCGTAGGGTCGCGGCATGCCGCGACCGGGCAGAAGTACATTTATAAAATTATCGACAGAGAAACACATCCCACGCCCCAATCCGCAGCGTACCGCAACCCTGCGACAGGGTATCCAGATAGAGCGTTGAGTACATGTCGCCTTGCCGAAACTTATCTCGGAGAGCAAAGCCCTGTGGACTTGCTCGAAGAGCATCACCTTACCGAACCCCGGCATTACGAAGTTTACCGGGGACTACATCTCTCCTCAGCTGAATAGTGTCGAAGACACTGCCCATTAGACAGTAAAGCATCTATCGCAAGCACTTTGTGCCATTAACCGCGGCCGTTCCACAAAAGCTATTACCTAAACTCTAAACTCTAAACTCTAAACAGGGTCTCAACGAGAAAAAAGCCCGGCGATAGTATCGCCGGGCTTATATATTCAATATCGAATATGATTACTCTGCTGCGGGAGCGTCGGCTGCGGGCAGTTCGGGCTCCTGAGCCTTTGCTTCAGCTACAGGGTTCTCGGCTGCTGCAGTGGTTTTACGACGGCTGCGGCGGGTCTTAGCCTTGGTTTCAGTCTTGTCCTTGAGCATAGCTTCGTTGTAGTCTACCAGCTCAATGAAGCAAGTTTTAGCGTTGTCACCAAGACGCTTGCCGGTCTTAAGGATACGGGTGTATCCGCCGGGACGCTGGGCGATCTTTTCTGCGATCTCCTGGAAGAGGATCTTAACAGCCTCTTTGTTCTGGAGATAACCGAAAACAACGCGGCGGTTGGTCATTGTGTCTTCCTTAGCGCGGTTGATGAGGGGCTCGGCATATACGCGAAGTGCCTTTGCCTTTGCAAGTGTTGTGTAGATGCGCTTGTGCAGGATGAGCGAGATCGTCATGTTAGCCAGCAGTGAGTCGCGGTGACCCTTCTGACGGCTAAGGTGGTTGAATTTTTTATTGTGTCGCATCGGGCTTATTCTTTATCGAGTTTGTATTTGGAGATATCCATGCCGAACGAGAGATTCAGACTCGTAAGGAGGTCTTCGAGTTCGACCAAGGATTTTTTACCGAAGTTGCGGAATTTAAGCAAGTCGGTTTTATTGAATACCACCAGCTCGGCGAGGGTTTCGACCTCGGCGCTCTTAAGGCAGTTGAGGGCACGGACTGAGAGCTGCATATCAACCAGCTTCGATTTGAGAAGTTGGCGCATATGCAATACCTCTTCATCGAATTCCTCGCCCGGATCTGTCTCGGTGGTCTCAAGAGTGATTTTCTCGTCGCTGAACAGCATGAAATGATAAATCAATATCTTTGCTGCTTCTTTGACGGCATCCTTGGGCAATATCGACCCATTGGTGCTTATCTCGAGAGTCAGTTTGTCGTAGTCGGTTTTCTGGTCTACGCGGTAGTTTTCGACGGTGTATTTGACGTTTTTGATCGGGGTGTAGATCGAGTCGATGGCAATTGTGTCGATATCATCCTGTGGGGTGACATTCTCCTCTGCCGGTACCCAGCCTCGACCCTTGTTGATCGTCAGTACGATAGTGAAACCTGCGTCGGGATCCAAATGACAAATCACCAAGTCCGGGTTCATGACCTCGAAGGCCGTGAGCGACTTGGCAATGTCGCCGGCTGTGAACACTTCTTTGCCTGAAACGGTGATGGTGACACGCTCGTAGTCGCTGTCTTCAACCTTCTGCTTGAGGTCGACCTGCTTTAGGTTAAGGATGATATTGGTTACATCTTCCTTAACGCCGGGTACGGCATCGAATTCGTTCTTAACGCCGTCGATTCGTATCGACGATATCGCATAGCCTTCGAGCGACGAAAGCAGCACGCGACGGAGGGCGTTGCCCACGGTGATGCCATAGCCGGGCTCCAAAGGCTTGAACTCGAACTTGCCGTAGAAGTTTGAAGCTTCTACCATTACTACCTCTTCAGGTTTTTGGAATGCTAATATAGCCATGGATCTGAAATATTGTATAAGATTACTTAGAGTAGAGCTCGACAATCAGCTGCTCCTTGATGTTCTCGGGGATGTCTTCGCGGGCGGGGACGTGAAGGAATTTACCGCTACGGGTAGTTTCGTCCCATTCTATCCAGGGATATTTGCTGTGGTTGAATCCTGCAAGGGCATCAGCGATTACCTCAAGTGACTTGCTGCGCTCACGTACACCTACTACGTCACCGGGTTTTACTGAGTAAGATGCGATGTTTACAACTTCTCCGTTTACGATGATGTGACGGTGCAGTACAAGCTGACGAGCTGCCGCACGGGTAGGTGCGATACCTAAACGGTATACTACGTTGTCGAGACGGCTCTCAAGAAGCTGCAGGAGGATCTCACCGGTAATACCTTTGAGGCTCGAAGCTTTCTCGAAGAGGTTGCGGAACTGACGCTCAAGTACACCATAGGTGTATTTAGCTTTCTGTTTCTCGCGAAGCTGTACGCCGTACTCGCTCGTTTTGCGGCGCTTGTTTGCACCGTGCTGACCGGGGGGGAAGTTACGACGTGCGAGCACTTTGTCTTCTCCGAAAATCGGTTCGCCGAACTTACGGGCTATTTTGGTCTTGGGACCTGTGTATCTTGCCATTGTATTGAAATCATTTTATCGGGATGAAGCCTTGTTTCCTGGGGCGCCTGCTCAGCGCTGCTCCGGCGCAGCCGCGACCGTAGAGAGGTGATCTAAAATACGGTCTATTCGCCTGAAGCGCGTTGTGAGAGGTCTGCCGCTTGTCGGATGCCGCTCATGCATTGGCGTGCATGGCTGGCTAAATCCCGCGTGTTGATGTTTGTGGTTTACTAAAAGCGAAAGCAGAGCCATTAACCGGTTTATGCCGGTACCGGGCTCTGAGCCTCAGACTCTACGACGTTTCGGAGGACGGCAACCGTTGTGAGGAAGCGGGGTAACGTCGATGATTTCGGTTACTTTGATACCTGCGCCATCTATTGTGCGGACTGCCGACTCACGGCCGTTGCCCGGACCCTTTAGATAAGCTTTCACTTTGCGGAGACCAAGATCATAAGCTATCTTGGCGCAATCCTGGGCAGCCATCTGGGCAGCATACGGAGTGTTCTTCTTAGAACCACGGAAGCCCATCTTGCCTGCACTCGACCATGAGATTACCTGGCCTTCGCTGTTGGCTAAGCAGACAATGATATTGTTGAAAGACGAGTGAACGTGGAGCTGGCCTTCTGCGCCAACCTTGACGTTACGTTTCTTTGCTGCGACTGTTTTTTTTGCCATGTTAATTCTTATTTAGTAGCTTTCTTCTTGTTAGCAACGGTTTTCTTGCGGCCCTTGCGGGTGCGGGCGTTGTTCTTAGTGCTCTGGCCACGAACGGGCAGACCGTTACGGTGACGGATGCCACGGTAGCAGCCGATATCCATCAGGCGTTTAATGTTGAGCTGAATCTCGCTGCGGAGGTCACCTTCTACTTTGTAGTCTGTGCCGATTACCTCGCGTACGCGTGCGGCTTCGCTGTCAGTCCAATCCTGTACCTTGGTGTTGACGTCGATGCCGGCTTTATTCAGAATTGCGCGGGCAGCGCTGCGGCCGATGCCGAAGATATAGGTCAAGGCGATTTCACCTCTTTTGTTTTGGGGGAGGTCAACTCCCACTATACGTACTGCCATAATACTTTATCCTTGACGTAGTTTGTATTTGGGGTTTTTCTTATTGATGACATAAAGACGTCCCTTGCGGCGGACGATCTTGCTGTCCGGTGTGCGTTTCTTTACAGAAGCTCTTACTTTCATATCTTTTAGTGTTTCGATTATTTATAGCGGAAAGCAATGCGTCCTTTAGACAGGTCATAGGGTGTCATTTCTACTCGCACTTTGTCGCCGGGCAATATCTTGATATAATGCATGCGCATCTTGCCCGATATATGTGCCGTAATCTCATGACCGTTCTCGAGCTCCACGCGGAACATTGCGTTAGACAGAGCCTCGATGATTGTACCGTCCTGTTCGATTGCTGATTGTTTTGCCATAGATAGGTGTTTAAATAAATTTATCTTTTAATACATCCTTGATGTAGTCAAAAGTGGTGAGGATTTCAATCTTGTCATTCACCATGGCAAGCGTGTGCTCATAGTGCGCCGACGGTTTGCGGTCGCGTGTGAGAGCCTCCCAGCCATTGGGCGCGATGACAATATTGCGACTGCCCATATTGATCATGGGCTCGATACAGAAACACATGCCGTTGGCAAGGCGGGGGCCTATACCGCGGCGTCCGTAATTAGCCACCTCGGGGCTCTCGTGCATCTTACGTCCGATGCCATGACCGGTCATCTCGCGGACAACGCTATAACCGCGGCGTTCGCAATATGTCTGGATAGCATTGGAGATGTCGCCGATACGAGCTCCTATCTTGGCGGCTTCGATGCCCACATAAAGGGCTTCTTTGGTTGTGCGCAGCAGTGCCATCTTCTCCGGCGAAACAGTGCCCACCGCAAAAGTATAGCAGGAGTCTCCGCAAAATCCATCTTTCTCAACCACTGTATCGATACCGATGATATCGCCGTCGAGCAACACTCGGTCACTGGGGAAACCGTGAACCACGGTCTCGTTAACCTCGATACATAGCGTGGCCGGAAATCCTTCGTACCCTAAGCAGGCAGGCTTGCCACCATTGTCAAGGATAAACTCCCTGGCAATGGTGTCGAGCTTGCGTGTGGTTACGCCGGGTTCAATCCAGCGGGCCACCTCGCCCAGAGTCTGGCTCACGAGCGTCGACGAACTCCGCATGGTTTCGACTTCTTCCGGTGTCTTGAGATAAATCATTTAAGCGTAGATATTGGTTGTTGGCTTGCGTCGTGATTAATAAGCCTGCCCTGTTGTGCGACCCTTGATCTTGCCTTCTTTCATAAGGCCGTCATAATGGTGCATCATCAGGTGCGACTCGATCTGCTGCAAGGTGTCCAGAACTACACCCACCATAATCAGCAGCGATGTACCGCCGAAGAACTGGGCAAAATTCTGGCTGATGCCGAAGAATCGTGCGAACGCAGGCAGGATAGCTACCACACCCAGGAAAATCGAACCCGGCAGTGTGATACGCGACATGATGGCATCGAGATACTCAGCCGTCTTCTTTCCCGGTTTAACGCCGGGGATAAATCCATTGTTGCGCTTCATATCCTCGGCCATCTGAGTGGGGCGCACTGTAATGGCGGTATAGAAATATGTAAACGCTACGATGAGTACGAAGAAGACAAAATTGTACCAGAAGCCGTTGATGTCGGTGAAAGCATGCATGAATCCGCTCTCGCCTCCGCGGAAGCCCGCAAGGGTCATGGGGATAAACATGATAGCCTGGGCAAAAATGATAGGCATTACACCGGCGGCATTTACCTTCAAGGGAATGTACTGGCGGGCACCACCGTACTGGCGGTTGCCTACGATACGCTTGGCATACTGCACAGGTACCTTACGTGTACCCTGCACAAGAAGCACTGCGCCTACGGTTACTGCGAAAAGCAGTACAATCTCTACCAAGAACATCACAAGACCACCCTGGCCGGTACCCTGACCGGGAAGACGGTTTGTGAACTCGAAAATAAGAGCCTGCGGCAGACGTGCAATGATACCTACAAGAATGATGAAGGAAATACCATTGCCGATACCGCGGTCGGTGATACGCTCACCAAGCCACATGATAAACATCGAACCGGCAGTGAGAATCAGGGTCAGGTAAACTACCGTCCAGAATCCCAGCTGGAGAGTACTGCCGTTGGCGGCACCATTCACCTGCACCTGAAGGTTGATCAGGTAGGCCGGAGCCTGCAGGAAAAGAATAAGCACCGTCAGATAGCGGGTGTACTGGTTCATTTTCTGACGGCCGCTCTCGCCTTCGCGCTGCATCTTCTGGAACGACGGCAAAATCATGCCGCACAGCTGGATAACAATCGAAGCTGTGATATAAGGCATGATACCGAGTGCGAAGATCGACGCTTGCGAGAAAGCACCGCCCGAGAACATATCGACGAGCTGCATGATACCGCTCTTGTTGGTGAAACTCGAGAGCGCGTCGATGTCGCTGGGCGAAATGCCCGGCAACACCACATAGCAGCCTACTCGGTAGATAAACACCAGCAGGAGGGTAATCAGAAGTCGCTGACGCAGCTCCTCGATTGTCCAGATAT
This sequence comes from Bacteroidales bacterium M2, assembly GCA_001689415.1. Classification (GTDB taxonomy): domain Bacteria; phylum Bacteroidota; class Bacteroidia; order Bacteroidales; family Muribaculaceae; genus CAG-873. Next base: position 24,041 of record LUJM01000070.1, on the reverse strand, counting down.
TCTTAAGTGTCTCGAAAAATCTCATGATTACACTGTTTTGCAAGTACCGCCGGCAGCTTCAATGGCTGCTTTAGCTGCGGCAGAGAAGGCATTCGCTTCAACTGTGAGCGCTTTGTTGACGCTACCGTTGGCCAAAACTTTTACGAGTTGGTCGCGGCGTACGTAACCGGCCTGACGAAGCTCTTCGATGCCTACTGCTGTCAGCTGGCGTGCTTCAGCAAACTGCGAAATGAGATCGAGGTTGATTGCCTTGTATTGTACACGGTTGATATTCTTGAAACCGAATTTGGGAAGACGGCGCTGCAGAGGCATCTGGCCACCTTCGAAACCGATTTTACGCGAGTAACCAGAACGCGATTTTGCGCCCTTGTGACCGCGGGTAGATGTACCGCCCTTGCCTGAGCCTGAGCCGCGGCCGATGCGGGTGCGGCGTTTTACGCTGCCTTTTGCGGGTTGTAAATTACTTAAATCCATTGTCGTATTTGTTTAGGCCTTGGTCACTTCTACCAAGTGGCGTACTTTGTTTACCATACCCATCACACTGGGAGTGTCTTCTTTCACTACAGTGTGATTCATTTTCTTGAGGCCGAGGGCATCAAGGGTCGCTTTCTGCACCTTCGGGCAGTTGATACGGCTCTTTATCTGTTTGATCTTAATCTGTGCCATTGTGGTATGATTTTAACCTTTGAAGACTTTCTCTACAGAAATACCGCGGTTCTGTGCTACGATAGCGGGTGAACGCATCTCGTCAAGAGCAGCGATAGTAGCCTTTACAAGGTTGTGGGGGTTAGACGAACCTTTCGACTTTGCAAGCACGTCGGTGACACCTACACTCTCGAGCACCGCACGCATAGCACCACCGGCCTTAACACCGGTACCGTGGCTGGCGGGCTTGAGGATGATGCGTGAACCACCGAACTTTGCTACCTGCTCGTGGGGGATAGTGCCCTTGTGAACCGGTACGCGGATAAGGTTCTTCTTAGCAGCCTCTACGCCCTTGGCGATAGCTGCCTGTACTTCGTTGGCTTTGCCAAGGCCGTAACCTACTACGCCGTCGCCATTACCTACAACCACGATGGCTGCAAAGGTAAATGTACGACCGCCCTTGGTAACCTTGGTAACGCGGTTGATAGCCACCAGACGGTCCTGAAGCTCAAGATCGCCGGTAGATTTTACTCTATTATTACGTTTTGCCATAATCGATTAGAATTTGAGGCCGGCGCTGCGGGCAGCATCAGCGAGTGATTTAACACGGCCGTGGAAGAGATAGCCGTTGCGGTCGAACACTACTTCGTTAATACCGGCTTCGAGAGCCTTTGCAGCTACGGCGGCGCCTACGAGCGCGGCAATCTCACACTTTGTGCCTTTTGACTCAAGGCCCTTCGATGATGTCGATACCAGGGTACGGCCGGCAAGATCGTCGATGAGCTGCACGTAGATCTGTTTATTGCTGCGGAAGACCGTCATGCGCGGACGCTCGGCAGTGCCGGAGATTTTACCGCGGATACGGGTCTTGATTTTGTTTCGTCTTTGTATCTTAGAAAACATGGTTGCCTACGTATTATATTATTTGGCGCCGGCCTTCTTGCCGGACTTGCGGCGGATAATCTCGCCGACGAACTTGATACCTTTGCCTTTGTAGGGTTCGGGCTTGCGGAGCGAACGAATCTTAGCGCATACCTGGCCAAGGAGCTGCTTGTCCTGGCTCTCGAGGATAATCAGCGGGTTCTTGTTACGCTCGCTCTTTGTCTCTACGCTTACCTCTGCGGGAAGCTTGATATATATTGCGTGGCTATAGCCCAAAGAGAGCTCCAGTACCTGACCTGTTGCCTGGGCACGGTAGCCTACGCCTACTAATTCCATTTCTTTGCGGTAGCGCTGGTGTACGCCTTCGACCATATTATGGATCAGCGCACGATAAAGACCATGCTGAGCACGGTGAGCGATTTCGTCGCTGGGACGGGTTACCACTACATGGTTACCCTCTACACTTACATGGAGGTCGGGGTTAACGGCCTGACTCAATTCGCCGTATTTACCCTTTACGGTTACGACGTTGGTCTTTTCATCAACCGTAACGGTCACTCCTGCGGGGATTTCGATGGGTGCTTTACCTATTCGTGACATATTGTAAATTTTTACGGTTGATTAATATACGTAACACAGCACTTCGCCGCCGATCTTGAGCTCGGCAGCTGATTTGTTGGTCATCACACCACGCGAGGTGGAAAGGATGGCGATACCGAGACCGTTGAGTACGCGGGGCATGTCTTTGTAGCCTGTGTACTGACGAAGGCCGGGACGAGATACTCGCTTGAGGCCCTTGATAGCGTTGACACGGTCGACGGGATCATACTTAAGGGCGATCTTGATTGTGCCCTGGGGATTATTTTCTCCGTCTTCGAACTTGTAGTTCAGGATATAGCCCTGCTCGAAGAGGATTTTTGTAATCTCTTTTTTCAAGTTTGAGGCCGGGATTTCAACCACGCGGTGGTTGGCTTTGATAGCGTTCCTCAATCTTGTGAGATAATCTGCTATAGGATCTGTCATTGTTGTTGTTTTTAAATTGATTGAGCCGAAATGCCCAACAATATTTAAATCTCTGTTTTGTCAGGCCCTCCGAATGTCGGCCACCGGCCGATAGCGGAGTTGCCCGGAGTAGGTTTGCGGGAACTTACCAGCTTGCTTTCTTAACGCCGGGGATCAGACCTGCCGAAGCCATTTCGCGGAATTGGATACGCGAGATGCCGAAGGCACGCATGTAACCTTTGGGACGGCCGGTGATTGAGCAGCGGTTGTGCATGCGGATAGGCGAGGAATTCTTGGGAAGACGCTGCAGCTCCTGAGCAGCTTCATAGGCTGCGGCACGCTTTTCAGCATCGTCCTCGTGAGCTGCGTTCACGATCTTCTTCAAGGCGGCGCGGCGCTCGGCATACTTGGCTGCCAGGCGGGCACGCTTTACCTCGCGGGCTTTCATTGATTCTTTAGCCATACTTGCTATTAGTTGTTTTTAGCGTTTTTGAAGGGAAGGCCAAATGCTTTAAGCAGGGCGTAACCTTCTTCGTCGCTCTGAGCCGAAGTCACAAATGTGATGTTCATACCCATGAGCTTGTTGATGTTGTCGATGTTGATCTCGGGGAAGATGATCTGCTCGGTGATGCCGAGGGTGTAGTTGCCGCGGCCGTCGAGCTTGCCTTCGATACCCTTGAAGTCGCGGATACGGGGAAGGGCAACTCGGATGAGGCGCTCGAGGAACTCATACATCTTCTCGCGACGCAGGGTCACGCGTACGCCCACGGGCATTTTCTTACGGAGCTTGAAGTTCGAGATATCCTTGCGCGAGAGAGTGGCAACTGCTTTCTGGCCTGTAATTGCTGTCAGCTCGGCGATGGCAGTCTCGATGAGTTTCTTGTCCTGAGTGGCGGCGCCGATGCCCTGATTGATAACGATCTTCTCAAGGCGGGGCACCTGCATCACGGTGGAGTAGTTGAACTCACTCTCCAAAGCCGGAACGATACGTTCCTTGTAGTCTTTTTGCAGTGATGTGGTCATTATTAGATTTCCTGATTGGATTTTTTAGAAATGCGTACAACCTTGCCGTCGACACGCTTGATAGCAATGCGGGTGGGCTTGCCGGTCTTGGGGTCTACAAGGTTAAGGTTGGAGATGTGAATGGGGGCTTCTTTCTTCACCAGACCGCCCTGGGGGTACTGCGCGGTGGGCTTGGTGGCCTTGGTCACCATGTTGATGCCCTCTACGATAGCACGGCCCTTGGTGCGCTGCACCTCGAGCACTCGGCCTGTCTTGCCCTTGTCCTCGCCGGCGAGAACGCAGACGGTATCGCCTTTGCGGATATAGATCTTGCTCATTATTCAGTGATTTAGAGCACCTCGGGTGCAAGTGAAACAATCTTCATGTTTTTGGCACGGAGCTCACGGGCTACCGGGCCGAAGATACGTGTGCCGCGGAGCTCACCGTCGTTCTTGAGCAGCACGCAGGCGTTGTCGTCGAAACGGATGTATGATCCGTCGGGACGGCGCACTTCCTTCTTGGTACGCACGATCATGGCGCGAGATACGGTGCCTTTCTTGACGTCGGCGCCGGGGATTGCGCTCTTTACCGTCACCACAATGATGTCACCTACCGATGCATAGCGACGGTCGGTGCCGCCCAGTACGTGAATACACAGTACTTCTTTGGCGCCCGAGTTGTCAGCTACGTTAAGACGTGATTCTGTCTGTATCATTGTTACTTAACTTTTTCGATGATTTCTACTAATCTCCAGCGTTTTGTCTTGCTGAGGGGACGGGTCTCCATCAGGCGTACGGTATCGCCTACGGAGCACTCGTTGTTTTCGTCGTGGGCATGATATTTCTTGCTCTTGTTGACGAATTTACCGTAAATCGGGTGTTTCTCTTTCCAGCGTACGGTGACGGTGATAGTCTTGTCACCTTTGTTGCTCGAAACTACGCCGATGCGCTCTTTGCGCAGATTGCGTTTTTCTTCCATTGTTCGCTGCTTATTTGTTGTTAAGTTCGCGCATGCGGAGCTCGGTCTTAACGCGTGCTATCATGCGGCGGTCGGCGGTGAGCTGGGCGGGGTTGTCCAGAGGGCTCACGGCATGATTCATACGGGCCTGCAGATATTCTTTCTCCATCTGTGCAAGGCGCTCGGTAAGATCAGCCGTAGCCATTTCGCGGATTTCTTCTTTCTTCATAACTTAATTACACGTTTTGGGTGGGGTCGTAGTCGCGGCGAACCACAAATTTGGTTACTACGGGTAGCTTCTGGGCTGCCAGGCGGAGTGCCTCCTTGGCGATATCGTAGCTTACGCCCTCTACCTCGATGATGATGCGGCCGGGGGTTACTGGCGCAACGAATCCTTCGGGGTTACCTTTACCTTTACCCATGCGGACTTCGGCAGGCTTCTTGGTGATAGGTTTGTCGGGGAAGATACGAATCCAGATCTGACCCTGACGCTGCATATAACGTGTCACCGCGATACGGGCTGCTTCAATCTGGCGACCGGTGATCCACTTGGATTCAAGGGTCTTGATGCCAAACGAGCCAAATGCCAGAGTGTTACCGCGCTGGGCGTTGCCCTTCATGCGGCCTTTTTGTGAGCGGCGAAATTTGGTTTTCTTAGGCTGTAACATTTTTTATTTTGCTTACAGTGGTTTAACGGTTGTTTTTCGACGAGCGGAAACCGCCACGACGCTCACGGCCTTTGCCGGCATTGCTGCGACCTTCGTTCTTGGTTGCGGTGAATGCGGGAGCGAGGTCACGTTTGCCGTAAACCTCACCACGGCAGATCCATACCTTTACACCGATAACACCTACCTTGGTGTGAGCCTCGACCAGCGAATAGTCGATGTCGGCACGAAGAGTGTGAAGGGGTGTGCGGCCTTCTTTGAACATTTCCGAACGTGCCATTTCAGCACCGTTGAGACGGCCTGAAACCTGTACCTTGATGCCTTCGGCACCGGCACGCATCGAAGCGGCAACAGCCTGCTTCACTGCACGGCGGTATGCTACCTTGCCCTCGATCTGGCGGGCGATGTTGGCAGCTACGATTTCGGCATCGAGCTCGGGACGCTTAACCTCGTAGATGTTGATCTGTACGTCCTTGTCTGTGATTTTCTTGAGTTCCTCTTTGAGAGTCTCAACAGCCTGTCCGCCGGGGCCGATAATCTTGCCGGGGCGCGAAGTGCACACGGTGATTGTGATAAGTTTGAGTGTACGCTCGATTACGATACGCGAGACACTGCTGTTGGCCAGGCGTACGTTGAGGTATTCGCGGAGCTTGTAGTCTTCAAGGATGTTGTCGGGGTATTTGCCTTTTTCCGACCAGTTGGAGTCCCAGCCGCGGATAACGCCCAGGCGGTTGCTTATAGGATTAACTTTCTGTCCCATTTTTTATGCCTCGGTATTTTTGTTAGCGATAGTGTCAACAACCACTGTTACATGGTTCGAACGTTTGCGGATACGGTAGCCGCGGCCCAGGGGTGCGGTGCGCAGACGTTTGAGCATGGGAGCGCAGTTGACATAGATAGTGCTGATATATAATTCGCCGGCGTCGGCCTTGCGCTCGTTTTTCTGTTCCCAGTTAGCAACGGCGCTGCGGACGAGTTTTTCAAGGCGCTGCGCAGCCTCCTTGTTGGAGAAGTGCAGGATGCCAAGGGCGCGGCCTACTTCCTGACCGCGAACCATGTCGGCTACCAGGCGCATTTTGCGGGGCGAGGTGGGTACGTTGAGCAACTTTGCGAATGCTACGTTGCGCTGCTCGTCCTTGCGCTGGTTGGCTGATATTCTTTTTCTTTCACCCATTGTATTGTTTCGTCTTTATATTCGATGATTATTGAGTGTCAGTCCCTTATTTTTTCTTGTTGCCTGCGTGGCCGCGGAATGTGCGGGTGGGGGCAAACTCGCCGAGTTTGTGGCCTACCATGTTTTCAGTTACATAAACGGGGATAAATTTGTTACCGTTATGAACTGCGAATGTATGGCCAACGAATTCGGGGGCGATCATAGATGCGCGGCTCCAGGTCTTGATGACATTCTTTTTGCCGGAAGCTTCCATGTCGGCCACTTTCTTCTCGAGCTTAACGCTGATGAAGGGACCTTTTTTTAATGAACGGCTCATATTTGCTTAATTGACAAGATTATTTCTTCTTTCTTCTCTCGATAATGTACTTGTTCGAGGGCTTCTTGGGCGTACGAGTCTTAAGACCTTTGCTGTAGAGACCCTTGCGTGAACGGGGATGACCGCCGGAAGCACGGCCTTCGCCACCGCCCATGGGGTGATCGACAGGGTTCATAACGACACCGCGGTTGTGCGGGCGCTTGCCGAGCCAGCGCGAACGACCGGCCTTGCCGGAACGCTCGAGAGAGTGCTCAGCGTTGCCTACAACGCCGATAGTAGCCTTGCACATAGCAAGCACTTTGCGAGTCTCACCTGAAGGAAGTTTGATAATAGCGTAGTTACCTTCGCGAGATATGAGCTGTGCGAATGTACCGGCCGAACGTGCCATGAAAGCACCCTGACCGGGACGAAGTTCGATACAGTGGATGAGTGTACCTACGGGAATTTTGCTCAGGGGAAGGGCGTTGCCTACCTCGGGAGCGGCTTCGGGGCCGCTCAAAACGGTTGTACCTACTTCGAGGCCGTTGGGGGCGATGATGTAGGCCTTAGCACCGTCTACGTAGTAGAGAAGAGCGATACGTGCAGAGCGGTTAGGATCGTACTCGATGCTCTTTACTACTGCGGGAATGCCGTCGCGATTTCTCTTGAAGTCGATAATACGGTATTTACGCTTGTGACCGCCACCCATGTAGCGGTTGGCCAGGTGACCTTCGTTGTTGCGGCCGCCTGTAGCGCGTTTGCCGACTGTAAGAGATTTTTCCGGTGTGGTGGCAGTTATAACACCTTTAAACACACCGATAACCTTGTGACGCTGCCCAGGAGTTGTGGGCTTGAATTTTCTTACTGCCATTGTTGTTAGATGTTGCTAAAGAATTCGATGGACTGGCCGTCGGCAACTGTGACGTAAGCTTTCTTCCAACGCGCGGTTTTGCCACGGAGAAGACCGCTCTTGGTCCAGCGAGATTTGTTTTTGCCGCGGACTACGGCCGTGTTTACGCTTTCCACCTTAACGCCGTAGAGCTGCTCGACCAGAGATTTGATCTGGTACTTGTTTGCCTCGGGCGACACGCGGAAAGTATAGCAATTGCGCTTTTCAGAAAGCTTGGTTGCCCTTTCGGTGATGATTGGTTTGATTGAGATATCCATATCTTAATGCGGTGGAGCGTTAGAGTTTGTTGATGACTTCAACGCTGGCCTCGGTCAGAAGCAGCGTTTCAGTATTGAGCACGGCATATGTATTGATGTCCGACGCCGTCATGATACGGGCATCGGGCACATTACGCATCGACAAATATACGTTATTATTCTTAGCTGACAAAACGAGAAGGAGCTTTTTGCCGTCAACTTTAAGGTTTTTAGCAAAATTTATGAATTCTTTAGTTTTGGGAGCCTCGAAATTAACATCTTCGACCACTACGATCTGGCCGGCAGCAGCCTTGAGGCTGAGGGCCGAACGGCGGGCGAGCTCTTTGAGCTTGCGGTTGAGTTTGAAGCGGTAGTCACGGGGACGGGGACCGAAAACACGGCCACCACCAACGAGAACGGGTGAGTTGATATCACCGATACGGCTGCCGCCGCCACCTTTCTGTTTGTGGAGCTTGCGGGTAGAACCGCTCACTTCGCTGCGCTCTTTAGATTTGTGTGTGCCCTGGCGCTGGTTGGCAAGATACTGCTTAACGTCGAGATAAAGGGCGTGCTCGTTGGGCTCGATAGCGAAAACCTCGTCATTGAGGGTTACGCGGCGGCCTGTATCCTGGCCTTGCTGGTTGTATACTGCGAGTTCCATATTATTTCTCAATTAAGACGATTGAACCTTTGCTTCCGGGGATCGAGCCTTTGATCATGATGATGTTGTGCTCGGGAATCACTTTGATGATTTGGAGGTTTTGAACAGTCACGCGTTCGTTGCCTGTCTGACCGGCCATACGCATGCCTTTGAACACCTTAGCGGGGTACGAGCAGGCGCCTACCGAACCGGGGGCACGAAGACGGTTGTGCTGGCCGTGAGTGCTTTGGCCTACGCCACCGAAACCGTGACGTTTCACTACGCCCTGATAGCCTTTACCTTTGCTGGTGCCGACAACGTCGACGAAGTCAGCTTCGGTAAATAAGTCGGCGGTGATAGTATCGCCGAGAGCGTAAGTGTTACCAAATCCTTTGAACTCGGCCAAGTGTCGCTTGGGAGCTACGCCGGCTTTGCGGAAGTGGCCGAGCTCGGGCTGAGTGAGGTGTTTCTCCTTCTGGTCTTCAAAACCAAGCTGGAGAGCCTCGTAGCCGTCGGTCTCTACCGTTTTAACCTGAGTAACCACACAAGGACCTACTTCGATAACAGTGCACGGCACGTTCTTGCCGTCGGCACTGAAAACGGATGTCATTCCGACTTTTCTTTCCAATTAATCCTGGCATTTCTCTGTTAATTTGATGTTATTTTGATTGATGTGAGGTGCTGTATCAGCATTTAATTTCTACTTCCACGCCGCTGGGGAGCTCGAGTTTCATCAGAGCGTCAACGATTTTGGGAGTTGCATTGTAGATATCGATCAGACGCTTGTAGCAGCTGAGCTCGAACTGTTCGCGGCTCTTCTTGTTGACGAAGGTCGAGCGGTTGACGGTGAAGATGCGTTTGTGCGTGGGCAGGGGGATGGGGCCGCTGATCACCGCGCCGATCGACTTCACGGTCTTTACGATTTTCTCAGCCGATTTGTCAACGAGGCTGTGGTCGTAAGATTTGAGTTTGATACGGATTACGGGGTTCATATATTGTAGTATTATTTTTTATTTGAGTAGATCGACGCGGCCCTGGCACTCGGTCAGTACGTCTTTTGCGATAGAGTTCGAAACCTCGGCATAGTGCGAGAAGGTCATAGTAGAGGTGGCACGACCCGAAGTGATAGTACGGAGGGCAGTCACATAACCGAACATCTCGGCAAGGGGAGCCTTAGCTTTAACAACGCGTGCGCCCGAACGGCTTGTTTCCATGCCTTCTACCTGGCCACGACGTTTGTTAAGGTCGGAGATAACGTCACCCATAGATTCTTCGGGAGTAACAACCTCGATCTTCATGATAGGCTCGAGAAGTACGGGACCTGCTTTTTCGCATGCTTTCTTGAAAGCCTGGATTGCGCAGAGCTCGAACGAGAGCTGATCAGAGTCAACGGGGTGGAACGAACCGTCGATTACAGTAACCTTGAGGTGCTCTACGGGGAAGCCGGCGAGTACACCGTTCTTCATAGCGGTTGTAAAGCCCTTCTGGATCGAGGGGATGAATTCCTTAGGAATGTTACCACCCTTAACCTCGTCAACAAACTGGAGGTTGCCATCGAAGCCTTCGTCAATGGGTTCAACACGAACGATGATGTCGGCGAATTTACCACGACCACCGGTCTGTTTCTTGAATACCTCGCGGAGTTCGACAGGCTTGGTGATAGCTTCTTTGTAGGTAACCTGGGGACGGCCCTGGTTACATTCAACCTTGAATTCGCGGCGGAGACGGTCGATAATGATATCGAGGTGAAGCTCACCCATACCCGAGATAACGGTTTGGCCGGTCTCTTCGTTTGTTTCAACGCGGAATGTGGGGTCTTCTTCAGCAAGCTTCTGCAGGCCGACGCCGAGTTTGTCGAGGTCTTTCTGAGTTTTGGGCTCTACTGCGATACCGATAACGGGATCGGGGAATTCCATAGCCTCAAGAACGATAGGATTGTTCTCGTCGCAGAGGGTGTCACCAGTGCGGATATCTTTGAAGCCTACGCCTGCGCCGATATCACCGCAATCGATGAGTTCTTTGGGGTTCTGCTTGTTTGAGTGCATCTGGAAAAGACGAGATACACGCTCTTTCTTGCCCGAGCGAGAGTTGAGTACATAAGTACCGGCAACAACTTCGCCAGAATATACGCGGAAGAAAGTAAGACGGCCTACATAGGGGTCGGTAGCGATCTTAAACGCGAGGGCGCACATAGGAGCTGTGCTTGAGGGCTCGCGGGTAAGGATCTCGTCGGGATTATCGGGAGTACGGCCTTCGATAGCACCTGAATCGAGGGGGCTGGGCAGGTATGCGCACACAGCATCGAGGAGGCACTGTACACCTTTGTTTTTGAACGACGAACCGCAGATCATGGGCACGAGGTCCATTGACAGGGTAGCTTTGCGGAGCGCACGTTTGATTTCGTCGATTGTAATGGTCGAGGGATCATCGAAGTACTTCGACATGAGGTCGTCGTCGTATTCGGCGATTTTCTCGAGCATTTTGTCGCGCCATTCTTCGGCTTCGTCTTTGAGAGCTGCGGGGATTTCTTCTACAGTGTAGTCAGCACCCATAGTCTCGTCGTGCCAGAAGATAGCCTTCATCTGGATAAGGTCGACAACGCCTTTGAAAGTTTCTTCAGCGCCGATAGGAACCTGGATAGGACAGGGGTTTGCACCGAGCACGTCCTTGAGCTGGCGTACTACTTCGAAGAAGTTAGCACCCGAGCGGTCCATTTTGTTAACGTAGCCGATACGGGGAACGTTATACTTGTCGGCCTGGCGCCATACAGTCTCAGACTGAGGCTCAACACCACCAACAGCACAGAAAGCTGCAACAGCGCCGTCGAGTACGCGGAGCGAACGCTCTACCTCGACAGTGAAGTCCACGTGTCCCGGGGTGTCGATGAGGTTGATTTTGAACTTATCGTCGTTATACTTCCAGAAAGTGGTAGTAGCGGCCGAAGTAATTGTAATACCGCGCTCCTGCTCCTGCTCCATCCAGTCCATAGTAGCGGCACCGTCGTGTACCTCACCGATTTTGTGAGTCAGGCCGGTATAGAAAAGGATACGCTCAGAGGTTGTAGTTTTACCGGCATCGATGTGGGCCATAATGCCGATGTTGCGCGTATATTTAAGATGTTCGTCAGATTTTGCCATTTTGTAGAGTAAGTGATATATTCAACGGAAAATCGCTTAGAAACGGAAGTGAGCGAAGGCGCGGTTAGCCTCGGCCATTTTATGCATATCTTCTTTGCGTTTGAAAGCACCGCCCTGGTTATTGAAGGCATCGACGATTTCGGCTGCGAGTTTGTCGGCCATAGTCTTGCCACCGCGTTTACGGGCGTAGGAGATAAGATTTTTCATTGATATCGACTCTTTACGGTCGGCGCGGATTTCAGTAGGAACCTGGAAGGTAGCACCACCTACGCGGCGGCTCTTAACCTCTACCTGGGGAGTTACGTTTTCGAGAGCCTTTTTCCAGATATCGAGAGCGCCGAGCTCCTCGTTGGGAAGTTTAGACTTCACAGTCTCAAGTGCGGAATAGAAGATTGCAAAAGCAGTGTTCTTCTTGCCGTCGTACATCAGGTGATTGACAAATTTTGTCACACGGACATCGCCGTAAACGGGATCGGGTAGAACGAGCCGTTTTTTAGGTTTTGACTTTCTCATTTTAGAGTGTCTGTGTTGTTGTTTTTGATTGCTTGGTTGCTTGCTTCGTTTATCTTCAGCCGCGTCCGCTGACGCAAGGCTTACTCAACCGGTTATGTTAGCTGCAAGAAATGCAAAAACGAGTTAATAAAATTGTTTACTCGGGTGCTATAAGATTACTTCACCCGTCATACTATGACGGATTACTTCTTGGCAGCACCGGCCTTGGGACGCTTGGCACCGTATTTACTGCGGCGCTGAGTGCGGTCTTTCACACCTGCGGTATCGAGAGTACCACGTACGATGTGATAGCGTACACCGGGGAGGTCTTTAACACGGCCGCCACGTACGAGTACGATTGAGTGCTCCTGCAGGTTGTGACCTTCACCGGGGATGTAAGAGTTGACTTCTTTACCGTTGGTAAGGCGCACACGCGCTACTTTACGCATAGCCGAGTTAGGCTTTTTGGGGGTTGTGGTGTACACACGCACACACACGCCACGGCGCTGGGGGCAGCTATCGAGAGCGGGGCTCTTGCTCTTGTCCTCCAATGCCACGCGTCCTTTGCGTACTAATTGCTGAATAGTTGGCATCTTAGTTTGTTTGTGTTATTAGATATCTTTTGTTCGTTTTTCTCGTTTTCGTCTATCAAAAAGGGCCTGCGCATATACTCACACAGACCGCCCATTGCATTAACTCTCAGCGAATTAGCAATGAGGCGGCGCTTAAGCGCTCTTTTCAACGCCGCAAAGTTAGCAATTATCTGCGTAAATACCAAACTTTTACGCAAATATTTTTCGTCTGCCGCAAGCCGCTGCCGCCACCGCCGCAAGGGCGTGGTGAAAACTAAAAAAAATCGGGAAGCTCCGGCATGGGGCCTCCCGATTTAAGATTATGACGATAGTGGTTTATTACTTCACGAGCACTTTTGCAGTCACACCTGCAACGTTGACGATATACACGCCGGGCTCTACAGCTATGCGTACACTACCCTGCGCGTCGACAGTGCGAAGCACGCGGCCGTCGACACCTGCCACGGTGACAACATCGTTGGCAACGCCGTTGACGATAATAGCGCCGGTGCTTGTACGGATAGTTACATCAGCAGCGCCGGTGAGGCCGATACCGCTCACGAGGCGGATAAGGGCTTCGTTGGAGCGACGCGATTCACCTTTGTCGTAAACAGCTGTTACATAGTAGCTGTGGTCACGCTCGGACGAGGGTTTGGCATCGGTGAATGTCGGCTCGGTCACGAGTTCGGCATTCAGTTTGTTGCCATTGCGATATACGTTGTAGCCAATGAGTTCGGCAGTCATCTTGTCGCCCTCTTCAGGGATAAATGTCACATCGTCGATGAAGAGGAAGAACTTATTTGTCGAGCGGCTGCGGATTGCAAAGAACTTGGCACCGTCAGGGAGCTTGAAGCGGTAGAGGCCCCACGAGTTGGGCACGTCTTTGACAATTCCGACACTTACGAAGTCGTCGATATTTGACGAATTTGCCGAGTACAGCACCTCGAAAGTCTCAAGGTATGCCGGATCGAAGCTCTTGGCATAGAGCGACAGAGCCTGCGGGCCGCCGTAGAGACGCGGCGAGATAGCCCAGTCATCACTCTGCACAGGCTGGTTGCCGCGCTGAACGTACTCCGAGCAGATAAATTTGTAACCGGAATGAGCATCCCAGCGCTCGGGAGTTTTATTGTTTTCAAAACCACCCCACTGACGGTCGGCAACGCTCCACGAGAGCAGGCCGCTGACGGGGAAGTTGGCGATTTCGATACCACCGACAGGTGTTTTATCCATATCAACCAATTTCCAGCCTTCGACAGTCGAGCTCCAGCTTTCGGTGTCCTCAAAGCCTTCGGTCTTAGCAGCGGCCGGCATCTTGGCGAGGTCGGGGGCTGTCCATGTAAGCACTACATCCTGACCTTGCTGCACCGCGGTGAGAGCAGTAGCAACAGGAACGGCAAGGCTGACAGAACCTACCGCAACTTCTTCGGTAAGGTTGTCGTCTTCATACAAATCAGATGCGCTGACCACACGAGCCTGATATACAGCCTCGTCGCCGTCGATTACAGAAAGTCTCTGAGTGAAGGTAACGGTCTTGAAAGCTCCGGGCTCGATGCGTTCGCACTCTTTGAAGTCTACCAACTCGCCGTTGCGCATCAGTTCGACGGTATACGAGCTTATCGCACGCTCGCCGGTATTGCTAACCAAGACATCAACTTCGAAATCCTTGTCAACATCAGCGACAGCGGGTGCACGAAGAGATGAGGCCGTGAGGTTGGTTTCGAAGAACGACGAAACGCGCAAATTATCGAGGGTATAGAATGCAAGCGAAGCATCTGTGGGTACGATTCGCAGCACTACGGCTTTGCCTTCATAGTCGGCAAGGGAAACAACCACCTTGTTCCACTGGCCGAAAGGACCGGTCTCAGCAACAACGTCGGACTGAACTTTGACAAATCCGTTGCCGTCGCCACAGTCTACCTGAATTTCAATAGCGTTGGTCGGAGTGCCTGAGTTTGCAGCATAATTGAAGGTATAGTATGTGAGGGCCGGATTGTACACGCCGTCGAGGTTGATTTTGCCGGTAACAAGTGCTGTATAAGCGCCATAGGCCTCGAAGTATGCAAAACCGCCGTCCTCGTCCTGCGGGGTCATACCCCATTCACACGAGCTTATGAACTGCCATGGCTCGCTTGACTTGATGTAGTTATAGCCGAAAATCGACGACACATTACCGTCGGCAAACGACTCGGCCCATGGGGTATCGTACGGCTTGCCGACCGGCTTGTAGGCTGTAGCGGCAAGTTTCTCCGACTCACCACCTGCGGTTACAGCATAAACGCCAAACTGCGAGAAGGCCTGCTCGCCCTCTTCAACGGCACGGACGGTATACGAAGTGCCTGCAAGATTCTCGACCACGGTTTCTTTCTTGCGGTCAACGATGCGGTAGGTCACGCACTCGGGCAGGAATGTATTGCCGTCGACATCGGTAGTGACGGGTTCCCATGTAATAGTGACCATACCGGTATTACCGTCTTCAACCATAAGTGCCGAAGCGGGGGCAACAGGGCGGCGTGCGCCTACGAGCACTTCTGCTTCAACAGCATTGCCTTTGCCGTATGCGTTGACAGCCAAAGCCGCGTATGTGTGGGTACCGGGCTTAAGGGCTTCGTCCTTATCGGTATATTCCATAACAGTTCCGGGCTTAAGGCCTTCGGTAAGGCTTGCAATGAGCTCACCGTCGCGGAGGATTTCGACAGCAGTGAGAGCAAAGCCACCTTCGAGGTCGCTGCCTCCGAGGTTTTTGGTCGGGAGTGTAAATGAGACAGTAGCCTCACGAGCGCCGTTGACGGGCGACTCGGCTTTGAAGTCGGTAACAGTGGCAGGCACTGATGTTACGAGGCCTTCACCAATGTTAAACGAAAGAACATATAAGGCATTCGATTTCGACTCGGTCTTGGCATGGATGCCGACATAGATTTTGCCGTCTTTGTCGGCTGTTATCTCGCCCTTGAATTCAGCGGGGCTTGTCGACTTGAGTTTCTGATCTGCCAGGATTACATTTGTCATTGCCTCGGCAGTAGGCTCTGTACCCCAGCAGATATCGAATGTTTCTTCGGCATAGCTCGAGGTCTTAACCGACAGTGTAATGGGATAGTTAGTACCTGCTTTTGCTATAATGGCAGGCGAGAATGCCCAATCGTCGAAACCGGTACTGCCGTATGCACGGAGTGCTTTGTCGTACGAATAATACGCCCATTTCGATGCTGCGCCGTCCTTGCCGGTCATCGACCAACCGGCCATAGATGTCGACGCTGCAAAATCTTCGCTGAAAGGAGGTTCGATAGGACCGAACGACAGTGTAGCACTCTTGTAGGCCTCTGATGTAAGACCACTCGACGACGCTGTCAAGGTGTAATAATAGTCGGTACGCTTCTCGGGCACATCGATATGGTCAACAAATTTGCGAACATTCTCGTCGTCGACCAGCACCTTGGCATCGGGATAGCGGGTAAGGGTATATGTGACCGCGCTTGTATTTACAGAGCCGTTGTTGACACCCGACGACGAAATCGAAGACCACTGCAGAGTAATATCGCTGCCATTGAGGGTAATGACCATCTGAGTCGGGGCTTTCGGGGTGTCGGGACCGACAAACTTCTTGGCACCGCGCTTGGGCGATGTACCGGCGGCATTTGAGGTGGTGACTACGAAATAATACGAGTCGGGCTCGGTAATTTCGACAGGCACTCGCATCGAAGCACCGGGCAGGGCCTCGCCGGTAGCGATTTCCTTGCCGTTGGCAGTGATTGTATATTTGAGGTTCACGTCATCGGCAAGACGCTCCTGCCCTACCGTATAGCGAGGCATCGAGAAATTGACAGTACCGCTGAGGTTCACACCCGAGAACGAGGGGCTTACCGATGAAATCATTGCGGGCACTGTGGCGGCATACTCGGGTTCGGGCAGGTACATGCCGCAAATCTGCTCCTGGTTCTCGAGGTCATAGAGCTTGGTGGCTGTGGCTGTGGCGATATCTACGCTGTAGAGGCCGTAGTTGTCCTCAGAAGCCACGCACCAGTACATGGTATCGGTAGCCGGATCGATAATAGCGTCGCCGATAAACTCGGACTTAACACCGGTAGAGCCCACGAGAGTCATATCACCGGTGCGGGTGTTGACAGTATAAAGGTCGCCGTTGCGCTCTATTGCATAGAGGGTGCCATTCGATGAATAAGCGCATCCGCTCCAAGGGCGTTCGAGGGGGCATACGACCTTCAGTGGCACGTAACGGTCGTAGTTCCACTGCACAAGGTTGTAGCCTTTGCGCTCGGCGTTGATAAAGCAGCCGAAAACCTCGTCGCGGTAGGGGTTGTATGCCATTGTGGTGGCAACGTAGTTGATTTCGCCCTTGAAGTTATCGTACTCGCTCCAGTCCGACATCTTATAGGCGTAGGTGCGGATATCTTCAAAACCCATTATCTCAAGATAGGTATTGCAATAATAATACCCGTTTACAGCAACGCCACCTGCAGTGGCCATGATGCGGTTGTTGCCGATTCGCGCAGGCGCCCATTTGTCAGTGCCGTAGCTCCACATGCCCACAACGTTGTCGGGGAAGACAACCGAGCCGCAGATAGTTACGTTAGCTCCGGCACTCTCGGCCAGGGGTGCAATCGAACGAGATTGTGAAAACACCGGCTTGGCTGCCATAGCCCCGCCCGAAAGCGAAGAAGCAGCCTCGACAAACGTACCGGGCCGCACTCCCAAGAGATCAGACACAGGCTGCACAGGGGCAGTCTCTGCCGAAATCGAGAAAGCAGCTGTCATTGCCGTGGCCGCCACGGCAAGCGATCGTAAAATCGATTTCATAGAAATGACATATGACTGGTTAGACAATTAATAAATGTTAAAGCACAAAATTATATATTGTCGCATTTAGTTTCAAAAATACGAGAGTTAAATATTCTTAAACAGCAATTTTATTAACATTTCACCCCTTTAGTTGACAAAATAAAGCAAAGCCCGCCAAACAAACGAACAAATGATAAAGACGGCGGATTGGTTAAATTAGTATTGATATAATTTATCATCAACAGTTGCTACGGATAGTTGATTAAAAATCAGCTCAGACATGAGTTTGCACACAGAGACAATGCTGGTAACTTGAGGATATCAACACCCCCAACTCTCGTAGGGTCGCGGCATGCCGCAATGTCACTAAGTTAAGGGCAAACGCCACCCGGGCCTCTAGTAGGGTCGCGGCACAATGCTGTTTACTTAAGGAAAAAAGTGTCAGCGATAGGAGCTTGGCTCTCCGAG
>LUJM01000070.1:0-6093 GCA_001689415.1 Bacteroidales bacterium M2 | reverse complement strand
AATCACCCCTTAAGTAAACAGCATTGGGTCGCGGCATGCCGCGACCGGATAGATGTGCATTTATTTGTCTGAATATCAACGAAAAAAATGCTTTTGCCACCCGGTCGCGGCATGCCGCGACCCTACGAGAAAATAATTGGGTAAATTGTTGTAAATAAATGGATTTGCATCGCCTAATCGAGGCTTGTCTCGGAGAGCCAAGCTCCTATTGGTAGCGCTCTTTCTCCTTTCTTAAACCGCTTTGTGCCGACAAGTATGCGAGGGGGTGGTTAGATAGAGGGAACCAACTAAAAAAAGCGTGTCGGCCTTATCTTGTTCAGATAAGCCGACACGCCATTATGGTATAGTGCTGATTATTACTTCACGAGCACTTTTTTGCCGTTGATGATGTAGAGGCCGGGGCCGCTGACACGGTCGAGGCGGATGCCCTGGAGGTTGTAGATTACTTCCTCGCCTTCATTACCGGCTTCGATGTCTTCGATGCTGTCGAAGTCAGCGTCGACATTCTCCTGAAGTGCGCGGTTGGGGTTGCCGGCATATTTTACCGACGGGTCGCACATCAGGTGAGGTGGCTGGTTGTAGCAGCAGTTCTGGTTTACAACCTGTACGCGGTAGTTGAGGTCGTCCATCAGGTGAGGTATACGGTACTCAGTGGGATAGCTGGTGGCGTTGATAACCAGTTTGTGAGAACCGGCAGTGCCTTCCCAAAGGATGATTTCTTCGCGCCAGTCGCCAAGGAAGTCGCCAAGCACACAGGGGTTATACTTGGTATAGTTGTTGAGGGTACCAACTGTATAGTTTGTCTTGTTTACCTGTACGCGGTCCCAACCGGCACCGTTCCATTTTGCGATAACGCTCTTGTCGTAGTGTTCGTCGTAGAGGTCGCCGGTCCAGTAGATACGGTTGTTCATCATACCGCCGCCACCGGGATTCCAGCCTTCGACATACAAGTCACCGGTTACACAGTCGTGCATGCCGGGTTCGGCGCTGTGCGAGAACTGCGAGTGGGGATAGTTGGCGTCGAAGTGTGCAGCGATACCACGGCCGGTGTCGCTACCGGCAGTCTTATAAAGCAGGCGCTCGCCTGTAGCTGCGTCGCGGAGGTCGTAGCCATAAGGTTTTTCTTCGTGTACCATGAATACTTCAAGGCCTTCGCGCTCGGGCAGGAAGTCGCCGAGGTGGAGAGCATCGCCATGACCGAGGCCGGTGCGATAAAGGAGTGAGCCGTCGTGGTCGAGGGCTGCAGAGCCGAATACGATTTCGTGCTTGCCGTCGCCGTCGCAGTCACCCATAGCCACCCAGTGGGCACCTTCGCCCCATAGGCCTTGATTTTTGGTGGTGTTACGGCTTACCCAACGCTCTTTGAGGGTCTTGCCGTCCCAATCGTATGCGCCAACGAATGCGCCTGAATAGTAGCCGCGCGAGAAAATCGGGCTGGGGTTAGCATCGGGGCCGTCGAGGTAAGCAAGGCCTGCGAGGTAGCGCTCCGAACGGTTCTGGTTGCTGTCGCCCCATACGGCCAAGCCGGTAGCATAGTCAGTGTGGTAAGGGATTGTGGCCAGTTCGCCGCCGGTAAGACCGTCGAACACGGTGATATATTCCGAGCCATGATCTTGTTTGCCGCGGCCGCTGAGCAGGTTCTCAAAGGGATCGTCATCGCCAAGGAGCACATAGTTGCCTTCGCCGTCGATAGTGCCGGGAGCGGTCTTCATCATGAGTTCGCCGTAGCCGTCACCGTCGAAGTCCCATGCGATAAACTGCATGGTGTGGGCGCTGGTAAAGAAGTTGGGGCCTGCATCGATACGCCACAGCAGTGTGCCGTCCATTTTGATACAGTCGAGATAGATAGGAGATGTAGCGCCCGAGCTGGCAGCGTCTTTTTCGTTAGAGGGCGACCATTTGAGTATGATTTCGTACTCGCCGTCGCCGTCCATGTCGCAGTAGCTTGCGTCGTTGGGGGTGTAGCTTGCACCACCTCGCGAAGCAGGTGTCTGCAGAGGTATGCGGTATGTCTGGTTAGCCCAGGTCTGACGGCTGACTTCGCTGTCGATGAGTTTGCCGGTCTTATCGTAGGTTTCGAGACGGTAGAAATGGTCAACAGTACCGGTTTTGTCCTCGTAGTTGGTGCGGTCGATGATGTAGAGGTCTTCGTTGAGCACTTCGGTCTGGGCAGCTTCGTCGCCACGGTAAAGTTTGTACTTCACGCCGTAGCCGTCGGCTTCGCGATGACGCCACGACACGAGGTTGCCTGTACCCATTTTCGCGCCGGTAAGGCTGAGCGACATCAGGCCGCGGTTAAGGGGCTTGGCAGGGCCCTTGGGCTGCATATTCGAAACCTTGAAACGCACGCTGAAAGTCATCACCTTGCGGTCGTCTTTCATCAGGTTTACGTGCACTGCACGGCCTTCGTAGGTGTATTCGGCGCGGTAACCGGCTACTGTTTCGATTTCGAAATCCGAGGGGTCGCCGAATAGTTTGGTTTTGTAGCCTGTGTTCTCACCGTTCTTGAGGTCGCCGACAAGCGAGAGAAGATCGATGCTCTCGGGCGCACCATTCTGCGACATGACACCCTTGCAGGTAAATTTGGTGAAGAAATTCTTTACGACGCACACATCCTCGTCGGTAGCGCCGTCGATGATGATATTGCGCAGGCCCAGAGCTTTCTTGAGGGCAAGGTTCATGATGTAGATGTCGACCTTGAAGGGCTTGCCGTCGACAACGAAGCTGCCAAGCGCGATTTCGTGGTGGCTCCATGCGTCAGGGTTGGTATTGGTCACCTTGTTGCGAAGGGGAGTCGCCGTACCGGCAAGTACCGGAGCCTCGTCGCCGATAGTATAGTACACTTCGATACCGCCGCCGTCTGTACCGATTTTAACGGCATCAAATGCAATAGTGTTGGGTTTAAAAGTATGACCCTCTTTGGGTGTAACGGTAAAGCTTACATTGAGACCCTCGGTTTTTTCCGAAACCTTTTTCGAGGGTTCAAAGGAGGTGAAGGGCGGAGTGTAAGTCACAGGGGTCAAGCCGGTGTCGGCTCCCGAACCTGTGAGTGTACCGATTTTGGCAAACTGATTGCCGATTGCCGACGTGGTTGTCACTGCATCTATCGCAGTCTGGTCGCCGGTGAGCTGCACTTGGTCGAGCTTGAGCGTGTCGCTGAATTCCCATTTAGCGGTTAGCGCATCGGCAAAAGCACCGATACTTGTCGCCAGGGCAGCAAGCATTAAGAGTGTTTTTTTCATATTGAATGTTTTGGTATTAGTTACGAGGTTACTTTTTCCAAGCGCAAAAATAGTAATTATTTTACTTCACAGCAAAATTAAAGCAGGGTCTTGCCCTGCTTTAACACATATATTTTAAGTCAAAATGGTGTCGTTTTCGACCAAGAGCTCCTAGCAAGCCTGATTTTATGCGATTATGCGTGGAGATGCTAACTAATGCTTATCTGTCAACAGATAATCGGGGCCTTTGCTAAACAATCCGTTACCCCATTGCCTAATGTAGACCCTTGAGCGGCCCTCTACTTCTCCGGAATATTCGCCGTCGACATAAACGGTCACTTTCATCACACCATTGGGATCTTCGCAATATGCCCAAAAATCATAAATCATGCTGTTACCATTGGTCATGATAGTCTGTGTGAAAGTCGAATCGAGTTCTTGCGTAAACATCGTATACGTGTCCTCCTCGTTGAAGCCATAAATACATACCGGCTTTTCGCTATCGCACTCTGCCAATACATGTATTTCAACTTGTGGCAAGGGCTCATCATCGCAAGAGCATAGCGCCAGCATAGGTATAAGCAGGAAACTATATCTTACTATCTGTTTTTTAAGTTTAGATTTCATAATTACTGTCTGAATATTGGCTAATCATTATTTGGCTTCATCTGTATTGCTATCGTTGTCGGTCAACAAGTAATCCGGGCCTTTAATCAAAGTACCGTCGTTAAGTAGCTGGATATAAATCCTCGAGTGGCCTTCTACTTCCCCGGAATATTCGCCGTCGACATAAACAGTTAACTTCATCACCGTCTGAGGATCTTCGCAGAATGCCGTAATATCATAGACCATACCATTGGACATAAGAGTCTTCGTAAAAGTATAATCGAAATCATATGTAAACAAGGCACATATACCCTTTGCTACACCGTAAATACAAACTGGTTGTCCGCTATCGCACTCTGCCACGACACGAATTTCATGTTGAGGCCTCGGCTCAACCTCGCAAGAGCATAGCACCAACAAGGGTATAAATAAGAATCCAAACTTGATTATTAGGTTTTTGAGGTTGATGTTCATTTTAGCTAAAAAATATAATAAGTTAAAGCACATATTTTAGCGAGACAGGAACAGTCTCACTAAAATATGCGAATAAATTTATTTCACCATCAGACCGAAAGTAACACCGCCAACACTATAAGAATTAACAACGTACTTATCTCCAACCTTTTCTAAGATAATTGGGTCATAGAAATATACTTTTACAGTGCCGATTTCATCATCGTGCTCAGTTTTGGAAATTGTCACAGACCTCGTTTCTTTCGTTGTAGCGGACGTAGACAATTCAGTTCCGATTTCTCCCGAAGTATTTGTACCAAGTCCTAATTTCAAACTTCCATTCACTTTAGCAGATGTCATTTTAGTTATCTCAAATGAATATGTTTCAGTAGTTGTTGTTTCTTGGTCTTGCTCTGAAATCCTTATATACCTTTCTAACGCCTCTGAAGATAAATCCCATTTACCTAATGTCAAATTTCTTGAACTTAAATCAATTCTCTTTGATTTAAATTTCTTCGGATCTATACTATAAGAGTATCGACTATGCCTGAAAGCTGTACTATGCCTGTAGGTTCGAGCATAATTAAAATTCCATAAATCTTCTGGATAACAAAACAATCTCAATGTAGTCGGCATAGATTGATTAGATGAAATAATATCAAATCTAAAAGTATAGGTACCTTCTGACCACATTAATTTCACAAGTTCTTCCGGAGTAAAATCTGTTTTCTTTCGAGAAACATAGTCGTTTTTAATATATGGATCTGAATTTTCCACGCCTGTTCTTTGGTCTGAAATTTCGAAATAAACTTCTGGTTTTACTTCCATAAATGCAAGGTACTCAGTCACGCCATAATTTAATGAGCCATTACCGTTTTCAGGGGTTATTCCGTAGTAAATATAGTCACGTTGCAGAGCCCTTGAATATTTACTACCATTATCTTGATTAAAATATTTGAAAGCTTCAATAGCCTTAGCTCCAACTTCATTACCGTTACATTCCACTGACCTCGACATCAACGACGCGCCGTCATCGGGCAATTCATATCCAAGATACATGCCCACTGAATTTACCTTGACCGTCACTATTGTGTTTTCATTAACGACAAATGTATGATAAGCAGGGAGTTCTCCATTGGGCACAGTGACCTCAAAATTACCGTCGAAATACAAATCCATACCTTTTTGTGTCGAAACTGCAACCGGTATTTCGGCATCTGTGCAATCCATGTTATCGAGCGTTATATCAAATAACGAGATTTCTGGAATAAATATATTGAGGGCCGGCACAGATTTTTCGATGCTTGTAATTTCATTCAGCGATGAGTGTGCAGCCAGAATATTCTTGAACGTTTCTCCATTAATTATCGTATTTTTGATTTCCCCATACAATATATCTGTATTTGAGTCAAAACGCATGGAAGCCTGTTCTTTAAGGAATTCTCTCACATCTTGCCTTTCATAAACGACATCAGAAAGGATACGCGCAAATTGTGCAATTGCCGAATCTTTTTCTATCGTTATCACATCCATGCCGTCTATACCGTAGGCATTCTGTTCTTGAACGTCGTCAAGAACAGGTTCGTCATTGCTACATGCCGTAAGGCCAGCCAGTAGCATAATTACTACAAATAAATTAATTAACTTCATATTGTTGATTCAATACTTCGGTTATTTTTTGAGAGTTTGTTAACGGCTCCGAGGAGCCAGGTGTTTAATCCATTAAAAATCTGATGTTTAGCATAAAATTGAACACTAAAATTTGGTCAAGTCGCTGAATTTCAGTAACTTTAAGGTTATTCCAAGACACTTA
>LUJM01000069.1:2192-3549 GCA_001689415.1 Bacteroidales bacterium M2 | reverse complement strand
ATAGGGAAAACCGCCAAAGGGTTGGTTTTCGGGTCAGCGTTATGATATATCGCGTTAAGTTCCGACATCAGAACGGCAAGCGATGAGTGCCGCCACATGGGGAGCGTCGAAAGTTCGGTCAGTTTCTTATTTTTCCATTTTTCGTAGGCCGTGGAGTTGTCGAACCCGACGTTAAAGGTTATACCGTCGCGGCTGTTTGCGCTTGTGTAATTCAGTGTGCCGCGACGTTGGTACGCGCCGTTCTCTATGATACAAGTCCGCTCCGGCTCGTTCGGATTCTCGGCGTTGTCAACTCGGACAACGTGGCCGGTCAGTCGGTTGTTACGCCTCGTCGGTGGAACGGTGGCCGGTATTGATTGGCTGCCTTGGTCGTTAAATATCGGGTTGGTATCTTCAACGGCCATGCTGAAACCTTCGGGGAGGTCGAGAGCTTCCCCTTTGATAAGTATTTTTATCATAGCGGTAATTACTTTTTGTTTCTGGTGAACGGAGCGCGGGCGCGGTCCATCGTTTCCTTCGCGTCCTCTATGTCCTTGTAAACGATATATGCCCGGATTGCCTTTGTTGCCGCCCGGAACTCCTGAACGGCCTTTGTAAATTCCTCCATGCTCAACGAGGGAGCCGGGACGGTATAACCTCCGTCGGCGTAACCGGCGGAAGGAGCGGCGGCCATACCTGAACCGAGGATTTTATTACGGCGTATCGCCTCGATTGTACCCACCGCGTCAACTACGCGAGGGTTGTCCATAATAGGCTTCGGCACGACGTACTCGCCGCGATGAACGACACCCGCAACCTCGTAGCGGTCACCGTCGCCAGTATATCCGCCGTCAGAGTAGCCGGATAGCACTCGTTCAGCCTTGGCCGGAGCGGCAACGGTGCCGGAGCTGCCGGCGGTATTGCTCGGCTGCATATTCTTGATTTTGTCGCGTTCGGCTTTTGCGCTCACTACTTGGGCCACGCCGGTAGCAGTCAACATGGCGGCGGCTATAGCTCCACCAATCGGGCCGAGCTGCGCGAAAGCCTGCATTATGGCGACGGCGGTATTTCCTATAATCGTGGAGATTTTAATCGCAAAATCAACATCGGCGTATTTCTTTTGTATTTCGAGTTTCTTGTTTTCCTTTTCTTCTTCGAGGGCTGCTGTGTCCTCTCCGTTATTCTTTGCCTGTTGTATCAAGACATCATATTTCGCGTCACTCTGCGCGATTTCAGCATCTTGTATTGCTGAGAACATCGAGCCGGAAAGATTGGCGTAATAATCGAAATACTTTTTAGCGTTGGTAACGCCTAACTGTAATTTTTTCTTTTCGTAGTCCTTAGTTGAGATAAGGCCCTGACGGTGGTAATTTTCGAG
>LUJM01000069.1:0-2099 GCA_001689415.1 Bacteroidales bacterium M2 | reverse complement strand
GCGATACGGCGTTGTTTCTCCGTTTCGAGTGCTACCGCTTGCTCTGTACCTTCTCCGACAACTTTCACCGCTGCGGCGTATGTCTGTTCGATACCTTGACGCTGAAGGTCGAAGGCGTTTTTTATCCCTTCTGCGCTGGTGGTATCGGTAGAGAGTTGGCGGATTTGCTCGACAAGTTTACCCGTATCAGTGAGTAAATTGCTATTCATTTCGCGCATCTTTGTCTCCAACTGTTCACGGGTACGCTGCCACGTTTCCGCGTCCATGCTATAATCGTCCTCCAACTCGTCGTAATACCGTTGCATTTCGGCGAGTTGGTCGGCGTGGCTCTGACGCTGCAAATTAAGGCTGTATAAACTTGCGGCCTCTTGTGAGATTTCGCCTTTTGCCTGAGATTCTTTTATTATAAACTCCTGTTCCGAGTAGAATCGTTTTACTGCGGTCAGTCGATTTTTATAATATTCATCATTTTGCTTTATGATAGCCTTGTCGATTTCCTTTTGAGCTGCCGCCGTCTGTTGTTCGATTTGGGTCTGGGCGGCGTTGATTGCGTCGAGGGTTTTCGTGTGGGTGCTGTCTGTTTTTTCTCGGAGCGTTTCGAGGGCAGCCGAAAGTTCGCGGCCATACCGAATTAACTCCCGGCTCTTCGCGATCGTCTGCTCCGATTGAGTAAGATTTTGTTTATTTATTTCCAGTAGTCGGCGTTGATGAGCGTCGGAAATAGGATTTGTAACCTCGTCGAGAGAATCCGCGCCGTAAGTACCCGGCTCTCTCTTTATCTTATTTTTTCCGAGGAGTTCCTTTTTTTCTTCCTGAAGGAGTTTGATACGTTTCTGAATACGGTCGAGTTCTTCATCACTCTCCGGGTCAATTTTTCGGAGGCGTTTTAACTCTGCGTTAATTTCTTTAATTCTGGTAACGGCCTCCTTTGCTGAATCGTTCAGGGGTTTGAACGGGTCCACCTCCGGTTCAGGGTCGGCGAGGTCGTCGAAAGTAAGGCTAATTTCGTGAAGATATTCCTGAAATTCTTCAAGAGCGCGGGTTTGTTCGGTGCGTTGCTGTTTATACCAGTCAGTAAACGAGCCGGATAATTCTTGTTGCAGTTTCAGCATTTCGGCATTTTCGCTCCTTAATATGCCGTAAGGGTCGTTCGCCCTCATTAAATCTTGGTCGCGTTTAGCCTTGCCGGCTTGCAAAATCGCTAATCGCATACGCTGCTGTTTCCACTTTTCGTAGGCTTCCTGCTGTGCGTCTGCGTCGGCTTTTAATAACTCTTGATATTGGCCTTTTGCGGCTTCGATTCTTAATTTCTTTTCAAGCGACAAAATATAATCGTCGAGGGCTTTTTTATTCTCCCGATAAGCCCCAGTTTCAGAATCAAGTTGAGCCTTGTAGCCCGGAATTATTCGATTCAGTTCATTTATTGCCTTTATACGGTGTTCCTTCGTTTCGAGTTCGTCCATAGCGACACGCCGCAACTCCATAAGGCGGTCGCGTTCCATTTGCGCTTGCGCGTTGGCCTTTGTCACGGCCTCCCGATACTTATTTGTAGCCTCGGTAAGATAGGAGGTTTCGGTCGTAGCCTTCTTTGAAGCGTCTATAAACGACATGATACCCGTAACAAGTAACGCGATACCAGCCAAAACCAAACCGATAGGATTCGACTTTAACGCGGTGTTGAAGGCGTGGGAGGCTGCGGTTGCGAGTTTGGTAACGGATATTTCGGAAATCATCGCTACCTTTTTCGCTACAATATCGGTGATAAACCTTTTTACGGCTGCGGAGGTGGCGATTACCGAAAGTTTATACACCACGAAAGCGGCTACCAGCGCGTTAATAACCGCGATTCCTAATTTTGTTTGTGTGAATAGATTTGTAAACCAACCAATCGCCGAACCGAGTACGGAAATCAATCCTCCAACGGCTTTAACGACAAAACCGAACGCCGTTCCGACGGGTGTCAGTGCATCGATAAACGTACCTAACCAGTTAACTACGGCCGTACCCCACTCGTAGAGAGTTTTCAGGGCTTCGCGGAAATCAAAGAATTTCAAAATTAAGCCCTCCACTGCTGACTGGAATCCGGCGAACGAACCGGC
>LUJM01000068.1 GCA_001689415.1 Bacteroidales bacterium M2 | reverse complement strand
TTCACTATTTTGACTCCAAGTGGGACCACAACAAGCGAAAGCAATTCGCAGAAGAATCCTGAAAATCAATGATTTTCGGGATTCTTTGCTTTTAGCCCCTGCGCAAAATCCGGCAAAACGAGGCACTTCGCGTTGGAGCATCCGTTGGACTTGTTTCTGACATGCAAAAAGTCCAACGATTAAGGCTTAATTCGCTGATTGACCTTTGATTGCCCACGGTTTTCTCATCTTGTCAAACTAATGTTTAATCAAAAATGTTTATTTGATATGCAACAAAGAAAATCGACTTTCAGCATCCTCTTTTACATCAAGAGGTAGAAGCTGTTGAAAAACGGTGAAGCTCCGGTGTATATGCGCGTCACCGTTGATGTTCGTTTCCTTGAAGCGTCCCTCAAACGAGGTGTGAACCCGAAAGTGTGGAACGAGAAGAACAGCGTTCCACTGGTCGCGACCGTCTGTCGCTTGAACTGAACGACTATCTCGACGATACGTTGGCGAAACTTCTCAAAATTCATCAGCGTTTCACCGATGAAAAGAAGGTTATCAACCCGAAGACAATTCTTGACGAGTGGAATGGCAGAGTTGAGAAACCCAAAATGCTGTGCGAAGTATTCAAAGAGGACAACCTGAAGTATCGTCAGCGACTTGAAATCGGCGATGTCGTACTCAACACTGTTCTTCGCAACGAGAGAGCCGAGCGTTATCTCGGTGAGTTTATCCGTAAGCGTTATAA
This sequence comes from Bacteroidales bacterium M2, assembly GCA_001689415.1. GTDB lineage: Bacteria > Bacteroidota > Bacteroidia > Bacteroidales > Muribaculaceae > CAG-873. The sequence goes on along the minus strand of LUJM01000068.1, from coordinate 27,933 downwards.
CGCAGCTGACATTCCATTCTCCTCCATCGACAATGCCTTTGTCCGCGACTTTCATCTTTTCCTCCGCGTTGATAAAAAGCAGGAACAGAACACCGCAAACAAGTACTGCAAGATACTGAAGCGAATCGTAACATTGGCGCTTGACAACAAATGGATGGAGATCAATCCATTCCAAGGCATGCGGTTTCAGGCCAAGGCTACCAATCGCCAATTCCTTACCGAAAAGGAGCTCTCAACCATAATGAACAAGACATTTACCCTTGAGCGGCTGAATGTTGTCCGTGACATATTCGTGTTCTGCGCGTTAACCGGGCTGTCGTTCTCGGATGTCGAGGGGCTGAAACCGGAGCATGTATCCGTTGATGACGAAGGTAACTACTGGATCCACAAGGCTCGTCAGAAAACGAAGAACGTTTGCAGTATACCTTATCTGGAATCGGCGCGAGCCATTGCCGATAAGTATGCCGACCACCCGCTCTGCGAAAAACGAGGCGTTCTTCTTCCCGTAATCTCCAATCAACGCATGAACTCCTATCTCGGTGAGATTGCCGGAATCTGTGGGATTAACAAGCCTCTGACAATGCACATCGCCCGCCACTCATTCGCATGTCTTGCCCTCGCCAACGGCGTCTCGATGGAAATCATCGCCAGAATGCTCGGCCACTCCGATATCCGCACCACCAAAATCTATGCAAAGGTGATAGATAAGTCCATCGCCGAACAGATGGGTGGTCTCGCCGCCAAATTCGGTTCACAGAAGTAACCATTTAAAATTGTCCCGACTGATGATAATACATCGGCCGGGACAATTTTCATTCATCTGAATGGTGGCAGATAGTGCCGTTGCAAAAACTCTTCAATTTCTGCGTCTGAGTAAAGAATCTTACCGGGAAGATTGTAATACCCTAACAAGCCATTGGCTCTATAAGTGGCAAGAGTTCGTTTGCAGATATTCAGCCGTCGGCTTAGCGTAGAATCCGTGAGATAACGTTTGCCTTGAAATACAGGCTGACAATTCTCGATCAATGCTGATGCTATTGTTTCCATTGCATCCAGTTCGTCGAATATCGGCTTCAAGTCCGATGCCGATAATACTTCAACCTTCTCTTTCATGACAGATATAGTGTTGATTCAAAACTCTTGCAATCTCCTTTTCGGGATAGAATACTTTGCCGTCTATAATGCTGTAGCCGATTCTGCCTGAAGAGCGCAACGACTGCATAGTGCGAGTTGAACGTTGAAGAATAGCCTGTGCGGAATTATTGTCAACCCAGCCGCACCGATGGCAGCCGACTGCCGACAGTGCAGCATCCAACGCCGAGCGACATTCACGCACACCTCTTAATAGCGCATCAAACAGATGACGCTCAATCATAACATAGTCCATATCAATATAGAGTTTAGCGGTGAATAAATAGGTGGTGACATTCACCATTTCTCGCCGCCCGGCTTGATAACCATGTCTGGGTCAACTCATCTCCGTGCGTAATAGCGTAGCGCCGTTGGGCCGGAGGACATCAAAGACTCTGAATGATCAACCATACACACATTCATACACATGTTCATACACATGGTCATACACATGAATGTAGATGTATTCCAACATTCAAATGAAGGGATGAGGGTATGCCCATACATTTATTCAAGTAAATGTCAATACATTTGAGTACATACATGGATGAACAAATGAATGTATGATTGAATAACCATTTCTTCATTTTTTTGCATGAATGTCTGATCATCCATATATCTCATCAAGTGAGTCTTAGTGCAAGTGTAACGATGAGTGTATGTAAAAAGATTATTGAAAATCAGCCGTTTCCCAACATTTCTGAAATCTTTCCCAATATTTCCCAACTCTATTTTCGGTCCAAAACTATTCTTTGGAGCATAGGTGTTTTCATATCGAATCAGGCAACGTGCGAGCCGATGCTTTGGAGTACTGATGGTGTACTAATCTCACCATATTTTCATTGAGCCGAGATTGTATCGTCCACAGTATCACAAGATAATGCTCACATGATCATAGCAAGGTATGTCATGAGGCACTCGAAACCGAGATGGTGCCTCATAACCCTTGCCATGTGTCAGGTTGCAATTACTCCAAAGTCGTAATCCCCTTAGCTATGTTGTTAAAACATAGGAATATATTTTCAATCACACTGTCCATATTTTATCCATGATATGGTTATATTTATGGGCGGAGTGGCCAATTTGCAAGGCGTAGAAACGAGTTCCGAAGGCTTTCTCTTTGTTAATTCTTTCCATTGTTGTAGACTTAGGTGGCGGAAACTCAAAGTCTGAGATAACTAACACGTCGGCCATCTCATATGTTCCGCTTTGTAATACTGATAGAGCTTCGGCAAGCATTTGCTCACCATCCGTGCCTCCACTGAAGCTGTTGCCGAGAAAGTTATCGAGTTTACTCCAGTTTCGGGGTTTTGCAAGGTCGATAGACTTTGCCCTGACAGAAAAGCTAATCAAATAGCAAGGGCGTTTCTGTTTCTTTGCCATACTTAGCAGTTGTTTAAGCAATGAGAAAGCAATCTTAAGCGGTTGTCCCTCCATCGAACCACTGGTGTCAACACATACAATAATCGGGCCTTTGGTCAGGCGTGGGTCTTTGCGATGCTCTTCAATTTTCTTTGGTTTCCCTTTGCCGGGACTTGAAAATTGTTGAAGTTCCTTTGTCGCATATCGTTTAAAGAAAAGGTCTTCAGGCATGGATAATTCTACCGGGAGAACCCGTTCCAAATTATCGCCTGACTCAACCCGGTCGATCTCCTCCACCGAACTATTTTTAGCCACAGTAATGGGCAAAAACTTATAAACAATCGTATCCTTCTCCTCCTTTGATGGATTATTGTCTCGCCCGATTATATCTACAATTTCTTTGAGTTGAGGATAGCGGTGGATATAATTTTCAACCTGCTTTTTGTCCTCGTAATCTACAGTTCCTGCCACATGAAAACGTTGTTCAAACTGATTCTTTGCGCGTTTCAACATCTGTTGAGTTTTTTGCTCCAGTTTAGCTTTACAGGCGTTTTCCCAATCGGATGCCAATGCAGCAAGTACCGATTCGTTATCTTCCATATTTTCAAATTGCTCGATGTAGCCGGGCAAATTTACATCATATACGGAATAGCCGGCGTCGATAGTTTTGCAAATCTGTTGCCACATTAGAAGCTTATGCTCTATTGGTGCAGCCTTAAACTCGGGTATAAATAAAAGTTCTTTATTAGCCTCTTTCTGCATATCTCTTATCAGTTCGATCAATAATGCCAAAAACGATATCAAATCATCTTTCAACACTTCGACCCATGTTGGGTCTGAGTCGTTGATATCTGGATAGGAATCTATAACGTCCCGCATATAGCCAATGAGGCAATCCTCCTCAGAAATTAATGGCGGCATCTCACCATTTTCCATATAAAAATCAAATGCCTCGCTATATTCTTCGAGCTTAGCGTCGATATCAGTGTAATCAATCATTTTATCATTATTGCTAAGTTATTGAGCTTTACCTCAGTGGTTTTTATTAATTCCCGGACCTCCTTAATCATTTTATTAGCTAACGCAAGGTCTGTATCCGAAAGGAATATATTATCACAATTAATAAGATTATCAGTAATCACCTCTTCCCAATCTTCGACACAAGTTTTAAATAAATCTTGCACGGCAGGAACACGTTGATACAATGGCAAATTCTCGAATGGCTCCTTTGTACCGAGTTGTTGAACACCTTTTGCACGGAAAGAATATGGCTTCCCATCTATAATTACGCCTTTCGGATGTTTCTGCAATTTTACTTTTTTCAAACCTGAGGCATTTTTAGTCATTGAATCTAAAGATTTATCCGGGATTAAAGCGTGTATGATATTCTTCTTCCTCTTAGTTTCATAGAACAGAATTCCATCCCGAGGGCTGTTGTTTAATGACGTGTAATCCCATTTCGAGAAATATACATCACCGCCGGGATAATTTTCGACAAGGTAATAGAAGTAATCATATTCCTCAAATTTATTATCTTCTGAATTAATCCGCGATGCTATATAGAGAGATTGTTGGTTTTGCGCAGTCATCATTTGGCGTATTAGCTTCTCGATATTATTCAACTGTTTGACTGTTAAGTCGGAGATGCTTGTAGTTATGGCTTTAAGAATATTTGGAATACATTCAACGTCATTCCAGAAGCTGTGGATTAGAAGAAGATAATCAGACACATTGATTTCCAACCTGCCGTTAAGATATGCAGAGGTCTGCATCAGCCTGTACGCTTTGCGCCATCGGCGGTCGGAGATATAGTACCGTAACTGATTACCATCATCCTTCTCCAAACAGGAAAGACTTTGGCGCAATGCTTTGATGGCATTGACAACCGACTCATGAATACCGACAGTCCGCGATTCGTGTTGCCAATGGTAATAAAGATTGTCAGTAACATACAGCGATTCGGGCAGTCCTGTCAGTTCGGAACCTTTTGACGCTATCATCTTGAAGAATGCGGCATCGCTCTCAATACAATTAGACACCATACGCACGAGAAATCGATCCCATAGGGCTTCAAGGCCTTCGTCTTTGGCTGGAAGCTCGTTGCTGGCGGCAATCAGAACTTTCATCGGAGTATGCATAATCTTTCCGCCATTGTGAAAAATATGCTCATTGACAACTGTCAGGAGTGTGTTCTGAATCGACGGGCCAGCTTTCCATATTTCATCAAGAAACACGACGTCGGCTTCAGGAAGATACCCGGTTGTTAAACGCTCGTATCTGTCATCATTTTTCAAACGTGAGATAGAAATTGGACCGAAGATTTCATCAGGTGTGCTGAATCGGGACATCAGGTAATCAAATGATTTGCCCTCTTTGAATATCATTTTCAACCGACTTGCCACCATGCTCTTGGCTGTACCCGGAGGCCCGAGCAGAAACATATTCTCACCAGCCACTGCACACAACAAAGCCATGGATATAATATGTTCCTTCTCATAAACGCCCTGTGACATCCAATCAACGAGTTGACGGATATGCTCTTTGGGAGAATATGGGTATAATTCGCTACTATCCATATTATTATCTACGATTTTAATTATTTGAAAGCTATGATTTGTTTTTCGTCCGGGACATCCTGGGTATCAGTGCGAAGTTTTCTGCGTCGTTGTTCTTCGGTCAGAAAATGCCGATGACATATATTGCGCGCCTCAACTTCTCCAGCCATCCGCACATAAGTGCGTTTGCCCAAAGTCTTTGGGTCTCCACCTTTTGCAAACCCTTCGATTTCCTGAATCAGATGTTGCACCTCATGGAGCAGAACGCCGTCAATCTGAAGTTCAAAACCGTCGCATGGCCTACCCATGGCCACAACCATGCCATTAGTAGAAGGGTTGTAATAGCCCGCCGCCCCTCTCCTGGGAGAGTACATGGCATATAAAGTCAGATTCTCAAATTCAGGATAAGCTGCTAAGATTCGAGTGTCATGCAAAATCATTCGGATATTTATGGCTTCACCAAATCGAGGTTTCACGTAATCTTCTATGGCAATGGTCTCCATAAAAGGGTCTTGAATCTCGTAACGCCAGAAGCCATCTATACCTTGTTCCCAACCTGTCTGAATTTTTATGACAGTCGGGTCGTTGCCATCTTTAGCCATCTGCTCTGCCTTATTAATATCAAACTTGCCCTCCGGGTCAAGTCTGGAGACTCCATTGATGCCGATGTAGCTCATACGTCAAGGATTATATCGGTTTTACCATTGATATAGTTCTCAAGACTTGTCCTGATTGTTGCAAGACGCGAATCATATAGGCACTCATCAAGGAACTTTTCGGCAACATCTTTCGGTGGAGAACAAAACAGCATATCCTCACGGTATTTTGCAATGGTCTTACCTATGGTTGATAATTGAAAACGCTCGGTTATCTCCTTCATTTTATCATAAACAGGTTTGCTGAATTGTATAATGGATTCCTTGGTTGAGTTGACTAAGATGCGATGAATATCTCCCATAATTTTTTGTGGGAAGCCGACACCGAAGTCAGGCAGAGTCTGAACCGGAGCATTTGAGATATCGTTCCACTCTAAGTACAAAGATCGGAGTGTTTCAGTCATTGTGATTTCTTTTAGAGAATGCCCCTGGCAGGATAGCGTTCGTTTGCCAAGCAATATATATGGAGGATAGTTATCGACATAAACAATATCGTTATTGACCTCGGGCGATGATATCCTTATCTGTAGTTCACGTTTCGGAGGAGTTTGAGCTGAAGAATTACGCCAGTCGAGGCGAGGCCAGTCGCTATTATCTTCCGTCATCCGAATATTGGCAAAATCTTTCATTTCGCCAACGGTAAGATAGTCTCTCGGAATCAGAATGACGGCTCGTAACGAAGCCAGTAGAGTCATAATCGAAGCAAATTCAGGGGAGTCATGCGACAAAGAGTCCGTTGCATACCGCATTAGCGGTCGCTTTGATGCACTGCTGCCATTGTTGTGAACAGATGTCACTTGATTGCCTTTGAAGAGATCTCGAATTGCATCAAACCGGGTATCCGACTCAAACTTGCGGGAGTCTTTGTCAACCACGCTTATGTAGAACTTTATTTTGCATTTATCCGAATAGTCCCTTACCGGTAATATTGAGAAATCCAATCCTATTCCGGAAATTGAGTACACATAGTTAACGGCGGTTGCATATTTCAATCCATAACCGAGAGGCAGAGTAACATTTGAAATCAGTTTTTCAACGTTTTCGCCCGACATAGGAAGGAGCAGTCCTCGTTCAATCTTTGCCTGGCTATTATCGTTCGGAGACAGTGAGAAGGTGATGAAGTGTGGCTTCATCTTTTGTATTAGCGGATTAGCGTATGCACCCAATATGTTGCCTGTTATGATCTGCCTGTCCAGTATCCTGTTGTTGTAAAGGGATATTTCATTGTTCCAAGTTGAATGATTAAAGGACCATGGCATGGAAGAGAGAATTCCCAGCAGACGATCGTAGTTATTCTGTGAGCCTTTGTTTACCAGATTCAACACAAGCTCCTTATGTACAGCAGATAGAGCAAACACGAACTGTACCTTACCAGGCAGGAATCGTTTATTGGGATTCCTGTCAAAACGGACTTCCTTCAACACGGCCATTACCCTTTGATACTGTTCCTCTACGGGCAGAAAGTTCATGATACTCCAATATCCCTGACCAATAATAGTTTTTGAGATTACTGCCATAAGCCTTTTACGTTGGTCTGACAAATCTTTGAGACTTTTCTTTTCACGAGAATCCAAGTCGTTGAAATCTACCTGATAAGATTTAAGCTTACGTTTTATCCTTGATACTTGTGGATTGTCTTTGACATAATTGTGAATCTCGTGACCGAATTTATCCTCAGGAGGAAACTGGCTTAACGTTATAATTTGTTTGGCTACATTTACATCAAGGCCGTACTTCAACAACGCATTAAGGGTAGTATTGAAAAGTTTTTCTTTTCGAGCATCGATATTTTCGCGAATTTTCTTTTTCTCAATGCGATAATAGTTGCTTATCTCTTTTTTGAGATCTTCGGATTCTGCCAGTTTAGTTCCGTATGCAGTCCTTGCCTGATCTATGCACTGCTGCAAAGTCATGGCATCATAAGGATACGTGCGGTGACGGCACCGGAATGTGGTCAGCATAGAGGCTCCACCCATAGCAGAATCATCAATAGGAGCTGTAAACAGTTCTTCTTTCACAAATTCTGCTTCAAAATCGCGGAATTCTCGTTCGAGATCCCATTGGTTGATGCGGCGAAGCTCCTGTTCCATATTCTGGTATGCCCCAAAGACGTCTTCGATAATCTCCTGTTGCGCGGCAACGCTGAGCATGGATATGCGTGCAAGCAATTGGCTTGCGGTAGTAGACTTGTTGAGACCAAGAACAAATGAAAGTTCCTGATTCGCCTCTATGAATTCTTTAGTAACGAGATTCCCATACTTGTTGGTTATATCTATGAAGTCGGCCTGAAGCTTGTCTTGATCCTGATTTGCTGTTGTGTTGGCGCTCAGAGAACGTAGTTTGGCACGGAGCATCATGTTTAGACGCTTCTCCGAAGGAATGGCTGTTATAATGTATTCATATAGCGGCGGTAATTCCGCAATTTGACCGGTACGGTTGATTCGACCTCGCTTTTGAAGGTCTATATTCACGTCAAGATCGTTCTGCACTATAAGCATCTTACGCTGCCTTACATCAGTTTCATCAACCTCAACCGTGGCAACTGCATGGGCACTTGCGCCAATGGCTCCGCAGGCGTTAATCAGAATTACATCAAGTTTATTGTTCTGGAAATCATTGTAGATGTGGTTCGAATGGCGCTTCTTTCGTGGGATAATTGACACATTGACAAACTCATCGTCGCCTTCGGGAGACAAATACTCTAATTGTCGAGATCTTCCGGTGCACTCTTCGAAACGGATGTTTCGAGTCACTCCTTTATTATCTGTGAAACTTTCCTGTGTAATCAATTGCCGTATGACATCGATTGGAGACATAGGCAGGTGGAACACATCATCCTCTATATCACTTCTGATTTGCGCCGCATAAGTAGAAATGTCTTTCAGTTGGGATATGAGTTCATTTGATTCGCCGATATCGGTGAAATCCATATCGAAGATTGTCATAGCCAGATTTTTCGGATTTCTGACCGTCTTTTCCAGAAGTCGCAACAAGATAGTAGAAAAGTCACCTTTGGGGCATTCTCCGGTCAAGGGGTCGATGCTGTCACGTAGCACACACTCAAGTGTATCGCTCATGCCAATGACTACGCTGCGCCCAGATTGAACTTCACGTATGGCAGCTTCGGCCACATCTCTCGCCTTCAGGGAAAGGAGCAGAATTTTATTCACGTAAAACAGCTGAGCTCTCGTTGGATAAGGCCGAAAAATAGCAGCTCCAAGCATTGATGCCGTCGACATGAATCCCTTGACCATATCCGAAAGATTGACGAGTTCCCTGAACCAATACATAACCTTGTCAAACAACTCTGAATGTAGAGCGAGTTTATCATCAAGATAAGTGTAGACCGGCTCGGGAATACCTTCGCCTGAATGTTCGCGGCGAATCATCTGTCCCTCTTTGGCCAGTTTTGATGCCACGTATTCCTGCATCTGCACGCCGCCGTTAGAAAAGGCCTGCTGCAAGGTCTCGCTGGTTGCCAAAGAACTCAGAACGGTCTGACGCATGAAGGTGATGAGACATTCGGGACGCTTGGCAAACGTAGCCGAGAGAAAGACACATTGCGTTCTCGGGCATGTTGTAAGTATAGAATTAATGCCTTGTGTTATTATGGATATCTTGCCAGCTGAGACACTACTGCTTTTGTGTGCCTCATCAAATATGAATAATACACGATGCTTCTCACATAGCGATGTGAGGAAATCGAGGCGGGTCATGTCTCTGCGTGCGTCTTTAAGCTGAGAGTATGATAGCATCACATATTCAAATCGCTCGTTGGGTAAGTCACCATCCCCGTACATAATCTCCAACTCTGCCTTTTTAGGTGACTTATATACCTCCTCATAGTGTTGGGTATATAATCCCATCATTTTTTCCTCGTCGGCATCTTCTTCGGGAGACCATATTTCATCTGTCAAAGGTGCATTATCATCTTCTACCGGTTTGTCAAAGTCAACAATAGAAGCTTTTAAGTTCAGTATCAGAGGGCGTGCGTCTTTAATGCCGAGAGCCTTGCAGTCGCGATACATGTCGCTGAATAAAGTGTATCTGTCAGTGAGAAAAATAGGCAAATAGCCGGCGAGCATACCATATCTTATAAGTGCAGCAGCCTGACGTCCTTTGCCGATTCCCGTCTGGTCACCAATTATAACTGATTGGCCACGAGCCTCGATATTATAGATGGCCAGAGCAACACCGTCGACCTGCTCTGCGGCCAACGCCACAGCAAGTTCCTCGGGCGACAATCTAAGGCGGTTTGCTACAAACCCGGCAACATCATAGCCAAGCGCTTCACTTAATTTGGCATACGCGTGTTTAGTCTCCTCCGCCAACTGTTCCGGAATTATAGAGCCTAACGACCGTATTACCTCATTAGATGTGCCGGTATATTTTTTACTATCTATTTTTATTTCTGCCATATAAAACTTGGTTTCCTTGTTTTAATACGGCAAAAGTAGTATCGAGGTGTCCCTATTCGTGATACACCTCAAAACTAAAAGCAGAGAAATCCATCAGATCTCTCTGCTTCAAAGATTTATATAAAAATTATTTTAAGGAAAATGCTCTTATAGATATCGTAATGCAAGATAGGCTACAAACTCTGCGCCACTTGTCTCGGTGGGCTTGTCGGTAACTTCTATTCCGGAAAGAGCTGCGATGGAGGAGCGCGTCATCCAGGGAACTTCTTGGCCAAGTATTGGCTGAGCTGCATCTGATATGTTGACAAATGTATGCTCCGGTTCAGTATTTCCCATGTTATAATGAGCAAACGTTTCCTTCAGGATTTCACCATCAAGGCCAATGAAAGACACAAGAGGTAGTTCGCCGATATCTTCTTTGATTTGCGCCCATACTTCGGAAAATGAAGGTGCTGTGCTTACTGTTTCCTCTTTAATGCTATCATCTCCACAATCATCGAATACAAATGGTTCCGGCCGAACGTATGAGTGGAATTTACGTACGATTTCTCCATTGCGAACAATCACGACAGCAATGGAGGAAATGCTGGTGAACTCGGAATTTGCACATTTTATGTCAAATGCGGCAAAGTTGCCATTCAAGGTGACTTTGGATGAATCATCCTCAAATGGCCAGCCAAAATATCGATTGCCAAGAGCCTTGACCTTCTGCTCCATTTCAAATCGGCATTGCTCCGGCTCCAAAACCTCGACATTGCTTCCAAGTCCAAGCAGGTAATTCATGAAATCAGGCGTGGGTGCAACGAAAAATCTGAAATCGGCATATTCGTTTCCTTCTGTTGGCAATTCTTCTTGAGAAGGATGAATAGGGAGTGCTCGAAGTTGTTCCGCGTCCTTTCCCCACGCCCTGACGGTAACGAGCCGCGGCTTTATGGTTTCATTAATCGTAACGCCAAAGAACCGTGAGAAATACTCATCGGCATTGAATTTGCGCGGCAGTTTAAATTTCTTGTTTTTCAGGAGCTCAACTTTCAAGATGTTTTCGAGTTCATACAGTTGCAATGCATCAAAACTATTGACTTTACATAGGACATACCAGCGATTGTTATGCTGACGCAACGCATACGGCTCTGCAACTATCTCAAATTGCGAACCAGTATAGTTCTTGATTGTGAAAGTAACAGCGAAGCCTGCCGACATGGCCTCTAAAACTGGTTGTAGGTATTCGATTCCACGAGGTACAGCATCGCTAATAATCCGATCATCCAGAGATTTATAAGCACTCAGGATGTTAAATATTGAAAGGGAGTTGATGACCCAGCTTTCAACATTATTACCACTTATTTTCTCAGGATTCTTTATATAGTAAATGTATTTGCCTCCACCTGTTCGTCGGCAATCGATATCAATACCTAATCCAGCGACGATGGCTTTTCGCCATCGGCCGAGAACCTGACGGTCAATCTTTTCGCCGTTTCCTCTAGGTTCACGTCCCATTTTCAGTTCCATATTCAATTCCCAGGCATCGCTTATTTCTTGAAGCGTCAACCCAGCACTGAAGGTTTGCAATTTCCCAATCAGCCAGATGTATTTTTCGATTTGAGTCATATCATTAGTTTTGATGCAAAGGTACAAATAACGGTGTATTATTTAGTGATACACCTTAAATATTTTTAGAAAAAAAATCATATGGATTGATTTTTATGACACCTGAAACTTAATTTTGCATCCTAATTAATTCTAATATGTTATGGCAGGATTTTTTAAGAAACTTCTCGATCAGGTCAAAAAGGAGTATCCCGATGTAGGCTAACTTATCGACTCTGTGCGAGAAGGCAAAATGAAACAGTATTTCCAAGATCAGGTGGCAGAAATCACTGGTTTTGGAACACCGAGCGGGCAAAAAACTTACAGCGAATATCTCGAAGAGGAAAGACTGGAGCGTGCAGCACGTGAGAACGAACGCGCTGAGAGACTCAAGACTGTCTATCGCGACCCGGCTGATATTGAAATGGCGACCGAGGCTCGTCGACTGATTAACGCGCGAATCAAGGACAATCTGCGTCCCCGCAATTTCCTTTGGGGACCGAAAGAAACTCTTGACGAACTCGCCGAGTACATCATCGACAACTGCGACAAAGAAATCGACGAGCTTTGCGCTTACATTGAAAACAAGGGCGTACGATACGACCGGTCAAAAATGGAAGAGGAAGTCAATAATTTCTGTGGTCGCTCAATGATGTATCTATATCGGCGCAACAGAATCGAAGAATACATTTTCCTCGACCGAATGACTGCCGACGATATAATGGAACTCGTCGATGAAGACATTCGTCAGATGGAAGAAATACGTAACCGACAGTAATCATCATTAATCAAATACAATCATGGCTCTATTCAGATTAACAGTAAAACGAAAATTCGGCGTGCGTCAAGGCAAATTCGCCGAGCCCGGCATGACTGCTGAAGTTACTTACAACGGAAGCAACTTCCCTATAGGCGATACAAAATATCGCTTGGAAGTAGCCGCCCAGCTAAAAGCCAAATATGGCATCGATCTTGATGCCGGACAAGTATCCACGACAAACTTCGACGTCTCCAAATCGTAATGCCGTTTTTCAGACTGACACTTAAGCGTTTGCTCCTCGACAAAATGGGCAAACGCATAGAAGCAGGTATGTGGGCGGAGGTGTCGCATGACAAACCTTATGTGAACTGGGCAAGCACCCAGACTCTTGAAAACGTTATCAATCAGTTCAGATTGAAGTATAACGTGGAAATCAATGGCGGTCAAATCGGCCCTAATAATTTCGACGTTACCCGCATCTCATAAATGAAAGCAGACGCCCATTGAGAGGGCACTGAAAAATACTTACTTTTTCAGTGCCCTCAATAATTGCTACCTATGTGTCGATCATGAATCGAGAGTTAATCTATAAGATTCTGGCAATCTTTTAATGTTTTGAGATAATCTTCCTCATTCCAGCGTGGTGACGGAGCGGTCCATTTTGGGACTTCAAATGTTTCTATTTTGCTCACTATTTCATCTGTGGCGGAGATTGCTTCAGGGCAGTCTGAGAATTGCGATAGTATTTCCATTTCACTTTTCATCCAGTCATTGGTTGGGAGAGGAATCATTTTGGCCATATTGCCAAAATTGGCTTCTAACAGTTTTTCTATTTTTGAACTGTCCTCTTCATCACAACGATGGACATCGTTGGTGGCAACAACTTTGATGCTATGCTTCTTGCCTACATCAATCAGAAAATCAGAATAGGCTGATTCAAGCTTTTCATCGAAACCGTTACGGATTATTTCCAGATAATAGTCTTCGCCGAATTGATGGTGGTATTTCATAATCACCTCAGCAGCAGCCTCATGATTGCCGCGCATAAAGTGCTTGGCAATCTCGCATCCGGGACATCCCGATAGGACAATCAGCCCTTCTCCAAACTCCGCGAGTTGCTCAAAAGATAACGTGGGACAGATGTAAAAACCTTCATTCCATGCTATATTCAGCAGTTTACAAAGATTATCATAACCTTTCTCATTTTTGCACAAGACGGTAAGATGAGGGGCACTGTGGATTGGGAATTTACTATTCCCTAAGGGAACAACATGCTTCACATGCAATTCGCAGCCGATTATGGGCTTAAACGATGAATCAACTTCGTGCGAGTAATGGACGAAATCATGCGCCGCATACAAAGAGTCATAATCAGTAATGGCCAAGGCGTTCATGCCAAGACGAACCGCATTGTCTACGGCATCCTTGACATTCAGCGCAGAATGGTACAACGAATGCACCGAATGCACATGCAGATGGGTAAATGGCATACAATTGCATTTTTATTTTTTTCATTTGGTGCCTTAATTGATACAGGCATCTACAAGTTTCTCGTATTCGTGGAGTTTGAAAATAAGAGCATCAATTTGAAGTTGCCCATTACCAAAGATATCCTCAGGAGCCACGACACCGATAGTCATGTATGTGCCGCATCCGAAACGAGATGGTCTGTTCATGTGTAGCCCCATTTTTTGAGCCTCTTCCATCAATAGAGAATGATACTTATTGCGTATGTTAGAACGGGAATTATTATCACCCCAATATTCTATTTTGACGCAGAGTTTTTGTTCCTCGAACTGAAGATACATTCTTATCTCATCGTTTTGGTTTTCCATGAAGTGCCACCATAGCCCAAGGAAACCACCGTTTGGATTTGGAACGTAGTCCCAAGATTCGACTTCTATGTCTTTTTCAAGTCGTTTGAAAAATCCTTGCCACTGGTACCAGCTCCACTGTCCTACGGGTTTTGACAAGAATTCTTGCGTAGATTTCTCTATGTTATCAATATATAGAACGTAATTTTCGATAAGTGCATTCCCCCGATATGAGCGTAAAATATCCAGAATGTCGCAACGAGTCAGGGTTTTGTACCCAATAGAGTTGATACTTCTGAGTATACTTTGAGGTTCGTTGTCAGACTTATAGTATGCAAATGCGAGTCTATTACGTCTGCCTTTGTATTCATCCTCTACAATTCCCTTATATCTTTCGAGTTGGTTGTCGTGGATAGTTGTTGAGGTCTTATCTTCGACAATAAGAAACGAGTCTTCGTTTATTTCTACCCAGATATCAATGTTTTTCCACTGTCTGCCTACCGTAACCTGGTGGATTTCACTTGCCGGAATATCCGAGAATTTGGAAAGCAAAGCTTTCGCGTTCAAGCACAGAGCCTCATCCACAGTCAGATATTTATCATCTGCCCATTTGAACAGATAGCACAGAATAGCGTCCTGGCTGAGTTCCGATGTCGCAAAATCAAATATGTTGGGTGTAGTGTCAAGTGCCACATTTGATGCCGCATAAGAATTAAGCAATGACCTGATTTCTCGGATACGTGGTAGATATAGCTGCATGTTGTCCTTCAAGAAATCATCTAATAATGAGACATCCTCTTGGGAAACAATAGATTCATTGAGTGAACTTTCTTGCCCGGTTAAGCGGGATATAATGAGAGTGGCTAAATCAAAGACTCGCCATAAGGGCAATTCCTCACTTTGTCTTGATCCTCCGCCGTCGCTTCTAACGCGAAAGACTTTTGCAGAGATGTCCTCGTTATTCCATTGGGCTTTCCCGATGGATATAAATTCGGCGTCGCCTGCGCCTGCCTTTTCGTCAATTGGCGTATAGTCGACAGCAATTATGGGTTTGTGTTTACGGGTTCGGGGTATATTTTCAATGCTCATAATGGTATTGTATATTTAGTTTTCACAAATTTACAACTTAATTTTGAAATGGAGAATGCTTAAAAAAACAATCTCAATGGTTTATATTTATTATGGCGTCTTCTGACGGGAGCCGTCTTGGCGGGTTATGCTTTGGAATGTGACGCGTGTTTCGATACAGAAGTCGTTCAGGCGGAGCAGGTCGGGGATGGAGTATGCTTTGTGGCTGGTGAGGTCGTGGATAGCGTAGCATATAACAGTATCGTTGAACGCAGTGCCCCACTTGTCGAAAGGGGCGTCCATCCAACTTTGCCCATCATCAAGCCGATTAATCCCATCACGAGTGTATATGATACGTTCCTGACCTTTCAACTGATACAATTCGGCGAGTGCTTTTATCATCAGCGTGAAGTTGGAGCCATAATAATCATCATCTTCGAGTTTAAGCACAGAGTGTTCATCATTGAAGATAAATCTGACCCAACCTTCAACTTCTTCATTATCGTCATCAGGGCTTGCCGTATAGTATTCGACAGAGTTGATCTCGGCGAGTCGTTTATAGGCCTGTTGGGTAAGATTTCGGAGATAATTATTTACAGTCTGAAAACGCGCAATGTTTTCAACTGTAGGACAAAACATGCGATTTAGCAGATTGCATCTGCTCTTCAGGAGCGCCTCAACGTGATTGCGCTGCTGTGCATTATCGGCCCATCCGTTGTAAGCTTCATAATCGTCGCCAGTAATAGCTAAAACCTTGGCTTCGATTTCCTGTATCTTAGATTTGAACTCGTTCATTATTTAACTTATCGATTGATTAATTTTGCTTATATTTTGGAGAATGATTTTCAGTTATATAAATCGTTTGGCGCAAAGGGCTAACTCCTAAGGTCCGGATCAGCTGACTGTTGATGAGAGTATCGATGTTTGACTGTTATTTCCTGTTTAAAGTCATTGAGACGAATCAGGTCAGCGCCGGAATACAACTTGTCGTAAACAAGATTTTGGGCAGCGTAGCATATATACACATATGGATAGTCACCCGTTTTTCTTAATGGTGCACACAATGATTTCATTATCCGAGATAGTCTCTTTGGATAATCATCTTTGTCATCATTGGAAAAACGCGTACTATCAATTTTAAAGACGACGATTTCCGGCTTTTGCAATGCAGCATATAACTCCGTTAAGACTTTGATGATAAGAGTGAAGTTCGAACCATATAAGCTATCTTCATCAAGCTTTAGCACAGACTCTTCACCATTATATACTTGATTAAACGAACCTTCAATTACAAACTCTTCTTCATCTTGGCGTTCGTTAAGAGTTTTCAAGACAATTTGTTCAAGTTTTTTCCTTGTGGAATTTGTCAGTTCTATCAGTTTATTATTGACAGTTTCCAAGCGCTCGATCTCATCATCCGATTGCGCGAATAAATCCTCGTCCATAATTATTTGTCGATGGTCCAGCAGTTCGATTACGCGATTTCGCTTGTCATCATCATCTGCCCAGTGATTGTATCTCTTGTTACTTTTACCGGTAATGGCAAAAATCTCGGCTTCAATTTCTTTTATCTTGCGTTTAAGCTTTTCCATAATATTACATTTTAAATGGTATTGCTATTTGGTTATCAATAAGGTAGCGGTTTCCTGACCAGTCGCAGTCGAGGGCGAAGATGGGGCGGCGGAAGCGGCGGGCGAAATCTACGGCGTGCATCGTGCCACTCTCGCGTTCGCATTGCACCACAACGACCTTATCGGCCATAGCCATTTGAATGCGGGTACGGGCAATCAGTGTTTTTGGTGATGCTTTGGTGCCTATTTTTTGCTCCGACACAATCAGACCTCCGTGCGATATTATTTCGGCCTGTATCTCGGCATTCTCTTTTGGATGCACACGGTCGAGCCCCGAACCGACAACGGCGATAGTGCGCCCTCCGGTATCAAGACAACCGCGATGCGCGGCGGTGTCGATACCAAGCGCAAGGCCGCTGACCACTATTTCCGATGAATGGTATTGGCCGAGTCGGTATGCCACGTCCAAGCCGTGCTCATCAGGCTTTCGAGAGCCGATAATTGCCACACGACTCTGAAAGTATGGCGCACGTCGGAGTAAGCGTATGTCACCAACTACATCCAACGCAAATGGTGCATCACCTTTTATAAAGTCGAAATCAAAGTAGTTGTAAAACTCTTTGGGATAAAATGGCGAAGAGTAACGTATATTTATCGGTTTGTCATAATGCGGAAGTAAGTCATCGTTCCAACCTTCGACTGCCGGAAATCGCTCACGAAGCAGACGGATTATATCCACCTTCAAAGCCGACAATTCATCATACATATAGCCACCACGCAAGTCCGGATTCAAATGCTCATACCATCCGTCGGGCTCACCGTTGTCATAGCTGAGCATGACCAGGTAAAGCCAGTCCGAAGATCCCATGCGGATATTCACTGTATATTCCCTATCCGATGCCGGGTCAAAGAACATATAATCAATGTCTTCTTTTGCCAGACTTTGATCCAGCCACAGATGGTAACGCTTATTGGAATCGGTATGTGGTTCTACTTTCTTACTGCTCATATCGGATTGGATGTTTATTCGTTTTGTGGAGGATTCCGCTCGAATGCAATCGTGACGCTTGCGCATCAGTTCAAGTGTTTGCTCCATTTTTTCAATCTTTCAAGTTCGTATTTCAACGCTTGAATTCTACGCGGGAACTCCTCAATATCTTTTTTTAACTGTAGGAATTGGTCTGCAATGTCGTCACAGCTTCTTTCCGCAGCGGATAAGCGCTCACTATAAAGCAATGATTCATGCTGTGGAGGCCAGGCGATGTCATGGTCTCTGCATAGCTCTCTCGCATACTTGTAGCCCCTTGTCAAAAGCCAATGCATACGTTCATTGAGCTTTCCCTCCTGATACTGCAAGCGCAATGGTTCAAGTTGTTTGGTGTAAACTCTATAAACATACTGACACAGTTCAGGATATGACATGCGGTAATAGCCATAGGTGCAGCAGAGCCAGTCGAGGTGGTTTATAGTCTGCCTTAATATTTCTTCTCTTAACCTGTTCTTTTTCATATTTCTTGTCCAAAACAACCGGTGCTTAAATATTCTGAGTCGAGCCACTCGTCCTGAATTCTTCCTCCGTTACGTTCTACTGTGGTCTGAAGCCATTTCAGGCTGTGGCTGTCGAGCTTGGTGTAGTCATTAGCCAATATCCGAAGCCGTGACGCATTGCTTACGGCGATTTTTAGCAGATTACCGCAGTGCGAGATGTCGAGTTCCTCAATAGAGCTATTCTGCGTAAGGTCAAGTGATGTCAGCTCGTTGCTCATCCGGCATATTAGCTTTTTCAGTTGAGGCACGACCGAAAAGTCAAGCTTATCGGCATAATACTCGCAGATTTCGAGCGTTTTGAGATTCGGACATCCGCTGAAGTCAACACTGTGCAATTGAGTATATTGCAGATAGTTCAGGGCCGGACAGTCGTCGAACACCACGCGGTTGACCTGCGTCTCCCACGTGCCGTCGACAAGCGCCAATAATGAATCGCTATCGTCCGACAAAAACTCGATTTCGTAGGGCAGCTGTTTCTTCTCTGCCGATTTGTAATAGTGCGCGACTCGGCTCATGCTGTAGGCCGGATGATGCCGGAGCGTGGAGTGAGAACCGTCGCCCCAGTGCACCTCTATCGAAGTGCCGGGCTTCAGCTTGGCATCAAACCAGGCATGGTTGCCCTCGGTCCACTCTAAAGTCTCAATTGATATATGTAGCAGTCGTTTCATGGCAGCAAAGTTAGAACGCAGGTGTCACAAATAGCGATACACCTTAAATATTTTCCGGCTATGTCAATTTTTTACACGCGGACCTCTATAATCTTTACTGTAGATTGGTCTATTTAAGGACTGTAACCCTGAGTAATAAACTTTTCGGCATCATTATTTAAATTGATTTGTGGTCTTGCAAGATATATGCGTGAATAATATCAGGCTCGTTATCAAGAATTTTAGAGAGTTTCCGACGAATTATTTTGGCGAAACAAGCATATAACTCGTCTTTGAACGTTTGTCCTGAAATAGTTTTCCCAATTTCATAACCATTTCTACCAGTCAATTTTCTTGTCGAACTTGCAGTATCAAAAACTGGTAAATCAATAGATATGCTTATTGCTATCGCTATGCTATTAATGCCTGACAGTGGTATTCCATTTGCGTTGCAATAGTCAAAGATATTATCTTTAAATGCCTTGCCAAGCATCTCGACATGATAACCACCACGGTTATCAGATCTGCCGTTTATTTCTGATAACAGCAATGTATCTTTATCACTATCACACGGTGCTATTGCGAATTCATATTCGTCCGTTGCACAATGCAAAATAGTCTCCTTATGTACTCCATTGCATTTTTCGTGAACGAAGTCAGCCAAACCATGTTTATAACAAATTGCTTCTCCATTCAATACGATATTTAATCCGGCATAAGTTGCGGATATCCGCTTTACAATATCGCGGATAATATTATCATCATATCCATATTCTCCAAATATTTCGGTATCGGCAACATAGGTTATGGTTGTGCCGGTAGGCATATCTGCAACAGTGTGCTGATTGTCAGAAACAATATTGCCTCGCGAAGTAATGATACGTCTTGATATTCCGTCCCTGACACTTTCGATAGTCATTTCTGATGACAAGGCATTGACATTCTTAGTACCGAATCCGCAATTCCAGGTTTTGTTTATGTCGTTATGATTGGGTACTATTTCAATCAAACGCTTAAATTCCGATAATGGAAAACCTCGGCCATTATCTTGAACTTTAATGGTACGTTCGATGACAGAGACTTTTATCTCGTTGCCGAAACCACATTCCCTTTCAAAAGCTGCATTAATAAGCAGCCCTATTAACAGGTAGTATAATCCGTCATTGGAATCTTTGTGATTTCCATAAGTTCCCACATACGGGTAGGGGCGCCTTCGAATACGCTCATTTGGCGATATTTCAACAGGATACTGAATCACATCAGGATGGTGCGTACCATTGTTCTGATTAACGATTCGTGTAATCATTGCAACAGCCTTCTTGTCAATGATTTTAAATATACTATGAATACTGCGTAGTCGAGATTTTGACGAGATCCAAATCATTCGGAGATTTTTCAGGCATAAATCCAGTTCCTCGATAGAGTTTGCTTCTCTCAAATCCAAAACTTGAACATCAGATCCTGACACTGCATGAATGCGCAACTTTTTCAGGGCAGGAACACCGGATACGACCAATAAATCTCCTTTCGGGTCTTCCAAAACAACTTCCTCAAGACAAGGAAAGTCAAATTTAGTATCAACCGGTAAACCATCAAAATGTAGCCGTCTAAGATTGCTGCAACATCCAAAGTCAACTTTCTTAATGAAAAGCCCTGTTCCCCATTTCAGTTCAAGCAAAGCATCCGTAGCGTCAGACCATACTTCAATACGATAATTTGGTGTTTTCGCAGTTGAGTAAGCATGGGAAACTGACGATAAATCACCGTCCTTAGAGAAAACGGTTGTCATAGTACCTTCTCCCCAAAATACGTAGCCCTGGCCTCCATCTTTAAGTTTGATTCCAAAACTCTGCCGATATCCAATATCACGGCTATCTGAACTAATATCTACAGAGAATAGAAGGTGTAATGTCGAGTTGTTTTTATCCTCGAAACGGTCGAATAAGCTTATTTTCTTGTTTCTACCCATATTGTTATTTTTCAATGCAGAGGTGCTTCAGAGCGATTTCGCTGCCCATGTCATCGTCGGTAGCCCTCAGTATCTGCCACTTTGTATTCTCACCTGAGAAATATGTGGCGAACAATTCTGTAAGTCGCGACAATTCTTCATCTGAAAGCGGATGTTCAGATGAGGCGTAAACTACGCAAATAAATTCATCACCGTCATTGAGAAATGTCTTGGTATTCGGATAGTAATCCTTGTTAAGCAAAAGGTCGGAGAGATAATCCACGCGGTCGCTTTTGCCGAACGTGTGCGATTCATAGATGTTCTCCCATATTGTTTTTGCATTAAATATCGTGGAGACAATTTCATCCGGCACTGCTACACCTCCGCATTTAAGGCTGTCAATCACCTTTTGGCGTTTGTCGAGTTTCTGCAACCACTTTATACGCTTCTCCATGCGATAGAACCTCTTGCGTTTGGAGCGGTTCTGATGTTGCTGTCGGAATTCTATCTCATTCCAAACATCCATGCTGAATGCAATGCCGAAACGTGATTTTCCGGAACCATCGCGCAGTTTTCGAATCGCACGTTTATCACGCAGGTAGGGCAGGTATTGTTTGCGCTCAAGACGCTTGGCCATGATACCGAATTTTGAGTGGCATTCCTCAAACGGACTCCAACGGTCGCGTGGCGTAAAGCCATAAAAGGTCGCTCCCCAAAGAATAGCCCCGGCAAGCTCAGCATCGTTAAAGGAATTATCGTCGGGGCGGATTACCGTCTTTCCAACGATATTTTCCCAACAGTCGCCCTCAATACTATTGGCGAGTAAGGGTAAAGAGCCTTCTTCATCCCACTCCTCGCGGGGAGTGACATCAAAGGTGACTTCGCCGCCACAACCATCGAACGGAAGATTACAGAGGATGTCGAATGCCTCTTTGTAGCCGGTGAGACACTCTGTCGATTTCTCGTTTCGATGCGTATGTCGCAGAGCTTCAGCTATCGCTTTGAAGCCAACCGTCTTGAATAATTCCTGAACTGTCATAATTATATCTGTATTTTACTATTCACTGCAAATTTAGATTGCAGGTGTCACGTTTGGGAATACACCTAAGATAACTTTTGCGATATTGAAACCGCCATTAACGACTGTAATTATTGTAACACTCGTATTATCACCATCCTCCGAGGTCCTCAAGCACATTGTCCAATAGGTTATAAAGCTCGTTCTCTTCCAGCTCTTCCTATGACCACAGGGGCTTGTATTCCTTCTTCATTCATTTTATTGTTTTTTTCCTTTGGATATTTGATCAGTTGCGGTCGAGCTTGTTGTTCTGTATTTTATTTAAGATTATGTCAGCGGTATCAGGATTGCACTGAAGATAGTTGGCAAGCTCTTTATGGATAAAACTCCCTACAAACTCGGATACTGTCTGGCCGTAGGGTTCCATGTCAGTCGTGGCGAGCTTTGTCCTGGTGGCCGTTTCAAAATATGGGTCCTCAACTTTGATAGAGACTACGGCGATCATGCCATTGAGTATGTCTGAATATGTGGAATTGAGATGAAAATATTTCTTAAGCGTGCGGACTACGGCCTCCTTGAAAGCGCTTAAATGGGTACCACCTTGAACTGTGTAATGTCCGTTTACAAATGAGTAGTATTCTTCGCCGTCATCGTTGACGTGGGTTATGGCCACCTCAATGTTGTCACCCGAAAGGTGTATGGGAGAATACATAGGCGCTTGGTGCATGTTCTCACAGAGCAGGTCGATGAGTCCGTTGTTGGAAAAAAGACTCTTACCGTTGAAAGTAATAGTAAGGCGGATGTTGAAATAAGTGTAGTTTTTAATCATGGGTATTATAAACTCTTCTCGATAACGGTAGCCACAAAATATCGAAGCATCCGGGATGAACTGCACAAATGTACCGCTGGGTTCATCGCATGCCGTTATCGGGCTTTCTTCAAGCAGCTTGCCGCATTCAAAACGGGCTGTCTTCATTTGTCCACCCCGCACACTCCTGATTTCAAACGATGTCGACAGAGCATTGACGACCTTGATGCCAACACCATTTAGGCCTATCGACTTTGCGAAAGCCCGTGAATCGTACATACCGCCGGTACTCACTTTTGATACCACCTCAACGAGTTTTCCGAGAGGAATGCCGCGGCGAAGTCGCGCACAGTTACCATCTCATCAGTAACGTCAATGATTATCTTGTTACCGAATCCCATCATGTGTTCATCAACCGAATTGTTAAGCACCTCCTTAATCAACACGTAGATTCCGTCATTGCTGCTTGTTCCATCGCCGAGCATGCCTACGTACATGCCGGGGTGTAGTCTAATGTGCTCA
Organism: Bacteroidales bacterium M2; assembly: GCA_001689415.1. Lineage (GTDB taxonomy): Bacteria > Bacteroidota > Bacteroidia > Bacteroidales > Muribaculaceae > CAG-873. The sequence continues at coordinate 4,520 of LUJM01000068.1, read as the reverse complement.
TACATTTCTAAAGTCCTTATGTCATCATCTGTTTTTTTCCCGATCTTTTTCATAATCATTGGGTTTTAATTGTTGATATTATATTGTTAAGAGTTTTACTCATTCAAAGTGGAGCAATTCCTTTTTTTAACAGTCATAGCTAACTTTGTTTCCGGCAAAGTTAACTATGAGGTGTCCTATTTGGTGATACACCTGCAATAACTTTATAGATTTTCGGCATATGCTCCTCATTATTGCTATAAATCAGACAATTATATTATACCAATATTTCGAGACGCTAAGACGCCCGTCCGCAGAATTTAAAATATTATAATTCTCGATGAAGTCTATTAGTGTCGGGATTCGGGATATGATGTCATCTTGCGATGGGCTTTTGTATCGGACTGCATCAGTTTTAGTCAGCTGCAACACCAGTACATATTGAAGGAATTCCTTGTATACATTCCATTCTCCATTCCATCGGGCATTCTCCAGAATAGGTTTAAGGCGTTTGGCAAAGTCAGCAACAATTCGTTCCTCTTCTTTTTCCCGTTTCTGCTCCTCCAGTCTGATTTTATTATGTTTTTCTTTTTGCTTCTTTTCTTTTTCTTCTATCACAGAACCTAATAACCCATAAACTTTTGGAGTACTGATGAGACCTTCAACTATGGCATCAATCATGATATTTAGTTCTTTGGTTGAGAAATCGCGACCTATCAGCTTTTCATCATAAAAATTTCCTGCGCTTATCCCGACTACAACATATTTGAATGCCGGCACTTCTACTCTTTTGGTCAGATATTCAATCATTTCAGTGCGGAATTTCCCGTTTGCCTCATCCGGATCTACTTGATTGTAATCGCCGCCGTCTTTGACTGCAAACGTTATTTGGAATATGTTTTCATCAATTCCCGGTAGTGTAATTTCAATCCAATCGTCATCATATCCTCCATTCCGGGATATTAGAGCGATTGAGCCTATTGATCTCTCGATTCTTGCGACCAAGCCGTTCCACAAGTTTTCATCAAAATGCTTGCTTTGTTCATACAAACTTTTATCCACAATATAGCTATAGTTCCCATCATCAATGGACGGAATTCCAATAGAGTCAGCTACCGGTTGCCATATCTGTGAGAGCGATTTATTCACCGTTTCCCATGCTCTGTTTATCTGATTCATCATAAACTATCGGATATTGGGTACTAATGTAAAGATGCTTTAACTCTATTTCTGCATCCAAATCGGGGTTGACAGCTTTGATCAAATGCCATTTGGCATTTATATCTCCAAAATAAGCCGCATATAGCCTACTTATTCGAGAATATTCTTCGGGCGAAAGTGGATTCCGAGGCGATGTATAGATTATACAAATGACTTCGTCGCCATCTTTAAGGAATGTTTTTGAATTGGGATAATAATCACGGTTCAAAAGCAGATTGGTCAGATAATCGATTTTGCCCATTATGTCGGTGCTCCGGGATTGATAGCGATACTGCCATATTCGCTGAGCACTTAGTATAGATTCAACTAAATTCTTCGGAAAAGAAGCTCCACTTGCGAGAAGGTCGTCAACAAACAGTTGCCTTTTCTTAATGTCCTTTTCTCGTTTGTCAGCTATTGCCTTGTGTATGTACTCAATATTATGTTCTCCACAGAAAAACCCTTCGTCAATATGATTTATTTCAAAGATATTGGCATCAACGTTCGTACACACTGTCTTGAATGCCACCACAGGGCTGACCGAGGCCAATCCGTTGCTTTTGCCATCGACAATGGTATAAGTCTCATAATCATAATCTTCACATTCTATATATATGCCGCAGTCGCCATTATTCATCCACAACTGCGTGCCTGTCAGCATGAATTGCTCATGAAAGCGGTCATAAAACTCTTGTGCCGTGTGAATATCGTTGTCGGAAATCAAACGAGTATAATATGCGTGACGTCTGCGCATCAGTTCAATCGACTGTTTCATATCATCGGGTATCTATGAAGTCTGAAATAATAACTGGTATCATATTACCATCCTCCAAGTTTCTCACTCGCATTGTCTATTAGACTCTGAAGCTCAGTCTCATCAAGGATAACAGGCTTGCGGGCGGCATGATTTGCAGCCATGATGCGTTTCTCCTCCTCGGTCGGCTCCGGCAGGTCAACCATAAACACCCTTCTGGGCATCAGCTTGTTGCCCGACTGATGATTCAGCCACAGCTCCTCCATCAGTTTCTTTACGCCCTCAGGGGACTTAATTCTCTCTTTATCCATAGCTAACTTTGTTTTCGGCAAAGTTAGCTATGAGGTGTCCCGTTTTTGGATACAGGCTAATTTTTATTATATTTAGATATACCCCGAAGTATCTTTCTAAAATATAGGAGTTCGTGTTAAAGCATCAATAAGTACATTTTTTATTACCGGTTTAGATTTCAATATTTCTGAGAGATTAGTTTCTATAAGTTCAGTAATATATTGTTTGATGGATTTACCTCCTTCATACATATCCTGACTCGCAAGTTTGGTCCTCGTGCAGCTCTCAAATTGCGGGTTTTCAATTTTGATATTTATACACATTATTAAGTTAGCAAGGAGGTCGCATTTAAGCAACCTATGCGGAACAAGTTTCTTTATGCATTCATATACAGCATCAATCAAAAAACTTACATGAGGCCCTGCCATAATTGTGGGGTGCCCGTTTACGAATGACTTAACAATAATATCTCCAGCATTCGAAGCCGGAGCAATTGCAATATCACAGAGTTCATCAACAATATGAATTCCATTCTGAGTGTCGGAACCACTTGATAAATCTTCGATAAGGTTCAACATTCCGAAAGGGGCATAGAAAACCTCGTTGCCGAATTTTAATTTTAATCCAGGCTCACATACTGCATATTGTTTTAACAAGTCTCTGAGATAGTCAACTCGTATAGTGTAGTTTTCAAAAATCTGATTGTCCGGTATAAAACTAACCGACAGTCCGTCGGGTTCACTTGTGGACTGTGTATCATCAATCGAAACGATCTTACCCTGAGAGGTGGTTATTCGTTTCAATAGTCCATTTTGATAACTGATGATTGTTGCTTCCGATGACAACGCGACTACCGTAATAAAGCCAACACCTGTCAATCCTATTGCCCTATGTGCAATATGAATCTTGTCTTTGGCATTCACAAATTCTTGGTGAAAGTGGACAAGTCTGTCAAAATCAATTCCACGCCCAAAATCGCGAACTGTAAGCCGTTTATTGTCGATATTGACTATTATTTCCTTACCGAACCCCGCATGATATTCGTCAACTGAGTTATTGATTATCTCTTTTAATAATACGTATAAACCATCCTCAGCATCAGATCCATCTCCACATTTGCCGACATACATCACGGGGCGAAGACGAATATGCTCGTCCCATTCAAGCCTTTTTGTTGCATTATTACTGCTCATGTCTACTTAGATATTTGAGATTGCTTTTCTGCCTTTTCAATCCAATAGGATTCGTCACCAGCTCTGAAGCCTGATGTCATTCCTTTTGCGAATTTGTCAGCGAACGCATGGCTTTTACCGGCATCAATACATGTATTATAGATGGACATATATGATTGTGTTAGAGCAAGAGGATATGACTTCCCGGCAGTTAGGAAATCGAAATACTTGTTGGCAAACGCCTCACTTTCATTTTCAAAACGCCTGTGAATGTTTATACAAGCATTTCTCATTGCTGAATTCCAGTTTTTATGTCTAAGTGTGCCAAACGCTTCTGCATATCTCTCATCCAACGACCTGCGGAGATTGCCGGAAGCAACAAGCCGAGCCCAGTCTTCACTATGTCCGTACGATAATTCTTCAAGATAAAGATGCCAGGTACCGATATTTATAAAATCTTCCCATATATCATAACGCAAAGGGGTGGAAAAAAACTCCAATCTGACACGCTCGTCAAGTAGGTTCACGACGGTTTCTTTAAACAATCTACTGTATTCAAAGACCAAGAAATCTCTTGCTCTTTCAGGATAGTATCCAACCATTGATGACATCTCGTCTTTTGAAAAATCTCGTAAAAAATCATCCAAATCAGAGCCGGGGAAAATTTCATTCAGATTATTAGGTATGCTCAGCTGATTCAAATATTTGAAAAATTGTTCGGCCTTATTTTTGTTGATACTAAAAGTAAGACCATAATTATTCTTGAAACCAAACAAATTGTCTCGTGAATTATTGCGGATAAAATATTGGAATTTGAGAATCTTCAAAATATCTGTTGATGATATCGGGTCAAAGCAAAAGCTTAACATTTCAGGGCTTTTAGGCCATGTCTCATTATACGATTTTTCGACTTCTATTCCGAATTTATTTATCAGTTCGTGAATTTTTCCCTCAATTTTTTTATAATCCATATAACCAATATCTTTTTATTATGATTCAACAAACTATATTTACCGAACTATTTCTTAGCCGCCTCAAAATCGACATATAAGAATAGTTATTCGTTCATGATATAACCCTGCTTCTAGGGCTTAATTAGGGATATTCAGTTAATAGCGTCATTT
>LUJM01000067.1 GCA_001689415.1 Bacteroidales bacterium M2 | reverse complement strand
CATTTGTAGTTGATTATCAGAGAGATAGTATTGCCTACCCAGTCGCGGCATGCCGCGACCCTACGAGAGGCCCTGGTGGCGTTTGCCCTTAACTTAGTGACATTGCATTGTGCCGCGACCCTACAAGAGGGCGGCGGATTATAGATAGCTAGCATCGCTTAACTGCGACTTGCTCGAAGAGCATTACTTTTCTGAACCCCGGCATTACGAAGTTTTGAGGGGACTACATCTCTCCTCGGCTGATTAGTGTCGAAGACACTGCCCTTTAGACTTAAAGCCCCTCTCGCACCAACGTGACAAAGGGCATGAAAAAAGCCCGGATCACTCCGGGCTTTTATATTAAGTGTGATGAGTATCAATAAACGAGTTTGAAGTCGTCGACGTACAATGTAGAGCCTTTACCGCCACAATAGTAATCGCCGTACTGGCTTGCAGAGCATACCACGAGGATATTTGCCGGGGTTACGCCTTCGCATTTAGTTTCGATAGGAATTGTTATTTCTATCATATCACTTCCCGGAGTTGCTTCTGCAAGAATGTGCTCGCCATATGCAATTACATTTGAGGCGTTCTTCTTAAAGCTATAGTTCTCCAGGTCGGCTGTGCGTACGATAGTGGGCCATGAATAGTCCTTATACGTTGTCTTGCTGTCGTCGAGCAATGCTATATATATGATACCTTTGTCCATATCACCGACATTGAAGTCACTGCCTTTATAATCACCTTTCTTTGAAATAGCCGCAGGTGAATACTTTACCCATACCTTCAATTCCTTAGGCGAGCCTTGCGAGAAGTCGAATGGACGACCCCAACCAAGTATGCCTTTTGTAAGGTTTTCTGTGCCAAGGAAATTGCCGATAAACATGTTGCCTGCAGCCATAACTCCAAAGAACTGGTTGGTCTCTAATTTCGCAGAGTATTTGCCGCTATGCTTGATACTTGCATCAGGGGTAGTGATATCCGAGCCTGCAGTTTTAGAGCCATGGTTGCCCGAGTCCCAGAACATCTCACCGCCGTCGGCGAAGATCAGTCGAGGCTTTGTTGCTGTACTCCATTCTTCCATACCCGAGTTGGGCAGCTGAGGCCCGTCGAGGGTGGTGAACTTCATTACTGCGCCTACGAATTCGCTACCGTTTGCAAGTGTTGTTGTTGCAGCATATTCATATTCTGTGTCGGGGGTGAGGTCGTTGACAACAGCTGTAAACTCTGTGTCAGCGGTAATCGAACGGCTTGCGCTTGCTTCTACTGATATCCATTCGGCAGCGCCTACAGCGCGGTATTTGAAGCCTACAGACTCTACTTCCTTGCTTGTGCGACCGCGGAGTGTGGCACTGCGCATTGCAAGGGTGCTGTTGTCAACTTCGAGGGGCTGCACGGGTGCGTCGCTGATAATGATATTGAGTGTCGCTGTCGATACGTTGCCTTCGATGTCGGTTGCAGTAATAAGTATAGGATATTCGCCGTCTGTAAGGCTGTTGGTGAATTTCTCATCAAATACGAGCTTAAGGAGATGTTTGCCATCAGCCTTGTCTGCATCGTTGGTCTTGTCGATAACCGAGATACCGGCTTCGTTTACAGCTGCTGCACCTTCGGCATTTTGATTCAGGATGTCGAAATCGTCACCGCCAAGTATCGCAATGCTCTCGAACGCTTTGCTCTTGAGTATGATGCTCTTTATCTGTGTTGCCGAAGCTACGTACACCGAACGCTGGCCTACAGTTCCCTGTGCTGCCATTATGGCCTGTGTGATATCAAAGCCATAGCCCTCGATTTTGGGAGCTGCCACGATATCTACTTGCTCTTGAACCAGGATTTCTGTTTCGTCAACGATAATCGAGAATACAGCTCCGCCGATTTCGTTGGCTTTAGCGCTATATTTCACGTTGAGCACATATTCTGTGGCCGGTTTGGCATTTTCGATTGTGCCGGTGTGGGTAAATTCCTTGCCGTCCAACTGCGTACCTTTCAGGGTATATGTCAGGTTTTTGTCGGTCGAAGGCATCATGAAGTAGCCTTTGAGCTCGCTGCGGCCTTCGAATGTGAGGCTGCCGCGGTCATGGCCGATTGTCATGGTGAAATCGGTGAGGACATCTTCGAGGCCCTCGGCATATTTTACCGATGCTACCACGTTGGCAACCTTGCAGTTGATTTCAACAGGTGTATTCTGGCCTCGGGTGACATCAAATTCTGTCATACCCTTGAACCAGCGCTTGTCGAACGATGCCGATACCGAGTCGCCTGCCCATGCCTCGGCAATATAGTGGCCGGTGACAAGGTTGATGCGGTCGGGTACATTGTCTATGCCATTATATTCGCGTACAAGGCCTTTTGAGTTTGAAATCCAAATAAGGCAGTTTGATGCGAGGTCGGCACTTTCGTTGGCGCGAGATACTACTTCTACATCGGTGCTTACCGATGTGCGTACGGATATCGAGCCTTCGCCCTCGGCGAGGAGGGTGTCTTCTTGCGAACAACTTGCCGCAAGTGCCAGCACCATAAGGCCGGCGAGACTGTAATATATCTTTTTCATTGTGGCAAATTATTATTTAACGATGAATTTGAGGCTGAATGCCTTTTCGTTGCCTTCTGAGTCGACTGCGGTTACCGAAAATTCGTGGTTTGCAACTGCATCGTCGCCTGTGCCGAGTGCGCTAAGCATGGGAAGGAATGTAGATATGTCGAATTTTACATCGGTTTCATCGACAACGGCTTCTCCGTAGGGGAAACCAAGCGATATAATTCCTTCTTCAAGTGCTCCGGGTTCTGCGAGGTCGAATGAAGCTGCCAAGCCGATACCTTCGAGTGCGCTTTCATCAAGTATTTTAGAAACAATCTTGACATAGAGGTGCTTGAGGCCCTTGTCTGCATGGATGTCTACCACGGCAGAACCTTCTGACCCGTCGAATTTGCCTGCATCATTTACATTCTCGAGGTCGAGTGTCGCGCTCGTGAAGGTAATAGGTTCTTCAGTCACAGGAGGTGTGGGATCATCGGGATTTTCGGGTGTCTCGGGGTCTTTGGGTGTTTCCTGGCCGGGACGCTGACCTGTGATGTTTTCTTCTTCGTAGCTGATGTTGCCGTCAATATCCTTGTCGCTATATGAGAAGTCGATATTGATACCACCGATTTCGGCATCGCCGCTGGGCTGCTCGGGTGTCGGAGCCTCTGTTGCAGCGAAAGTTACCTCGCGGTGCTGACCGGCTGCGATGTCGACAAAATCTGAGAATGTTTTCTCAAACACTTTGCCGTTGAGTGTGCCTTTGAAATCGATTACCATTGTGGTTGAGCCTTCTACGGCTTCGAAGTAGCCCGCACGGGTTTCATTGACACCGTATACCAGTTCGCCGGAGTCGTTTACATGTACTGTAAATGTGGCATCGTCGCCTATGATAGCGCGGAAGTCGTCGGTGAGTTTGATTGTCACTTTAACCGATGCAAATTTGCAGGTAACTGTCTCGACTTGAGTAATCTTGCCGGCTTCGATTGTGAATGTTTGTTCTCCTTTATAGTATGGCTTTTCCCATTCAGCTTTTTGCACCTTATGCGACTCTACGAATATGCGGTAGTCGCCGGTGGGGAGCGATACAACCTCGGGCATGGTAGCTACGGTCCACGATTTCTCGGGTGCATCTTCTCCGGCCTTGTAAATCTCTACCAAATAGGGATTTGTGTCGACTGCGGCACGGCTCTGTTCGTTTTTGATCAGTTTTGCGGCATCATCGTTGACGATGTTTACGGCACTGAGGTCGAGTTGGCCGTCATCACCTACGGGCGGTGTCCAGTTGTCGTCGCACGATGTCGCCAGCATGGCAGCTAAAACTACTGCGCTTGTTAATATCTTGGTTTTCATCTGTGTTTTCTTAGTAAATTAATTCGATATCGTCGATGTAGAGGTGTGAGCCCACGTACGAGCTCGCTGTTTTGTAACTGAAATTACTGTCGCTTTTTTCAAGGAATGAAGCGCTGTTTGTCGACTGGAAGCGAACGTATATTTTTTCACCTTTTTTAGAGCCGAATGGATAATCGAGCTGTACGGTAGCCATAGTCCATTCTGAGGCTGCTGCAAGGTCGGTAGTTTTGCTTGCCACGATATTACCCTCTGCATCTTTTACCCAAATCTCTGCAAAGCCAAGGTCCGCAGAATTCTTAGGTGTATATTTGTAATAGAATAATAATGCTTTCGGGCGTGAAGTAAATGCTATACCACAGTCAAGGTCGTCGGTGTTCAAGTAGCCGGGACAGTCGCTGTAGCCCGAAGGACGTGCTGTGCGCGAAGCTCCAAGATGCAGTAGTCCTGCATCGATATATTTAACTTTTTGACCAAAGACTGTGATTGCATTTCCGCTACCCCAACCGCAAGTACGAAGGTCTACACCTTTACCTGTGCGGCCGTTCGTACTTGCTGTTCCCGAATAGCGGCAGTAGTCTTGACTAACACCCTGGCTGGTGGTCATTGGGTTGTTGGTGCCCCAGCCGGTAAAAGTCTGTTCATTATGGTTGGAGCCCTTACCCGATTCTTCAAGTTCGGAGTTCGGTATCTGTACTATTTCCTCGGTCTTGATTGTTATCGAGCGGCTTTTCTCGTTGCCGATAGCCAAGCGGACTTTGCTTTCTGCATTAGGAGTGAGGCCTTCGATATCGAAGTATGAGCCTTTGTCTGTGGCTGTTACCTCTTTGTATGTCTCATCTTCCGGGCCCTTTACCATGAACTTGGCACCGCTCATGTCGAGTGTCGAACCGTCGTTGCTGGATACGGTCACATAGGCGTGGGTGGCGTAAGTATCATTGGCAGTGCAGGCTACATTGAAGTTCGCGAAATCAATTACGCACTTGCTTGTGTTACCGCCACAGCTTGCTTCAAGTTCCAGAGGGGTGTCGAGTACAGGTGTTTCGATTGTTACGATGTAACTGTTCATTGCTCGGCTTGCAGCCTCTACGTCAACGATTTTTATAGGGCGTATCATGCCGCTCGAGCTATGAGTATAGTTGAATTTCACGTTGTTGCGCACCTGCTCGGCTGTGCCGTTAAACTCGAGGTTGACGCGGAGGTTTTCGCCCGGGTCATAGTTGTCGATCTTGCTGAGGTTCAGGAGCGGGCCCTCGGCATAGACCGAAAGTGTAAGCGGTTCGCTCACGCGGTTGAGTGCGTCGGTTACTGTTACTGTAAATGTGTTTACAGGGTTATCTGCGTCGATTTCGATGTTGTTGAGCACATTGCTGAAATCGATAATGGCCATTTTGTCGGGGTTGTGCCACAGGCCTATGGCGTTGAGGCCGAGTTCGATTACTTTCGCATCCTTATTATTAAGGAGTTCGATTTCTTCGGGCCAGCCCTTTTTGATAAGTGTAGTCGATTTGGTAGATAGCGTCACGCTCTTGAGTCCGGCCATTGCTATGATGTCCATAGTCGGTTTTGCGTCGCTTCCCAGTCCGGTAACGATTGCGATATTGTTTGCGGGGTCAAAGCCTTTGGCTGCTATTGTAGGAGGTTCAGCCGAAAGGAGCTCGTCGCTAAGGTCGATTATAACCTCTTCGGTTTCAAGGTTTTCGTCGAATGTCACTTTGAGCGACGCGCTGCCTACCTCGCCACCGTTGATGTCGACATGTACGATGTAGTTGTACCCGGCCTCGGCGGTAAGTTTTGCCACATTGAATTTGGCTTCTTTGCCGGTGGGGGTGGTTGCTGCTACGTGGAGATTAACCTCGCCGGGAGCTACGTATACCGGGCGCAGTTCGTCGGCTGCAACGGCAATGGTATTGTTAGCAGTCACAAACTCAGCGCTGTAGGCCTGCATGTAGGTTTTGAATGCCTCGGAGTAGTCGAGGGTAAACATGGCGTTGGCCGGGCTTGCTGTCAGCGCTACCTGGGTGGTACGGCCGTCGGCAACTGTTATGGTCTGTGTGCCCGAAAATGCCGGTTTTTCGAAACCTTCTTCCTGAGGGTTGCCATAGAAAGCCTCTACGGTATATTCGCCGACAGTAAAGGTCTGTTTGCCGTTGTAGTCAGCGAGTTTGTCCCATGTTTTTGTAAATGAGCCGTCTTTTTTCTCGATTCGGATAGAGAGGTCTTCTTTGGTTATGTCAGTGACCTCGGCCCTGGATTTCGGTGTCATCGACGACGAGCTGATGCACTCTGTGTCGATTTTCACCGTGGGCATAATACGACCCTCGCCACTGCCAAAACTTCCGGCTTCTTCTGAGCAGGAAGAAAAAAGAACAGCAAACGAAAGCATACCAAGCCCGATAATGGCCTTTTGTTGTTTCATTTGATTGGTTTATTTAGTTATTATATATCTCTTTCGTAGACGTAAAATCGACCGTAAAAGTACGCAAATTTTCGTTCTTGGACAAAATTTTAACTAAAAGTGTCAAAATTTTGGTGTAAAGAGCGAATATTATGCTATAATGGCGAATCAAATATCATTTGTCTAAATGGCGTTTTTTTGCTATTTTTGTGTTTCTCTTGTCATCTTGTTTAACCTTAATATTATAATACTATGAAAGCAAAATGGTTACTGGTTGTGTTGGCGATGCTCCTGCTCGTTTTCGTAATGACCCAAAAAAAGTCGACGCAGGTTGAAAATGTACCAATGAGTATCGATTCCCTTATGACTATTGCGCCTGAGATTGTGGGCGATACGGTCGAGTTCGAAGGGTTGTGCTCGCATTTGTGTAAGCATGGTGGCACAAAGGCTTTTCTTGTCGGCGAAGACACCTCGCTGGTGCTTCGCTGTCAGGCCACACCTGAAATCGGCGGCGCATTTGCCCCTGATTGTGTAGGCAAAAAGCTGTTGGTCAAAGGTATAGTGTGTGAAACCCGCATCGGCGAGGCCGAAGTTGCAGCCATGGAAGCTCGTCAGGCTGCTGCTGATAGCGCACATCGCGCTCAGCATGCTTGCGACACCGACAAAAAGGCTCAGGGCCAGGGCGATATTGATTCTTTTGAGGCCCAAATGGCTGACTACAGGGCCAAAATCGAGGCTCGCTCACAGGCCGAAGGCAAGGATTACCTGTCGTTCTATTATATCGATGCTATCGGATATATAAAACAACGTACTGAATAGCATAGCGTTAGCTTGTATTATCCTCTGCATTTTTTCAACAGCTGTGAAAAAATACCGACAGGGGCGTTTGCCCCAACAGTATTTTTGTGCTAAAAAATGCAAGAGTCAGATAATAGGAATCAGCGGCCCCTGCAATTATGGTGTGCAGTGGCCATGTGTATAGTCGGTGCCGGCCTGCTGGTTGCCGGATTTGTTGTAGCTCCAACCGGAGTAATAGATTCGTCGGTATTGGTGGCTTTTGGCGAGATTCTCACCTTTGCCGGGGCTTTGTTCGGCATCGACTATAAATATAAAAATTGAGCGTGTGGCATATTCGCAGACTGCACCAAATGCAGCCTGTGAATAACTTTTTTTTGGCACATTTGAAAATTTGGCTATATTTGCAAATCCAATCATAAAAATCACCATGTCAAAACATTCCCCCTCTCCAAAGTCGGAGGTGGTGTACGTCGACGAGTTCCATGTCGATGAGCACCGCCCGGCTCCGCTTGCCATAATATATCGTAGCGAATTTGACTATATTTCGCGTTGCATCCTCGACTATCCCGACATCGAGACCGGCGGCCAGCTATTCGGTTTCTGGACCGGTACCGGCATACCCGTCGTGCTCTATGCTATCGGCCCGGGGCGCGATGCCAACCACCAGGTTGCTTTTTTCAACCAGGATGTTGATTATCTCAAGCGGGTAGGGAAGCAGCTCATCGATACATATGCTCTGCAGCATATCGGCGAGTGGCACTCGCACCACCAGTTGGGGCTGGCGCATCCGAGCGGTCACGATGCGTCGACTATGATCAACAGCATTCGCGACGTTGGCCTGCGACGTTTTTTGCTTTGTATTGGCAACTGCACCCGCTCGGCGTCGACGCTCAATGCGTTTAATTTCCATGAGGAAGACCTGCGCAACTATGTGCAGGCCGCATGGATTATTAATGAGATGGAGAGCCCGTTTCGCCCGCCGGTCGACCGTCAGTTGGCATCGATGCTCGAACACCCATACACCCGTGTTGCCCGCCACGGCGACAATTATATAGCAGTTAACCGCCCGGCACATTCTGCCCCGGCATATTCTCACGACTATTGGCTGCGCGACAAAAGCAATAACTTGCAACTTAAGAAGATAGTCGACTTTTTGATATCGTTTATCGGCGGTTCGCCCTCGGTGCAGCTCGACGACAGTGGCCGAGTGACGGTGAGCATGCCCCTGCCGTGGAATGAAAACGAGGTTTTCGAGGCTTATTTCCCTGATGCCTTCCCCGACGAAGCGCCCGAAATCTATGTGCCCGAGGCCCTGTGTGCCACACCGGTGGCCTTGCCCGACAATCTCAAGGCTTCGGCGCCCCTTGCTCGCGATGTTTGGCCAGCGGAAGGTGAGATTGCCGACAGGTTTATCACCTGTGTGCGACGTCTTTGCGGCCAGCTGCCACCGCCAATCGACGACGATGTTCTCAATGAGGATGCAGGCGCGGTAAACGCCGCCACGATTGTGAAAATGTCGGTGTCGGTCGACATTGTGAAGAAGCACCTGATGCCGGTTTGCGGCAAGGACTGATTTTTTCTTCGTCAAAAAAGAAAAAATGTGAAAAACAACGTATAAATATAAAAACGACATAACATGCTCGATCAACAACGATTCCAGATGGAGAACGAGGTGCTGAAAACATACCTCCCCTCTACTGCATTCCGGTTTATGGACATGCACACAGCCAATCCCTACCTTGTTATGGGCTTGATGACCAATCATGGCAAAGCCTATACCATTCGTATCGACCTGGCCAACTACCCACAGAATGTCCCTGAAGTATATATCACCAAGATGCTTCGCACCAAGGACGGCTCGGTAATGGACTCGCCCTCGGCCTCGATGCACACCTTGAGCAGCAAGTATGGCTTTACCCGCATATGCCACTATGGCTCAGCCTCGTGGTCCTACAGGGTTTCGCTTTACAAGATATATATCAAATGCCGCCTGTGGCTCGAAATCTATGAGCTGCACCTCAAGACCGGCAAACCTATGGACTATTACCTCAATCATCAGGCATAAATTCAAAATCAAGTAAAAAACTATAAAACCCTACGATATGAACGACATCGAATTTGGCGAAGAAGTACGCCGTCAGGGCCGTCCCGAAGTTGCAGGCCGCAGTATGAAAGACCTCGTTTACAATCCTGTTACCGGTGAATTCGAGCAGGTCCCACGTGGTGAGAACAACGAAAACCGCGGCACTGTGGTAACAGAAATGACCGAAGGCGGTTTTGCATGATTCTATAAAAACAATATCATTATAACCGTGGGCAAGTTTTTGCTTGCCCACAAAATTAATACCGCAATGGAAACTCCCGTCGAAGGCTCGCTGCCACTGGCACCCGATGCGCTGAGCCTACCTATATTATACCTTGACAACGAAGAGTTGCAATCTTTTCTTTCCTCCGACTCTGCCACGGCCATGGGCATTGCCTACGAATGGGAGGGCGAAAAAGTGGTGCACCTGCACCTCAATCCGGTAGACCATGCTTTCGGCACACAGCATAAGGTGCTGTTTGCCAAGAGCGAAGTTGCCGATAAGGGCGATGCCTACTATGTGGTAATCGTCAGTGCCGATGCCGAGCCTCGCGTGCTTATGGCCGACGGCGACGGCTTTAAAGAGCATCCAGCCAGCCTGATACCCGCCCGCAGCGAACTGTTTTCGCGCAGTAAGGGCATACTCGAGGTCGGCGCTCTCGCCGGTAAACGCGTGATGATTGTCGGTTTGGGCAGCTTCGGCAGCCAGATTGCCATAGAGCTTGCCAAGGCCGGTGTAGGCAGCTTTGCACTTATGGACTTCGACCGAGTGGAGCTGCACAACCTCATGCGCCATACCTGCGTGCTCAACGAGCTTGGCCGCCTCAAAACAGATGCTATCCGCGATGCCATACTCGGCAAGAATCCCTATGCCGAGGTCGACCGCTTCCCGATCAATATCAACCGTCATCTCGACCTTATGGCCTCGGAAGTGCGCAAGGCCGATATTGTGATATGTGCCACCGACAATAACGAGAGCCGCTTCAACCTGTCGCGCACGCTCGTTGAGCAGGGGCGTATAGGTATCTTTGGCCGTGCTGTTACCAGGGCCGAGGGCGGCGACGTGTTTATATACCGTCCGGGCGAGGCTTGCTATTGTTGCCTGATTGGCAATGGCTGGTTCGGTCAGGCTGACGAAGAAATAACCGACGAGGCATCGGCCCGTCGCGACGGTCGCATCGCCTCGTATGTGTCGGCCAAAGATGCCGACGCAGTAGTGCAGGTGGGTCTGTCGAGCGATATCGAGCCTATCTGCAATATGATGGTCAAACTCACCCTGCTCGAGCTTTCGAGGGGTATCGACACCGGTATTTCGTCGCTTGAAAACGAGCTTGTATACAACTATTACATGTGGGCTAATCGTCGCGAACGCCGCCATGCCAACTGGTCTCCGCTGCCGAGTGCCGGAGCTATGCCTACAATCATGCGCTGGTACGGCGCCCATATCAAGCGCGACGAAGACTGCGCCCTGTGCGCCCTCGATATGCGCCTCGATGTCACAGCCCCCGACGAAGACCTGGCCCTGCTCGATAAGATAATCGGCATGAGTGAGGAACAATAAATAGCGAAAAACTTATAAACCTTCTTGATATGAACGTCGATTTTAATAAGTTTACTGAAAATTCCCGACAGGCAATCAGCGGAGCGCATCGCCTGGCCCGTCAGTGTTCGTATTCTTCACTCGAGCCTGCAGTGCTTGTTGTGGCTATTATGCAGACCGATCGCGACATGGTGCCCTTCCTGTTGGGTCAGATGAATATCGAGAAGGTGCCTTTCTTTACGGCGCTCAGCGATACCATGCAGCAACTGCCGCATAATGGCAGCGAGGGAGCGCCGATAGCATTTTCACCTGCAACGGATCAGGTGCTTGCCACTGCTCTGCGGCTGGCACAGCGCAACGGCAGTCAGGTTGTGGCGCTCGAACACTTGTTTTGGGCGCTCTACGAAGTGCCGGGCCCTGTCAAGGAGGTGATGAAGCGCTTCGGCATCACATCGTCGAAACTCGAGACGGCGGTGTCGACATTCCGCAACGGCAATGCCGATGCGCCTGTAGGGGGCAGCACCGGCGACAGCGGACTATCCAATCTTCGCCGCTATGCAACCGACCTTGTGCGAGCAGCCACCGAGGGGCAGATCGAGCCGGTGATAGGTCGCGATACCGAGGTGCGCAGGGTGCTGCAGATTATATCGCGCAAGACCAAGAACAATCCTATACTTGTCGGCGAACCCGGTACGGGTAAAACCGCTATAGTAGAGGGCCTTGCTCACCGATTGCAGCAAGGCGACGTGCCCGAGGAGCTGCGAGGCATCAAGCTTTTCAGCCTTGATTTTACAGCCATGGTTGCCGGAGCAGGTGCCCAGGGCGAACTCGAGGAGCGTCTCAAGAAGGTGGTAGAAGAAGTGAAAACCGATCCTTCGGTGGTGCTTTTTATCGACGAGATACACCTGCTCATCGGTGGCGGTGGCGGCATGGATGCAGCCAATATCCTCAAGCCCGAAATGGCTCGCGGGCTTATCAAGATCATAGGCGCAACCACCCTCGACGAGTACCGCAAGTATATAGAAAAAGACAAGGCATTCGAACGCCGATTCCAGAAAGTGCTTGTAGAAGAGCCCGATCCGGATACCGCCATAACTATCATGCGTGGCATCAAGAAACGCTTCGAGGGTCATCATCATATCAAGATTCTCGATGAGGCTATTGTTGCTGCCGTGAATCTGTCGCACCGCTATATCTCGGACCGCTTTTTGCCGGACAAGGCTATCGACCTTCTCGACGAGGCCGCATCGAGCATGAGGCTCGATATATCCTCGGCTCCTGTGGAACTCGACCTACTTAAACGCAAAATTCGCGATAAAGAAATTGAGCGCGAGGCTATTAAACAGGAGAATCCCGACGAGGTAGCCCTCGAGTCCCTCGACCAAGAAATTGCAGATTTGCGTGAGCAAGAGAATACTATGAATGCTCGCTGGCGTAATGCCCGTGCTCGTATGCAGCGCATACACGAATTGCGCCAGGAACTCGAGCGTACCGAAACCAACCGCCAGGCGGCTGAAGACCAGGGCCGTTATTCCGAGGCGCTGCAACTGCAGCGCACAGCCGAAAGTCTGCGCGAGAATATCGAGGCGATGTCGCTCGAACTCTCCGGCGAAGGCAGCATACTGAAAAACGCCCTCGACGAGGGTGATATCATGCGTGTCGTAACGGCGTGGACCGGAATACCGATGACCAATCTCGACCGCGAGGAGACTGAGAAACTGCGCAATATAGAGGAATCGCTCCATGGCTCTGTAGTAGGTCAGGACAAGGCCGTGAAGGCTGTAGCCAATGTTATACGCCGCAACCGCATGGGTCTCGGCGATGCGGGCAAGCCTATAGGGTCGTTCCTTTTCCTTGGCACTACCGGCGTAGGCAAGACTGAATTGTGCAAGGCCTTGGCCGAATATCTATTCGACAGCAAAGATATGATGGTGCGTATAGATATGAGCGAGTACCAGCAGGAGCATTCTGTTGCCCGCCTGTTTGGAGCGCCTCCGGGCTATGTAGGCTACGACCAAGGCGGCCAGCTTACCGAGGCCGTGCGCCGTAAACCATACTCGGTAGTGTTGTTCGACGAAATCGAAAAGGCTAATCCCAAGGTTTTCGAGACCTTGCTCCAGGTTCTTGACGACGGACGTATGACCGACGGTCAGGGCAGGGTAGTGGACTTCAAGAATACAATCATCATCATGACATCGAATATGGGTCAGGATGTGATAATGAATGCGCTTGTTGGCCGCGAGGTGGACCAAAACGAGGTAGACCGTGTTTCGGAGCAGGTTGTCAACCAGCTCAAGCACCGCGTTGCACCCGAGTTCCTCAACCGTATCGACGAGACTGTTATGTTCCTGCCCTTGTCACGGCAGGATATAGCCAAGATTGCCGAAATGCAGCTCAAGCGCATGATAGAGAAACTGCGCAAGAATGATATCGAGTTGTCGTTCGACCCCAACGTGGTCAATGCCATTGCCGCAGCCGGTTACCAGCCCGAATATGGAGGCCGCCCGGTTAAACGAGCTATCAATGAATTGATTGTCAATGCTCTCAGTCTTGCCCTTGTAGAGGGTGAAGTAGACCGTACGCAGCCGATTCGCGCGGTGACTACCGAGGATGGTATAAAATTCGTGAATGCCTAATGGCGCTGAAATTCAATCCCAAAACCGGCGAATGGGACGAGGTGGCAGATGCCCCCTCGGACCCGGTGTCGCGTATAGGCGTGTATTTCAAAGGGTTTTACAGTTCGAAGCTGGACGATAGTGCATCGTGGCTGGTGTTTGTGGGCTATGCCATTGTTCTGCTTGCTGTTTTTTCGATCAGTGCAATCCTTGGCATAGTGCTTTTGATAGGGTTGTTTTTTGAAAAAACACGCAACGTGGAAATGGTCGTCGGCTGGATTGTCGGCTTCCCGATTGCGTATTTGCTATCCTGGGTTTTCTACAATAAATGGACGCTGATCTGCAGCGCCGTGCTTGCTATAGGGTTTATGCTTTAGAGGCCCGGTTTAAGGTTTGGGTTTAAGGTTTAGGTAATAGTTTTTGATGCCCGGGGGCAGAAGATAATTTGTTGTGTTGAAAAAAGAAAGGCTTCGGAGTTGTGGGGACTCCGAAGCCTTTCGGTCTATAGGTTAGGAATGTGGTTAGCGGACTATCAGCTTGGTTGTAGATCCGTTGACCTGTACGAGGTATATGCCGGCGGTTACCGGAATGCGGGTTGTTGCGTCGGCTTTGAGCGATGCAACGTTGCGTCCGTCGGGGGTGAATGCGTTGACAGTCATGCCGTTTGCGCCGCTAATAACAATCGAGTTCTCATCGGCACTGATGCTGATTGCAGAGCCGAGTTCTGCTATCGATGACAACTCAAGGCTCACGGTATTTGACGCAGCCGATTCGCCTGCAGTGTAGACCGCTGTTGCAACATATGAGTTGAGCTTTTCGGTAGCAGTGTTATCGGTAAAATCGAAGTCTTCAACCGGTTTGTCGTTGACTTTCTGACCGTTGCGGTAGATGTTGAAACCGGCGAGAGTGAGACGATCGTCCTTGCCAAGGGCATTGTATCTGATATCGTCGATCATCAGCATCATAGCATCGTCGGCGCAGTATCGTATGGCAAAGTGCTTTGTCCCGGCGGGGAGCAGGTACTCATAAGCCGTCCAAGCACGCGGTACAGCAGGTACTTTGCCAACGATGCTGAAGTCTTCGACAGCAATTCCGTTTGAAGAAGCAAGTACTTCGAATTCCTCGGAAGCGCTTGAGCTGTAGCTCTTGGCGAAGAAAGAAATGTACTGCATTTCGCCGGAAAGTTCAGGAGAAATCGCCCAGTCGTCGTTGCGTCCGCCTTTGGCGTACATGGCAACGAGGTATTTCGACCCTGACACAGCCGAGAAACTTGTGTGGAATCGCGAAGGAATTACCTCAGACTTTCCGTCGACAATCCAGAACGACTGCAACGACCCGTCAGCGATCCCCGGCATAGCGAAATCCTTGAAAGTACCGGTAGGCAGTTTGTCACCGTCGATAAAAGTCCAGCCGTCGAGTGAAGTGGCGAAGGCATCGGCATTCTCCAGATCTTCGGTCATGGCAATAGGCACAGCGAAATCATTGTATTCGGGCTCGCTCCATTGCAGGGCCGGTTTGCCGTTTGCATCGATGCTGCCCGATAGGTCGGTCACGGCAGGGAAGCCGGAAACCACAGGTTTCACCATTATAACCTCACCGGCATTGTTGTTCATATTGCCGTCGGACTCGAGGATAGCACGAGCTTGCAGGGCCATATCTTCGGTCCGGAGCGGATGCATCGATATTGAGAATTGGCGAGCCACAGTGGCGCCGGGAGCGATGCTGCCGCAGGGCAGGCTCTTGATTTCCTTGCCGTCGGCAAAGAGAGCGAGGTCGAAGCTCTCGACAGTCTCGGTGCCAAGGTTGCTATATAGTACAGAAACCTTGAAATCCTCGCCGGCCTTGACATGGGCCGGAGCCGAAATAGCCTTCAACTCGATATCGTGAGCAATGCTGCTGCCCACACGGATATTGTCGATAGGAGTATACGAGAAGTTGACAACCTCGGCTGCGATACGGAAAATGACCGTTTTTCCGGCATACTTCGACAGAGGCACAGAAACCAAGTGCCAACCTGCCGACGAGCCTATCGAGCTTACATTGGTTGCGAGTTCGGTGGTGAAATCCTTGCCCGGTTCGGCAATAGCGACCTCGATTTTATTTCTTGAGGCATTGCCGGTATTGGGGTCGGTAAGGGTGTAAGTGTAGAAGGTTAGAGCGGGGTCTACCATATCGGAAAGGTTAATCTTACCGCTTTCGATAGCTGCTTTCGCTCCTTCAGTGCTACCTGTTATTGCGATATAACCATTGTCTCCGTCCTGTGCAATCACGCCGTCGGCATCAGTGTGCATGCCGCAACCGCCATTGTTGATGCGCTTGATAGCAAGGGGAGTCAGACACATGCCGCCGCGGAAAGATTCACGGTAGCCATTCGAGGGCGTGCCGATAATCATTTGGTCGGACATTGCCGGTTCGCCCTCTATTTCACCGAAGATATCATCGATAATGGGGAATACTACAAACTGCATATAATCCTGCGAACCCTTTGCAATAGCACGGAAGGTGACGCTTGTGTCGCTGAGGTACATTGCGTTCAGGTCCATATCGCCGTTGATATATGTAGCGACATCGTATGTCACAAGGTCGGGGTTGATCGGTCCGCCGTGAACGCCGGTGGTGACACGGTCCCAGCTGACAGAAACAACGCCGTCTTCAATCTCGGTAATTTTGAGATTCTGCGGTTGTGCAGGTCTGTCGAGCCCGACAAATGCAGTGGCCTTTGCACTCTCGCTTGCACCTGCCGAGTTGTAAGAAACAACAGAGTACTCGTTTACGCCTGCTGAGGGCGAATTGTCGGTCCAAGTAAGGGCTTCGCCGGGTCGAGGAGAATCGAACGTATGCACCAGCTCTGTACCACGCATAATCTCAATGCGGTCGATGCTCTCGAGCTGTTCGCCGGTGAATGTCTTGTCGGGCGCTGTAAAGCTGATGTTGACCTTCCTCAAGCCGTCGGCATCGCCGTGAGCCTTGAAGTCGGTGATTACTGCCGGAATACTGTTGCTCATCGGAGCTTCGACAGAGATATTGTCGACAAACAAACCCCAAGAATCGACCCCGAGATTGTGGATGCCGATGTAATAGAGCCCGTCGGCATCGGGTGTGATATATGCGCTGAGGTTTTCGTAGTCGTTGCCCTTGAGATCGTAGGGTTCAACGAGAGTATATGTCATGCCCTGAGCTGAGGGCGACGATCCGTATTTTACCTCGAGTTTTTCGGGATAGAAGCTACCCCAGTCGGCTTTGGCATCGAAAGAAAGTCTGTAGGTTTTACCTCCGGCGAGTTTTATAGCGGGAGTAATGAGCCAGTCGTCGCCGTCGGTGTATGAAGCGTACATGTAGCCGGACTTGTTGTATTTCCACCTACCGATAATAGTGAATTGGTCGAGTGCGCTGTCCGACGCGAAATCTTCGATGTAGGGCGGCTCGATAGTGCCAACACTGAAAGAGTTCGATCGTACCTCCTTAGACTCCGCCGACCCCATGATAGCAGTCACGATGAAATTGTAGACAGTATATCCGTCGGGTTCGGGCAACTTGCAAGAGTATGAAGTCTTGTCGGTAGAGTCGAAAACGACATTGTTGCCGGGATTCTGAACGAGTTGGTATCGCACCTCGTCGGCATCGAAATAACCTTCGGTTGCCGCGGCCGTAACGGCATCCCAAGAGACGGTGGCATTATAGTCTGCGTCGATAGTCATGACCACGTTGGCCGGGTCTTTAGGCTTTGCAAAGCCTGCGGTAAACGAAGCTTTGAGAGCCGAAGATTTGCCGCTGTCGTTGCTGACTGTGACACTGAAATCGTGTTTGCCGCTGTTTTTGAGAGTTACCGGAACTGTTACTATTTCTCCCGGATTACAGTTAGCGGCAGGCATAGCCTCGCTGTCGATAACAAGAGTATACGACAGAGTGCCGGAAATCGGAGAACCGTCCGACATAGTAGCGGGAGCTTTAAATCCAACAGTACCCTCGAGTGCACCTCGCGGGAAATCGAATGTCATGTCGGTAGGGGCCGCCGGGGTGTTTTCCGCAGCGCCACCAGCAGGCAAGTACATACCCATAATCTCCTCGTTGCCCGGGAGATTGTAGAGCAGTGTTGCAACACCGGTTGTTACGCTGAGGTCGTAGATAGCGCCGGTGTTGTCGGCGGGGCATACATTCCATATCATTCTGTCGGCAGCGGCATCGTAGGTCATCGACGACTGATAGTAAGGCTGTTGGCCGGTTTCTCCGATTTTAGCCACCTGCCCCTGCTCAATGTCGACAAACAGGTAAAGAGCCGACGACTTGACAGCCCCGCCCTCGATTTCGCGTCGTATGCCATATAAGTTACCGGCATTGTCGGCAGCCAGAGCGCACCAGTCGCCCGGCAGGTCGATAATCTTGGAAACCTTTGGCGTGCTCGACTGATAATTTATTGTGGCCAGCATATAGCCCGACATGTTGTCGTCTTTCCAGAAAATGCCGTATACCTTGCCCGAGACCGGGTCGACAGTCATGTCGACGGCTGCACGGTTGGCAAAAAAAGCATCGCCCTCGTATACCTTTTCGGCAGATTCGATGTCGTAGCCGTTGACATATACAGTGATACCGAATAAATCATCGTTTTCGAGCTCATGAGCGTAGAAAATGTTGTCTTTCAACACACCACCGTCGGTTGCCTTTGCCTTGTCGACAATCAGTCGGCTCTCGGAGGGTGAAAGGGAATATACGCCATATTTTTTAGCGCCGTTCCACGAGTCGGAGCTTATGACTCCGCCGGCAACAACCGGCATTGCCGCCGAAGCATTCTTCGCAACGGGAGCCTTGAGCCTTGGAACAGCGGGCAGTATTTCCGACGGGATGTTTCTGTTGCCACGTACTCGTGGTGCGAGCACCTGCTCAGAGGCAGCTTTGCTGTCGGAGAGCTCGGAGGTCATAGGAGATTGTTTCGGATGCAGACGTTGAGCCTCCCGGGCTGCAGCAGGTACACTTAGCGCAAGCCCTATGGCGATAATCGCTGTCCGGAATATGTTGTGGTTCATAGTTATTTATGATTTAGCGGAGAACAACTTTGATTGCATCCGTGGTTGCACGGTTGCCGATAATCAATATATATACACCCGGAGTGCTTACAGACAGGCTGCAGTTGCCTTTGCCGTAAGCCGACAAACGACCGGCAGAGTCATAAAGCCTTACGGCAGAGTTGCTGTCGTTGCCGTTGATGCAGACCGACAGACCGTTGGTGTTGATAGAAACAGATTCTAAAACAGGCTTCGAAATACCGCTGACAGTCTTCACTTCGATTTCGCGCGACTGCAGAGACTCACCGTCGAAGCCGCGGGCGGATACGGTGTAAAAATAAGTCTTGCCAGAATCGAGTCCGCCAACCTTTTGTGATGTGGCGTTTTCGACTACGCAAGGGTCGAAACCGCTGACTGCGATGTGCTTTACAGCCTTGCCGTGGCCTACAGATATGTCGTCGATCGCCACATAGCCGTCGGAGCAAATAGCAGTAATGCGGATAGCGTCGGCATCATCGGGAATAGAGTTGAAATCGGTTGTCTTTCCGCCTTTGTCGGTAACAACCGGAATCTCGTCGACCTTTATCCAGGTGCCCGAGCAACGCGCCTCGATGAGTATGCGGTCGCTATCGGTAGTGCTGCTGCCACGATGCCATATCGACAGGCTCGAAATGCCGTCGGAGAATTGCGGCGAAGTGATAGAATTTGCCTTAGCCCCCAAGCGCAGCGACGGAGCAGAAGCACCGGCCATACCGGCCATATTGTATATCATTGACGAAGTAGAAGACCAGCCGAACTCAGCGATGTCGTCGATGCCATTGTCGAAGGCGAGTATATCGAAAACCGGCCCGGCCTCGTCCTTGCAGTATACGCGCAGGTCGTACTCGTAAGCGCCCTCGGCAGCAATCCAGCGGGCGGTGAAGCCGTTGGCCGAAACTTCGTCGGCCTCGAGAGCCTCGACTATGCGCTCGGTGAGAGGAGTAGAGGCAGTGGTGACATCTACCTTGGCCGACGGCATGCTCATCTGCAGGCCCACGATGCTGCGCAAGGTGTAGGAATATTCAGTATCAGGGTCGAGACCGGTAACTATATGAGAAGCCGCCGCCCCAACGTACTTGAGATTGTAGTCGGCGACGGGACCGTCGGGCCCGTCTACAGAGAGAATGTACTCAGTGCCCTCAGAGGCCTGCCAGTTGGCTTTGAAAGAGTATGCCCCGACCTCGCTTGCCGGTAAAACATTTGTTGCAGCAGGCAAAGAGCTGCCGGCATCGGCCCTGAAAGATATCAGGCCGTTGAATTCGTTGATGTCGAAGATTGGCAGGATAGATGAGTTGCTGTCCCATGCCTTGAAATCAAAGCTGCGAACATCAGAAACGCCGGGGAACGCATCGCCACCGCGGCTTGAGTCGGAAGTGGAGCCGTCGGCCTCGATGAGGTCAACCCGCTGATGATTCGGGTCGTTGTTTACCGAGTTTGTAGCCCACACCCCGCTGTCGAAGTCGATATGCCATATAAGCATGCCGTGGCCCGGTATATATGAGTCCCAGCCTTGCTGCTGTCGGTTCTCGATGAGGAAATACTCGTTAGGGTCGGAAGTCTTGACCACTGCCGCCATGCCTGTGCTCAAAGGCAATAGCGTGGCAGAGCAAGGGCCGGACAATTCGGTTGGCTCAAGCCAGCCGAGAGCAGTTCGTTCGAACGACGAATACAATGGAGGAGTGCAACCGTTGTTGTTGTAAGGCCCTGTATCGAGAGCAGACCACGCCCCCGGGGTGAAAGCGTCGGAATCGATAGTGGAATATAGGTCGGGAAGACCGAGAACGTGCGAAAACTCATGAATGAAAGTGCCAACACCGTCGGGCCGCCCTTCCTGCCATTCGTTTGAGCAAGCGTAGTAATCAAGTTGTTTGCCGTCGAATACATAGTTTCCGAGTAGTGCGATGTTTGACGAATGCGGCCAAATGGTGTCGTCGCCGCCACCGGCCGCCTCGCTCTGTCCGGCGTAGAAAACGAACACATTGTCGATAACCCCGTCGCCGTCGGTATCGTACTTTGTGAAATCGATTTCGTCGTCGATCAGCTGGCAAGCCTCGATAATCATATCTTCAGGGTGTCGGTCGCCGTAGGCTGCATTAGCACCGTAATATTCTCGAGGCCGCGAGAGTGTGACCGGTCCAACGACATCGAATTGCGGAGTGAAGCGTCCGCCGGAGTTTTCTTTGAAGTAGTCGTAGGCAGAGCCTGTAGCGCCATAGTCGGAAAAACCGGGCTCATTGAGCATGCGGTTGAAATAGTCGTGCGAATTCGGCAGAGTCATTTTGATGTCGGAATATTCAACCAGAATCACCAGAGCCCTTGGCGAGCCGGACAGAGGGAATGCCGCATCGGTGTAAAGACCGGGGAATTTTGCAGCTTTTGCAATTTTACGCTTGTGTGCGTTGTTTTTCAAAGCAAACTTGGTGTCGAACTTCGGCAGGGATTTCTCGACCTCGGCATCGCCCATGTATCGAATGCCGCTGCTAACGATTTTCGAACCTTCGAGCCCGGCGTAAAAGAAAGAGCCTTTAGAGCTTACGAGAGGATAACCTTGAGGAGTGGTGTAGAGATGAGCGTGCTCATCGCCCACGAGTCGCACGGAAACCTTAGAGCCGTCGGGTTGCTGCATTGTGAGCAAGCCCGGTTTGGCCGGTATTGCGTGCATGGTAAGAAGGGCGCCCGACAACACCATTGCCGATGTCGCTCTTCGAATCATAGTAGTGATCATGATCAGTTATAATTAAAAAACTCGGATTATAAGTAACTCTTAAAAATTAGTTTGTATTATTAAGATTCTACTTAGGAGCGTTACATAAGAGAAAAATGAATTTCGGAGCCAAAGTTATATAAAAAAAGTCAGAAATCAATCAAAATGCTTTGCGTAAACGGAAAATAATGTCGAGAGCGCAGTTTGGGGAGCATCGAAGGCTGATTTGCATTTTTGGTAAAAAATCATTAAATTTGTCGGAAATTGCCCATAAACCGCGATGACAGAAGATCAAGAACCAATCGAAGACGAAACAACAGACTTAGACAAGGATACCATAGAAAGCACCGCCGAAGAAGAAGATATCACACCGGCCCCCGGCCCGACGAGGCCGTATACATCGCCGGAAGATGTAGTGAGGCATCACCTTCGCGGCATGTACCAGACATGGTTTTTAGAGTATGCGTCGTACGTCATACTCGAGCGAGCCGTGCCTAATATCGAGGACGGGCTCAAGCCTGTTCAGAGGCGTATACTGTATGCGATGAAGACGATTGACGACGGCCATTTCAACAAGGTTGCCAATATCGTAGGAACGGCTATGCAGTATCATCCCCACGGCGATGTTTCGATTAAGGATGCCCTTGTGCAGCTCGGCCAGAAAGACTTGCTGGTAGAGACACAGGGTAACTGGGGCAATATCCTCACCGGCTCGAAGGCCGCCGCCGCCCGATATATCGAGGCTCGACTGTCGCTGTTTGCCTCGGAGGTTCTGTACAACGATAAAGTTACCGATTGGACCCGCAGCTACGATGGCCGTAAGCCCGAGCCTGTGACCCTCCCGGCGAAGTTCCCGCTGCTGCTTGCACAGGGCGCGGAGGGTATTGCCGTTGGCCTGTCGTCGAAGATTCTGCCTCATAATTTCAATGAGTTGCTTGATGCGTCGATAGCATGTGTCCGCGGAGAGGAATTCAGCCTTTATCCGGACTTTATAACCGGCGGCTCGATCGATGTAGGTCGCTACAACGACGGACGTCGCGGCGGCGCGGTGAAAGTAAGAGCCAAGATAGAAAAGATAGATTCGCGCACGCTCAATATCACCGAGCTGCCTTTCGGCCAGACATCCGAGGACCTAATCGAATCGATACTTAAGGCATTTGAGCGCGGACAAATCAAAATACGCAAGGTAGAAAACAATACAGCTGCCGAGGCGTCGATTCTGGTGCACCTGATACCGGGCACGTCGTCGGACAAGACTATCGATGCGCTGTATGCCTTTACCAACTGCGAGGTCAATATCTCGCCCAACTGCTGCGTGATTCGCGACAAGAAGCCGGTGTTCCTTGGCGTGAGTGATGTGCTTCGCCACAGTGTTGGCAATACCAAAAACATTATCGAGTCGGAGCTAAATGTTATTCTTGGCGAAGACCGCGAGAAACTGCTTAAGGCGACGCTCGAGAAGATATTTATCGAGGAGCGCATATATAAGGACAAGGAATACGAGCAGGCCGCAAATGTAGATGCGGCTATCGAGCATATCGACCGCCGACTCGACCCGTTCAAGCCCGAATTCATACGCGAGGTGACCCGCGAGGATATCCTTGCCTTGCTGGAAATCAAGATGAAGCGCATATTGCGGTTCAACAGCGAGGATGCCGATAACGCGATAGCCAATCTGAAGGCAAAAATCGAGGATTCGCTCGACCGCCTCAACCGCCTCGACGAGGTGACAATAGAGTGGTACGAGTACCTCAAGAAAAAATACGGGGCAGCGTATCCGCGTAAGACACAGATACGAAGCTTTGATAATATCCAGGCGGCGAATGTGGCCGAGGCCAACGAAAAACTGTATTTCAACCGCGAAGAAGGCTTTGTGGGTACGAGCTTGAAGAAGGACGAGTTTATCTGCAACTGCTCGTCGATCGACGATATCATCATCTTCTATCGCGACGGCCGCTACAAGATAACCAAGGTGCAGGACAAACTTTTTGTCGGCAAGGGCGTGATATATATAAATGTATATAAACGCAACGACCAGCGCACTATCTATAATGTAATATATCAGAATGGCCGCGGCGGAGTGTACTATATGAAGCGCTTTGCCGCCACAGGCATGAGCCGCGACAAGGAGTACAGCCTCATCCCCGGCGACCCTGTCGCCCCCGGTGCAAGGATAGTGTGGTTCTCGGCCAATCCAAATGGCGAGGCGGAGGTGGTGAAGATTACACTCAAGCCCAAACTTCGTCTTAAGAATCTGACCTTCGATGTAGATTTTGCCAAACTCGCAATCAAGGGCCGTGCCGCGCAGGGCAACCTTGTGACCAAGAACGAGGTCGCTCGATTCTCGCTCAAAGAGCGCGGCGTGTCGACTCTGGGCGGACGCAAGGTGTGGTTCGATACCGATGTGCTGCGCCTGAATTACGATGGCCGTGGCAATTATTTAGGAGAGTTCGGCGGCACAGACCGCATACTTGTTGTTTACGATAATGGCGAGTTCCAGACCACCGGTTTTGAAACGACAAACCACTACGACGACGGAATAATGCGAATCGAGAAGTTCAATCCCAAGACCGTTTGGACTGCTGTACTCGATGATGCCCGCCAGGGTTATCCGTATATCAAACGTTTCAGTTTCGAGGATTCGGCCCGCCGCCAGCGCTTTGTTGGAGATGATGCCAATTCTCGCCTGATACTTCTTACCGACCAGGTACAGCCTAAATTCGTGCTTCATTTTGCGGATGAAAACCGTGTAGACCAGGAACTTGACGGTGCGGAATATATCGGTGTGAAATCGTTTACGGCAAGGGGCAAGCGCCTGACAACCTTTGACCTTGCGTCAGTGGAATTGCTTCCCGCGCCCGAACCTGAGGCCGAAGAACCCGAACAGGACACAATCATTACCGCCGAGCCGGTAGAAGAATCGTCGGCAGCGATTTATACCGACGACCAGTCGGATGTGCCTGAAACCCCTTCGTTATTTTCAGATGAAGAGAATATTTAGCCTTTTGCTTGCAGCCGTCATAGGCTCGGTAGCCGTATGTGCCTCAGATGACAGAGAGGTTATTGAGCGCCCGGTAGTGTCGGCATATACACTCGAGGCTGGTACGGCACATATTGCGCAGACCTATCTGTCGCCTTTGCGTTATTCAGGCCCCATGCTTGCCTTGAGTTACGAACGTATGCAGGCAATGCGCTTCGACCCCGAGCGTTGGGTTATGCGACTATCGGGGCGCCTCGACGGAGCCCGCACGCGCAATAACCCTGCACGCAATGCCTTGATGTGGAATCTCAATCTCAATTTGGGTTGGAGCATGATGCGGCGATGGAATATGGGGCCATGGAGCCTCTATGGCGGTGGTTATACCTCGGTGGAAGGCGGCCTGCTGTATGTGCCTCGCAATAGCAACAACCCTGTGGCAGCCAAGGCGGCGTGGAATGTCGGCATTACAGCCTCGGCAGTATACCATACTTCGCTTTTCGGTAAGAAGTTGACCTTGAGGTATCTTGGCGAACTGCCACTTACCGGAGTCTTTTTCTCGCCCGAATATGGCGAATTGTATTACGAAATATACCTCGGAAACCATAAAGGTATAGTTCGAGGTGCGTGGCCCGGCAATTATTTCAAGCTCAACAATCTTGTAAGTGCCGATATAGCCCTTGGGCGCACGATATTGCGCCTTGGCTACCGATGCAATATCGCGTCGACGAAGACAAATAATATTGTGTGCCGTCATATCGAGCATAGTGCCGTGGTCGGCGTTGCCTCGGAGTGGATATCGCTGAGCCCAACGCGCAAACCGGACCCCGATGCCCGTTATATTAGTGCGATGTATTGAATATGAAGATAGTACAAAGAATTATAGCCGCTATATTGTTGATGCTTCCACTGTCGCTCGGCTTGCCGGGTTGTCATAGTCTTGAATCTTTCGACAACGACTATTACGGAAACTTCGATGCCTTGTGGACCATACTCGACGAGCATTATTGCTTTTTCGAGCAGAAAGAAATAGACTGGGATGCCATAAGGGAAGAATACCGAGGACGCATCAAAGAAGATATGGAGTTGAAGGAATTCTTCGCCTTATGCTCAGAAATGCTTGCCGAGTTGAAAGACGGCCATACCAACCTGATAAGCTGGTTTGATGTGTCGTACTATCGCAAATGGTGGTCTGATTATCCGCAGAATTTCAATTGGCGCCTAATTCAGGAGCATTATCTGGGCTTTGACTATGCCACATCGGGAGGCATGTCGTATAAGCTTCTCGAAGGTCCCAACGTGGCATATGTGCGCTATTCGTCGTTTTCGTATGGCATAAATCACAGCTTTGTGAATGATATGATGCTGTCGATGCGCGAAGCCGACGGAATGATAATAGATATCCGCGACAATGGCGGCGGCGAAATGACCTCGGTCGAGGACCTTGCCTCGCACTTCATCGACGAGCGTACGCTTGCCGGATATATACAGCATAAGACCGGCCCGGGTCATGATGATTTCTCCGAGCCTTATGCATATTATTATGATGCGGTAGTGGGAGTTCGCTGGCTCAAGCCTGTGATTATCCTTACAAACAGGTCGACATTTAGCGCAGCAAATAACTTTGTGCAATTCATGAAGCCGCTCCGCCATGTGCTCGTAATTGGAGATACGACCGGCGGCGGTTCCGGTATGCCATTCTCGTCGGAGATACCTGTCGGTTGGAGTGTGCGGTTCTCGGCATCTCCGGTTTATGATGCTCAGATGCAACTTACCGAAGCCGGTATTGAGCCAAGTGAAAACGGCGAGATGAATATGGACCCCGAGGCAGCCCTCAAAGGCCACGATACGATACTTGATTTTGCGATATCAGTTATCGTGAAATATGCCGAAGAAAACAAGGATAAGCAGCGGTCGGCTTTGAGCGAAATGCTTATTCGTGGTTATTGAGCAATAGGTTGAGCATAGCTGTGCGGTCTACGACAAACAGTTCGTTGTTGTCGTAGTCAATCAGTCCGCGCTCTTTCATTGACTCGAGGCCGGCGTTGAACATACCTCTTGGAGCGCCGAAAAGAGAGCAAAGGTCGCGTTTTCGGCACGAAAGCTTTATGTCGATGCTGCCGGGTTGGGTGAGGGCTATAATCCAGAATGCTATTCGTTCGTCGATTTCGCCGGTAGTAAGCGATAATATTCCTTCTACAGATTTCTGAGCGTTGACCGACAGCGTGTTAAGATAGTTAATCATAAATACAGGGTCGGTATTCAGAATGCGGGCATAGTCGGCTTTAGAAATTTTGAGAATCGAAACATCGTCGATTGCCGTTACCGAGCACGGGTATGATGTAATACGTCCGTACAAGAAGTCCGGCGCAATGACTGCAGGCGCCTTTAGAGTCTGGCTGATAGCGAATCGCCCGTTTGCGTTGACCGTATTTAGTCGCACACTTCCGGCAATAACAAAAGTGATATGTGTGCAGTTCTCCCTTTCGCGTATTATAGTTTCACCGGCAGGGTATTTAAGGAAATGAAACTTGGTTTCACCAACGACCTGCGAAAGCGTAGCAAGCGATACGCCCTTGAAAAGCGGCAGATCCATCAAAAGCTCGAACATGCTTGTTGTCATACCTTTATTCTTGAATTTGTTTGGTTCTTAAAAACTTATAACGCGAGGAAAACCTCTGTATTGAGTTAACACGAGGGCGCGGTATTTGTTCGACTTTCGCCACCTTATTGAGAGAGTAAAGCTTAAGAAACCGAAGGGATTTGAAAGTGCAAAGTTAGTAATAAAAGGCTAAAGTATCGATGTGTCGAAAAGATTTTGTTTAAAAGCCAATGCAATAAAACAAGACAGAGCGTCATCTCACGAGGACGCTCTGCTGCGTTTTAAATAACTTAAAACAATTACATAACTAACATAAAACACATTTTTCCTCTTTCTATTGACAAATAAAGCTTCCCCAACCGGGCAGTGCCGGCTTAGAAAGCTTCACCGAAAAATTTAGAAGTTTACATTAAGTACTAACAATCTATACTAACCCTAAAACTGAAAATAATCGTGTATCTTTCTTCGATGCAAAATTACGACAAAAAATCGATAAAAGTTGCACAATATAAAAGGAATATAAACAAATATAAGGGGTTAGGGTATTTATGAGTCTGATTTACAGATAATTGTATTTTTGAAAAAGATGACAAATATAAAAGCCAATTATAATCATATCGGCTTGTATTGGAGGTGGTTAAAATGTATACCAAGTGCTTAAAAGCGCTTTTCGAGGCAAAGGTAGTTGTTTTCTGTCGTATTTTTACTACTTTTGCGAAATAAAATTTGCCAGGGAAAAACATATCATACTTATTATACAACATCTACACTTAAATTAGTAATGAAAGTAGCCTTAATTCTGCCGGCCCTTGCATTAGGACTTAGCATGCATGCGGCTGAACATGTGACTTCACCCGACGGACGGCTTGTGGTTGATTTCGACCTTGCAAGCGGAGGTATACCTACCTACAGCGTATCGTTTGCCGGAGAACAGATTGTAAAACCGTCGCATATGGGTTTTCTGCTTGCCGACTCTACCAGGCTTGACCGCAATTTCAGCGTTGTCAATGTAGCACGAGGCTCGGAAGACGAAACCTGGACCCCTGTCTGGGGCGAAAATGCCACAATCCGCAACCACTACAACAGTCTGACTGTAGACATGACCCAGCCGGGGCATGGCATAAAGATGAATGTCGAATTTCGAGTATTCGACGACGGTATGGCATTTCGCTACATATTTCCCAAACAGACCCGTGAATACCTTGTGATAGATGCCGAAAAGAGCCAGTTTGCCATGGGCTCGGATGATACCGCATGGTGGCAACCCGGCGATTACGATACACAGGAACGCGAATATATCAAGTGCAAACTCAGCGGGATACCTTCGCACTCCAATGATGAGTTTATGGGTAATGCCTCATCGACAATCTTCTCGCCCACCGGCGTTCAGACATCGCTGATGCTCAAGACCCCCTCGGGAAAATATCTCAATATCCACGAGGCCGCACTGATCGATTTCCCGGCCATGCACCTCGACCTCGATGCCGCCACGCTGACATTTACCTCGGCACTGACACCCGGTATCGACGGCCATATGGCTACAATAAAAACGCCCTTCTCGACCCCTTGGCGCGTGGTGATAGCTTCGGAGAAATCAACCGGAATCCTCGCTACGAATATCATCTACAACCTTAATGAGCCCTGCGCTATCGAAGATACATCGTGGATTCACCCGACCAAATTTATGGGTATCTGGTGGAAAATGATTACAGGCGGAGCATCGTGGTCGTATACCGATGCCGAGAACTTCGACCTTGCTACATTTGACTACAGCAAGGCCAAACCCAATGGCCGCCACCTTGCCAATAACGAGGATGTGCGCCGTTATATCGATTTCGCAGCCGACAATAATATGGACCAACTCCTGGTAGAAGGCTGGAATATAGGCTGGGAAGACTGGTTTGGTAAAGAGAAGGATTATGTATTCGACTTTACAACCCCTTACCCCGATTTTGATATCAAGGCCCTCAATGAATATGCTCACAGCAAGGGCATCAAACTGATGATGCACCATGAGACCTCGGGTGCAATCGGCAACTACGAGCGCCATATGGATGCGGCATACGAACTAATGAATCAGTATGGCTATGACGCTGTGAAGAGCGGCTATGTAGGCAATATCCTGCCCAAAGGCAGCTATCACTACGACCAGCGAGCCGTGCGCCACTACCTCGACGCGGTGAAGCGAGCCGCCGACTACCATATTATGGTCGATGCCCACGAGGCCGTACGTCCTACCGGCTGGGCACGAACCTATCCCAACCTTATGGCAAACGAGGCAGCCCTCGGCCAGGAATACCAGAACATGTCGGTACGCCACTGCACGATTCTTCCCTTTACGCGCTTGCTCGGCGGCCCGATGGACTTTACTCCCGGTATCTTCGAAATGGACCTCGAAAAAACCGCACCCGGCAATACAACCAAGAAGCTTGCGACTATCGCCAACCAGCTCGGCCTGTACATGACCATGTACTCGCCCCTGCAAATGGCAGCCGATACCCCTGAGAACTATTACAAGCGCATGGACGCATTCCAGTTTATCAAAGATGTGCCCCTCGACTGGAGCAAGAGCCGCTATATCGATGCCGAGCCGGGTGAATTTATCATCGTAGCCCGCAAGGACAAGAACAGCGAAAACTGGTATGCAGGCGGCGTAAATGCCGAGACACCCCGCGACGTAGCCCTGCAGCTCGACTTCCTCGAGCCCGGCGTGAAGTACGAGGCAACGATCTATGCCGACGGCAAAAAAGCCGATGCGGTGACCAACCCCCACGACTATAAAATCAGCAAACGCAAGGTGACTGCCAAGGATGTGATCAAACTCCGTATGGCTCACGGTGGCGGTTTTGCTATCAAGTTTGCAAAACTCTGATAGATACTCAACTTCATATATCGAGGCCGGCGCATGCGTCGGCCTCGTTTTCATTTATTCGCGTTTGCGAAACTAAAAATAATAAATATTGAAAATAAACATAGGGAAAAATTAAATTTTTGCTTACCTTTGTCGTATGGAAAAAACAAAGTACAATATCGCGGTTGCCGGAACGGGCTATGTTGGTATGTCGATAGCTACCTTATTGGCACAGCATCACCACGTTACGGCCGTTGATGTGATACCTGAAAAGGTAGAAAAAATCAACAACAGGATATCGCCGATACAAGACGACTATATCGAAAAGTATCTTTCGGAAAAAGCTCTCGACTTGCGTGCGACGCTCGACGGTGCCGAGGCTTACCGCGATGCTGACTTTGTGGTGATTGCCGCGCCGACAAATTACGACCCGCTGCGCAACTACTTCGATACAAGCCATGTGGAAGAGGTGATAGACCTCGTGCTCGAATCCAACCCCGAGGCCACTATGGTGATAAAATCGACGATACCTGTGGGTTACTGCCGGTCGCTGTATGTGAAATATGCACGTATATTCAAAGAGCGCGGCTGGGACAAGACCCGCAAATTCAGGCTTCTTTTCTCTCCCGAATTCCTCCGCGAGAGCCGTGCGCTCTACGACAACCTTTACCCTTCGCGCATTATCGTAGGCTACCCTAAGCTGATAAGCGACCTCGATGAGGAAAACGAGGCAATCAAGGCCGTCGCCGGAAACCATATGCGTGAGTCGGCCGAAGTCTTCGCTTCCTTGCTGCAGCAGGGGGCAATCGAAGAGGATATGCCTACCTTGTTTATGGGGCTCAAAGAGGCCGAGGCGGTGAAACTTTTCGCAAACACCTATCTCGCCCTCAGGGTAAGCTTCTTTAATGAGCTTGATACATACGCAGAACTCAAGGGCCTTGATTCCCAGGCGATAATCAGTGGTGTCGGCCTCGACCCCCGCATCGGCAGTCACTACAACAATCCGTCGTTTGGCTACGGCGGCTACTGCCTGCCCAAGGATACCAAGCAGCTGCTTGCCAACTATGCCGATGTGCCCCAGAATATGATGACAGCCATTGTGGAGAGCAACCGCACCCGCAAGGACTTTATCGCCGACCAGGTGCTGCGCAAGGCAGGTTACTATATAGGGTCGAGCGAGTGGGACGTAGACCGCGAGAAAGAGACGGTGATAGGCGTATACAGGCTGACGATGAAATCGAACTCCGACAACTTCCGTCACTCGTCGATACAGGGTGTTATGAAGCGCATCAAGGCCAAGGGGGCTAAGGTGATAATCTACGAGCCGAGCCTTGCCGACGGCACCACCTTCTTCGGCAGCAAGGTCATCAACGACCTTGACAAATTTAAATCAATGTCACAAACCATTATAGCCAATCGTTACGACGATATTCTCGACGATGTAGCCGACAAGGTATACACGCGGGATATTTTCAGACACGATTAGTGTATTTTTGACACACTTAAAAAAATTACTATATTTGCAAAAAATATATAGCTATCATGCAAGATAAACAACTGCTCATAACCGGAGGCGCCGGTTTTATCGGCTCCAATTTGTGTGAATACTTTCTCGAAGCCGGTTACCGTGTAAGATGTCTCGACAACTTTGCCACCGGTCATCCCGAAAATATACTTCACCTCATACCCAATTCAAGATTTGAACTTGTAGTAGGAGATATCCGTAATTTAGAAGACTGTCGAAAGGCTGTAGAGGGCGTGGACTATGTACTCCATGAAGCCGCTCTCGGCTCAGTACCACGATCAATAAAAGACCCTATAACCACCAATGCCGTCAATATCGGAGGATTCCTGAATATGCTTGTGGCAGCCCGCGATGCCGGTGTTAAACGCTTCGTTTATGCCGCCAGCTCCTCGACTTATGGCGATTCGAAAACCTTGCCGAAGGTTGAGGATAAGATAGGAAAGCCCTTGTCGCCCTATGCGATAACCAAATATGTTGATGAATTGTATGCCGACGTATTCGCACGTACATACGGAATGGAGTGCATCGGCCTGAGGTATTTTAATGTATTTGGCCGCCGACAGGATCCCCATGGCGCATATGCCGCAGTGATACCCCTCTTTGTCAAGAAGTTCATGGCTCATGAGAGCCCCGTGATAAATGGTAGCGGCGATTATTCTCGAGATTTCACATATGTTGAAAATGTGATTGAGATGAACCGTCTGGCAATAGAAAGCGAAAATCCGGCAGCAGTAAATCAGGTTTATAACACAGCATGCGGAGAGCGTACGTGCCTCAATGATCTTGCCGAGACCCTTCGTACGCTGTTGAGCAAGTATGATCCGGCAATCAGCGAGGTCGAAATCTTGCATGGTCCTGAGCGCCTTGGCGATATTCCTCATTCCTTGGCATCAATTGACAAGGCTAAGGAACTATTGGGTTACCAGCCCCTGTATATGTTCTCGCAAGGTCTTGAGAAAGCAGTTGATTGGTATTGGAACAATTTAAAATAGAAAAATGCGTTAAAAGAATATCGGTGCATGTAAAATGCATCAATATTCTCAGACACTATATATAACGATGATACTCGACCTTAAGGAAGTAAAAATAGGAGTTATCGGCCTTGGTTATGTAGGTCTTCCCTTGGCAAGACTCTTCGCCACACGGTTCCCGGTAGTTGGTTTTGACCTGAAGAAGAATCGCATAGAAGAGCTTATGTCGGGTCACGACTCGACACTCGAGGTAGACTCCGACATACTGAGGGCTGCATTGGCAACAAGCTCGCCTGCAATAGGTAGTGCCGGTCTGTATTGCACCGACGATGCCTCATTGCTTGCGGATTGTAATTTCTATGTAGTTACCGTACCTACACCTGTAGACAAGCACAATACCCCTGATCTGACACCTCTATACGGAGCCAGCTCAACAGTAGGTAAGTATATATCGCCCGGAGATATTGTAGTTTATGAATCAACAGTCTATCCCGGCGTTACTGAAGATGAGTGCATACCGGTGATAGAGCGAGAATCGGGTCTGAAGCTGAATGTAGACTTCTTTGCCGGTTATTCGCCGGAGCGCATCAATCCGGGCGACAAGCTGCATACAGTAGAAAAAATACGAAAAATTACTTCCGGTTCTACTCCCGAGGCCGCCGAACTGATAGATAAAGTATACAGTTCGGTCATTATTGCCGGAACATTCAAAGCGTCGTGCATCAAGGTCGCAGAGACAGCAAAAGTGATTGAGAATTCACAGCGCGACATCAATATAGCATTTATGAATGAGCTTGCCAAGATTTGCGCACTCGTAGGTATCGATACCCATGATGTGCTTGAGGCAGCATCTACTAAATGGAATTTCTTGCCATTCAAACCGGGCCTTGTAGGTGGTCACTGTATAGGAGTAGACCCCTATTACCTTGCGCAGCTTGCCCAAGACAAGGGTTATCATCCGGAGGTTATCCTGGCCGGTCGCCGCATCAACGACGGTATGGGCGAATATGTAGCCCAGCAGATTGTAAAGTGCATGATACGCAAGGATATACCTATCAATAAGTCAAAAGTTCTTGTGCTTGGTTTTACGTTCAAGGAAAATTGCCCCGATGTCCGCAATACCAAAGTGAGCCAGGTTGTAGAAAGCCTTGCTGATTTCGGTGTCGGGGTTACCGTATATGACCCTTGGGCCAAACCGGCAGAATGCATGCACGAATATGGAATAGAAGTCGCAAACGAATTGCCCGACGGGCGCTTTGATGCGGTTGTTTTATGTGTGGCACACGACGTATTCCGAGAACTTGACATCGATAGTCTTCGCAAAGAAGTGTCGGTAGTTTACGATATCAAAGGTTTCTTGCCCGAAGGTGTTGCAGACAAACGACTTTGACAACAAGTATGAAAATTGCTATTGTCAACTATAGGTATTTTTTAGAGGGCGTTAGAAAGCCTGGTTAAATGATTTTGTTGTTCGGGCAAAAATATGTATTTTTGCTCCTATGAACGATGTGATAAAATTGCTGCCGGATTCGGTGGCAAACCAGATAGCTGCCGGCGAGGTGATACAGCGCCCTGCGTCGGTGATAAAGGAGTTGGTAGAGAATGCCGTCGATGCAGGTGCAACTGCAGTATCGATAATACTCAAGGATGCCGGCCGCACGCTTATACAGGTGGTCGACAATGGCTGCGGCATGTCGCCGACCGATGCACGTATGGCATTTGAGCGGCATGCGACGAGCAAGATATCGTCGGCATCGGACCTTTATACATTACATACTATGGGCTTCCGCGGCGAGGCCCTCCCGTCGATTGCGGCTGTAGCGCAGATCGACCTGCGCACCATGCGCCACGGCGATACTGTTGGCACGCGCCTGCTGATATCCGAATCGAAATTCGAGGGCCAGGAACCGGCATCGTGCGTACCCGGTACTAACCTTATGGTGAAAAATATATTCTTCCATATGCCTGCCCGCCGCAAGTTTCTCAAGAAGGACAGCGTAGAGCTGAACCATATCCTTCGCGAGTTCGAACGCCTTGCCCTGGTGAATACCGATATCGATTTCACCCTGATACACAATGATGTGACCCTGCATCAATTTCTCCGTGGCAGCTTGAAGCAGCGCGTGTCGGACCTCTTTGGCAAGAACATGGAGAGTTCGCTCGCGCATATCTCGACAGAGACCTCGCTGGTGAAAATAGAAGGCTTTATCGGCTTGCCCCGGTCGGCCAAGAAGCGCGGCTATCAGCAGTTTCTCTTTGTCAACGGCCGCTTCATGCGTCATCCGTTCTTCCACAAGGCCGTACTGTCGTGCTACGAGCAGCTTATCGCCCCCGATTCGCAACCGTCCTATTTCATCAACTTCACCGTCGACCCCTCGACGATAGATGTGAATATACATCCACAGAAGTACGAGATAAAATTCGAACACGAGCAGGCCATATGGCAGATACTTGTAGCGGCAATCCGCGAGACCTTGGGCAAGACCCAGGCGGCCGGGGCGCTCGATTTCGAAAGCGACAGCCCGGATATACCTCTCTTTAACCCCGATAGCGACACGGCTACCCCGTCGACCGAATTCGACGCGGCTTATAATCCATTCTCGACGCCCGATTCCAGCCCGACGACCTATGGCTCGCGGCGCTTCAGTGCCGAGAGCAGCCGCGACCGCGTGCCGGATGACTGGGAGAAACTGTACGAGAGTTTCAACCGCAAGCGCGACGATGCCTTTGCAGCCGTGCAGATTCCCGAGGATAGCGACGACAGCATATTCGCCCCAGAGGAAATCGAGAAAGAAGCATCGACCTGTTTCCAATTGCAGGGCCGCTATATCGTGGCTGCATCGCCCAACGGCATAATGCTCATATCGCAGCACCGCGCCCATGTGCGTATACTTTTCGAGCGTTATATGGCCCAACTTGCCGACGGAGAGATCGCGTCGCAGCAGGTGCTTTTTGCCGAGGATTTCGAACTGTCACCGGCGCAGAACGCAACCCTGCTTGCCAATATGAAGCATTTCGGCGACCTCGGTTTTGCATTGAGGGAAAACGGCAAACTCCGCTGGAGTGTTACTGCCATTCCGGCGCCCTTGTCGGGTGTGAGCCCTGTAGAGGCGATACTCACCGTGCTCGACCGTCTGGAACAGGAAGGCGATGCCGACCCGGCTGCGTTCAAGGCTCCGCTTGCCCTTGCAATGGCTCGAGCCGGTGCTGTGAAATCGCAGCAGACCTTGTCGCAGGCCGATATGGATGCGATTATAGCCGACCTATTCCGCTGTGCCGAGCCCGACTATACGCCCGACGGGCTTGCGGTGATATCGCTATTGAGTAACGACGACATAGCGCGTAGGTTTGAAATCTGAATAAGCGAATCATGCGCCGGATTGTACTGATAATCTTTGCCTTGCTGCCTTTGTGGCTAATGGCTGTCGACAACGTCAAAGTAGCCGAAGCCTTATTGCGCCTCGACAGGTCGCTTGAAGAGCGCTACAGTTTCAATTCTCGGCGTCAGGAGTATATCGACAGCCTCTGCGGGCTGTATCAGGCCGATTCCACGCGGCATGATCTTATAATGCAAATAGGCGAAGCTTATACGGGTTTCAACAACGATTCGGCGCTGGTGTATTTTCGCCGAGGAGTTGACTTACCGAGTCCTCACGACCTGCCATATCGCTGGAAACTTGCGTCGTTGATGCCCTTGGGCGGGTTTTTCGATACGGCTGTGTCGACCTACGACTCTGTCGACAAGGGCGAAGTGCCCGATTCCCTTTTAGCGTCGTATTTTGATGCCGGGCGACAGATGCACAGTTATATAGCAGCGTTTTTCAAGAGTTATCCGGAGGTTTCGGTGCCGCATATGCAGGCCGCTCTCGATTTGCAGTCGAAACTGCTGCTTGTGTTACCCAAAGATAGCCCTGATTACCGCTTCAACGAGGCTGAGTACAATTTTCTGCGAGGCCGCAACGAGGTTGCGCGAGTGCTGCTCGAGGAATTTGTGAATACAGACCCAAACGCAAAATTGCGAGCAAGGGCGGCACATCATCTGTCGTCGATTGCCAAGAGCAATGGTGATAACGAGGCTCATACCTATTATCTTGCCATATCAGCCGATGCCGACGTGGTGTCGGCTACCCGCGAGGTTGCTTCGCTCCAGGAACTCGGGTCTACGGTATACGCCTCGGGCGATATCAACAGGGCTTACCTTTACTTGTCGTCGGCGCTTGAGAATGCCGTGGAGTGCGGCGCTCCGCTGCGTATGATAGAATCGTCGCGAGCATTGCCTATAATCGAGCGAGCACACAATAGCAATATGGCCAAAAGCCGCCGTATTATATATATTATCCTTGTGGCTATGTCGGTGCTGCTTATAGTGCTTGTGGTGGTGATGCTGCTGTTGCGCCACGAGATGAAGCGAATGGCCGCGCTGCAAGAGAATCTCAGGGCGGCAAATAATGCAAAGGAAGTGTATATCAGTCAGTTCTTGCAACTGTGCTCGATATATATGGATAAACTCAACCAGTTGTGTAAGATAGCGTCGCGAAAACTTGCAGCCGGTCAGGCGGATGAATTGTACCGTATGACGAAATCGGGAAAATTTATCGAAGAACAGAGCCGCGAATTCTACGATGTGTTCGATAATGCCTTCCTGCATATCTATCCCAACTTTGTGGCGCAGGTCAACTCCCTCTTGCGGCCCGACTCGCGTATACACCTTGCCCCTGGCGAAGTTCTCAATACCGATTTGCGTATCCTGGCCTTTATGCGACTGGGCATAGAGGAGAGCTCCCGCATCGCGCAAATCCTCAATTATTCGCTCAATACTATTTATTCGTACCGCAATCGGTTGAAATCGCGAGCAATAGACCGCGAGAATTTCGAAAGTAATGTGATGAAAATCGATTCGGGAGGTTATTGATAATGCGCAATACAAAATGTATAAT
>LUJM01000066.1 GCA_001689415.1 Bacteroidales bacterium M2 | reverse complement strand
TAGTTGGCGATTAACTGAGTATCCCTATTTATCGCTATATCCGCGCAGGTAAAATCAAGGTTGTAAGATTCGAGCGAAAGACGCTCATCAGCAAAGCCGACATTCAGGCGATGTTCGATTTCCTTTCACCGAAAGAAAGTGAGTCAAAAGAATCCACTGAGAAAAAAGGAAAGTCCCTTTCCGACTTTTACACCCGCGCCGAGATTCGGGAGAAATTCGGGGTCAAGGATTCGTGGATTTACAAAGTGGTCGCCGAGAATAATGTTCCGAAGACCATTCTTCGAGGCAAGGCTTATTTCAGCAAAACCCATATCGACCGGCTTTTCTCGGCGAGAAAGGAGAACCCTGAAATTACGGAATGGTATTCAGTAGAGGACATACAGGAAAAGTATGGCATGACCCTCTCGGCAATCTATTCGCTGGTATCGAAAATTGGCATACCGAAGCGCAAAGAGAGTCCGAAAGTATATTACTCCAAATATCACTTCGATGTGGCAAAGGGTGCCAAGTCAGCCGAGGATATAGAGT
Source organism: Bacteroidales bacterium M2 (assembly GCA_001689415.1). Lineage (GTDB taxonomy): Bacteria > Bacteroidota > Bacteroidia > Bacteroidales > Muribaculaceae > CAG-873. Next base: position 6,385 of record LUJM01000066.1, on the reverse strand, counting down.
TTATTTCGATAGCTGATGCTATGGAAAAATACTCGCTGACCCGAGACCAGCTGTATTACTATGTCAAAACCTATAAGATAACTAAGCTGCGCTATGGCAAGTATATCAAACTGAACACCAAAGAATTAGCTGAGTTATTCAATCCCAAGATTGAGTTATAATCCGGTGATTTTTCTCACCGAACAACCACCTTTTACCTTTGCACATTATAAATCTAAAAACAGAATAATATGGAATCTGCAACCATCACCAAAGTGACTCTCCGTAAAGAAAAACTGCGTAGCGGCAAACTGTCGCTCTATCTCGACTACTACCCTCCTATATGGAATCCGCACATCAAGAAGATGTCGCGCCGGGAGTTCCTCGGTCTATATCTCATAGGCAATCCTAAAGACCGGTTTGAGCTTGATTACAATGAGGAAATCATGCTCAAGGCTCGTGGCATCCGCGCAACCCGTGAGCTTGCAATCATCAACGAGGAATTCGGTTTTCTTGACCGCACCAAGAAGCAGGCTGACTTTCTTGAATATTTCGAGAGCAAGACCAAAGAGAAATACCAGAAATGGGAAATCGTGTATAAGCATTTCAAGGACTTCTGCAATGGCAGATGCCTCATGAAAGACGTAACCATCGGGCTGTGCAATGACTTCCGCACATATATTCTCAAAATACGTGTGAAGCAGTCCGGCAATATCATATCCCGCAATTCAGCAGCCGGATATTGGTCAACATTCCGCGCCCTGCTGAAACTGGCACATAAAGAAGGATGGCTCCGCGAGAATGTCAACGACTATCTTGACCGCATCGACTGGGAGGAACCAAAAATCAACTATCTCGAAATCGAGGAGGTGAAACGCCTTGCCGCCACTCCCTGCAAAGTGGATGTGCTGAAACGTGCATCCCTCTTCGCTTGTATGACCGGACTCCGCATCAGTGATATTCTGCAACTGCGTTGGGAGAACATCGAGCTGTCTCCCGACGGTGGGTATTGTATGCGCATCCGTACCCAGAAGACCAAGACGCAAGCGACATTACCGTTGAGCGATGAAGCTCTGTCGTATTGCGGAGAACCTAGCCGTGGCATGGTATTCAGAGGGCTGAGTCGCGCCCATACCCGCGAGCCATTCAAGAAATGGCTCAAAGATGCCGGCATCAAGAAGAAAATCACTTTCCATGGACTCCGCCATACCTACGCTACACTTCTGATAACCAACGGCACTGACATCTACACCGTCAGCAAGATGCTTACGCATAAAAACGTGGCCACGACTCAGATCTACGCCGACGTCGTCAATCAGAAAAAGCGCGATGCCGCCAACTCTATATCACTGAAATAAAAAAGAATTAGCATAAAAGCTAATTATATCAGAAATTTGTTATATCTTTGAATCATGAAAACGACAGCCCAACTATTTGATGAATGTCTTACCACCATTCAGAACGATGTCAAGATGGAACTTGATATGTCGTTTGCCCTTGCCGATAAGATTGACATGATTCTTCGGGAAAAGAATATCAGTCAAAAGCAACTGGCCAAAAAGATGGGCAAAACCGAAGCCGAAGTTTCTCGATGGCTCGGGGGGACACATAACTTCACATTGAGAACCATCGCAAAGATTTCAGATGCTCTCGGTGTCACACTACTGACAATCTAATCTTTATCATATATGTATAAGAATAATCTTTATCTCGATGCTATGTAGGTGTTTAATATGCTTACGATTTATCGTAAGCACAAACTCTTACATAACAATGAGTCGAAGTAAAAGAAAAACTCCCATGAGTACATTCGCTGATTCTCAGAAAGAAGACAAGCGAATTGCAAACCGAATCTTCCGACATAGAGCCAAACAAGCCATCCATTCCGGCTATGAACCGCCTTACAGACTCCGTGAAGTCAGTGATGTATATGGATTTGCTGGCGATGGAAAGACATATTGGGGATTCGATTATGAAAAAATCGACCGCTTAATGCGAAAATGAGCAATACGATGGAGACATCTTTATGAAGTCTTCATCGTGTTATTTTTATTGGATCAACCATCTGCGTCAACGCAACACAGAAAAAACGCCGATTATTTTACCACAAAAACACCGCTTAAAACACCACAAAAACACCGATTTGCTTGCGTGGGATTGATTTTATATTCATTATTGGTTGTGAACAATTAGCAGGGTGAAATTGTCTATAAAAGCGATGATAATTTCAAAAACTCACTTTTAATTTATGAAGGAAACGCCCCAGCGCTTGAGGAGCTTTGCTCCCCCTACCCGGGACAAAATTTTTATATGGAGTGCCGTGATTGCCGGATGTGGCATCATGGCTTTACTTGGCCGTCATGCCGCCATAACCCGTTTCGGCACTGACGAATTTACCGGCAATGTTCTCTTTGCCGTTTTCCTTGTCCTCACAATCGGTCTGTATTTCGGTTTCCAGTCGGTAATCGAAAGTCTGTTTGACAGATTATTATCTGTTTTTCAGAGAAAACAGCGAGTAGCTATTGCGAATACCACTGCCGGAGAAGAAGTAGCCTTTGAATTACCCGACGGGCCTCGGGACACGATGGACGATTCCTCCGAATCAGCCGAACAAGTGATTCAAGAGAATGCATATTATCTTGGTGATGATTATCCGGAAGATTATAGCGGTGGTGAAATCGTTGAGGATGATGAAGATGCTGAATATGTAGAATTAAATGGGCAAATGATCAAAATAGGTCCCATTGATGAAGATGATGTTGTTTTCGTTGAACTTGAACATAACATCAAAGAATACAGCAGTTTGCAGGAACGCATAGAACTGCGTGGCGAATATCCATATTTTGAGGACTATATCGGCGGACATTCAGTAGAAGAAGTGACCGAATCGGATGCCCTGTACAACGAATGGGTAAGCCTACAGCCCAAGCATATCAAGAAAGAACTGGAACTCGGCATTTATCGTGTACGTGCCTATCCTGAGTCTAACGACAAAATTGGCTGTTTCACAAAGACGGCGAAAGAAAACCGAATCAAGGAGGACAATGGCAATATCCGCATCGAGGAATGGGAAGAGGAAGCGTATATCTCCGCTAACGGTGACGTGTATTATCCTGACCAGCTGGAAGCCGCTATAAATGCGATGAAGTCTGACAATGAGCAGACTGAGATACAGAAGAAACTTCTCTCGCAGCATGAACTGTGTAACGCAGCCCATGAGGAACTCAAAGAGGAGGATCTGAAATTCAGCATGGCACAGATTGAATTTCTCTGTGCTTACATCACCCACATGATGCAGCCATATCTTGATGCTGACGAGTTACAGAAACTCCATCATAACGCCAAAATCTGGACGGTTCACGAAATGCCGCCGTTCACGCCGGTGAATCTGCGGAGCAACCATCTGACAAAAGAAGACCTGAAACATCTCGGCTACAACGTTGGCAAATTCCTTAGACTCCAAGGCGGTGTCATCGCTCGCTTTGTCAAGAAAGTTTTCGAGAAGCCTTTTGAGAGCACACAGATCCGAACCATCGAGCAGAAACTCCGTGAGAGCAAATCGACAAAAGAAAGAATCCCCATCCATACCCGCGACCAGATGGAAAAACTGTTCAAGCATTTCCAACGTTACGGCAACATCAACCTTGACATACTCAATAGAGCCTGACATAGCTCTATCCCTACAATACAGCGGATAACGATGGCGCAACAGCCGGAGTTATCCGCTTTTTCTTTACATCTGCAACAGTTGTAATTCAACATACCTGTAAAAAGAGGCTTCAATTAACTCGGAAAGCATCTCAATGTTAATTCTTCGTGCCTTTTTATTTAGCCCATCCTCCAAGTACCCTCTAAGGTTATAAATATCAAAGCAATCGCAATAAAATGTATTACAAGCTACAATGGCGTTGTAACTACTACCGTCAGTTGCATTCGCTTCCTCCGGCGTAAAATCTCCACTAATCCAAACATCAGGATTAGTCTTGTTTTTAATCTGACGGTTTATTTCTTCAATATCTCCCGTTAGGACTGCATGACAAAGCAGACATTCATTAGCATCATATCCTTTTCCCACTAAATAATCAAGAGTGCCATCCAACATTTCATCCATATCCCAATCTACAAAGTGTCCTCTTTCTTCAGGGAATAGTGAATAATCTACATCCCCGGCAATATTTAGATTGTTATCATCAAAATATTTTAGGAGCCGTCTGCAGTTTTCCAATGACGGAGCCACAACTCGCTCATAATACTCCTTGCTCCAATTCTTATCATCCAATAGTATCTCATTGCATTTCACAAGCCAATATAATGGGAACGGCTTACCCATTAAACCAATATCTTCAAGTAATGATTTCGAGTATACTTTAGCTTCCAAAATATCAATGGCTTCATCAGCCATGTTTTGAAAGACACAGCAAATTAAGCGTGAATCTATGTCATTATTTGCAATAGGCAAGGACGTCATTATTCATATCTTTTTACAAATTTAATCAATCTTTTTTCAAATACCAATCGCAACTGGGGTGAATAAAATAATCACCACGAAATCACCCCTAATCTCCAATTATCACCATACAAATAATTTCTTCTTTTCATTGCTGTTTATCAGTGGGTTAACACTTGCCGTGCGGTTATTTCACGGGAGTGAGAATGGTTAAGTTGATAACCCCCAACTCACTATTTTACTTTGCGTTAGAATTTCAGACAAACTTCTAAAACGCAAAATAAAATGGAAGCACCCACAATCACCTTCGACCAGCTGCCCCACGTGGTAGGCGGTCTCTCCGAGAAACTCGACCAAGTGCTTGAGCTGCTTGAAAAGGCAGGCTTCACCGGCCACTCCAAACAGTCCAAGCCCTCGCGCAGACTCGTGTATGCGAAAGAGGCTTGCCAGATAATAGGCAAGTCACTTTCGAGTCTCTACCGCGGCATCAAGGCTCCGAATGACCCCATTCCGAGCTATAAGCGCGGCAAACTCCTCTATTTCTATGAGGATGAACTGTACGCATGGATTGAGAACGGACGCAAACATTCCGTCGCTCCTTCCCTCGCCGAAACTGCGGCAGCCATAACCGCCGGAATGAAACGCCGTCCCCGTGGAGGATATAATTTCTAAGCCTATGGGAAGAGATTACACACCAACCCGGACAAACACATTCCCCGTGCATGTATTTCCTGACAGATTACAGCAAATCATCAGGGAGTTAAATGACAGCAATGGGTTTCCTGCCGATTACACTGCGGCATCCATGATGGCTGCAATATCCGTAGCAATCGGCAATTCTTACCGCGTTGAGGTAAAACGAAACTGGCATGAATCGGGAATCCTATATATTGCGATTGTCGGTCGCCCCGGAGCCTGCAAGTCACACCCGCTGGCATTCGCCATGCAACCACTCGTCAACGCCGATTGGAAAAACAATCTGGACTACCAGAAAAAATATTGTGAGTACCAACAGGCGATAGCCATGAGCCGTAAAGAGCGTGTTCATGCCGGGTTCGAGCAATTCCCGAAAGAGCCGAAGCGTCTGCGCTATCTTGTTTCGGATGTAACGCAGGAGGGTCTCAGTGCCATTCACTCCCATAACCCACGTGGCTTATGCCTTTGGGTTGACGAGCTGTCGGCATGGTTCAAGAACTTCACACGCTACAACAATGGTTCTGAGGAACAATTTTGGCTGTCGGCGTTCAACGGCAGTACTACCATGTCCGACCGAAAGAATTGTCAGAACTCCATCTTCATCAAACGTCCGTTCATCTCGGTTGTCGGGACAATTCAGAAACGTCTGCTCACTGAACTTGCCAACGGCGAGAGAGCTGCCAACGGGTTCATCGACCGCATACTTTTCGCCATGTCGGAATCATCCGGCAAACCCAAATGGCGGGAAGAAGAGGTAAGCGAAGATCTCGACAAGGCATGGTCATCCATACTTGATGCCATTCTCTCAGTGGAGTGCCGACTCGATGATGACGGTGAGCCGATACCTGTTGTTGTAAGGTTCAATTCGGCAGCAAAACAGTTGCTGTATGAATGGCAACACCGGAATGCCGAGATGTGCGACAACGAGATGAATGACACCGTGGTCAGTTTCTTCTGCAAGCTTGAAATTTATGTCATCCGTTTTAGTCTGCTTCTGCGAATGGCACGCTGGGTCTGCGAAGTCGAACAATCACCGTCAGAAGAAATCGGCGATGACGATGTGTCCGGAGCAATCGAGCTGGCGGAGTATTTCCGAAGCAATGCCCTCAGTGTTCTCACGTGCATCAGCGAGGAGAGGTTAAACGAACTGCATCGCACAGTGTATGATCATCTTGCCGAAGAGTTCTCAACTGCCGATGGTATTCGTGTGGCCGCACGATTCGGGATGAAGGACCATTAGTGGTGAAACTTAATCATGCTTAA
>LUJM01000065.1 GCA_001689415.1 Bacteroidales bacterium M2 | reverse complement strand
TAAGTGTCTTGGAATAACCTTAAAGTTACTGAAATTCAGCGACTTGACCAAATTTTAGTGTTCAATTTTATGCTAAACATCAGATTTTTAATGGATTAAACACCTGGCTCCTCGGAGCCGTTAACAAACTCTCAAAAAATAACCGAAGTATTGTTTCGGAATGTTTGACAAGAAAATATCAGTTTCAGATATCCTTGTTTCGGCAGAATATAATGATAAGGGGAATTCTTTTGATGTACATTTCTATCACCCGGTGCTGTCAGAGCTGACTGAGGATGAAAGCGTTCAGGCCTTTTATATCATTCTCGAGCTGATTATCGGCGAAGGAACGGTTTACAACTATATCAACGAAGTAAAGCCTACCGACAAAACTGCCGGAATGATGCCCATTGGCGATGTTGCCGAGTATATGAAATCGGCAATTGAATCACATGGTCAGAAGTATTATACTGAACCATTTCTACCGTGGTGCACATATCAGGGAAAACCGGTGGCAGACAGCAATAATGAACGTGAAGATATTATCAGTGGAGCAAGCTGCTATATGGATTTAAATCGGGAGTATCTCGATGGAGACCGCAAGATTTACGATGCTCTTGCTGAAAAAGGAGCGGTAGCACTTATGCTTATTTTAAACCAGCCTGAGGGTATGGAGACAGGTGATTTCTTAGACCTGAAATATGCAATTCAAGACCATGTAATCGCCCTTTTGGACCAGTCAATTGTAAAAGGCCAACTTATCGGCAGTGCTTATGGAACTTCGGGCAGGGGATATATTGATTTGCTGCTTTACGACGAGCCTCAATTCCTTGAGTACATTTCCAATGATGAAGTTATCGGAGAACTCTTAAACAACTGTCGTGGTATTCAGTTGAGTGTAAAGGGCTTTACTCGCGATAGTGCAGTGCGTACTCTTAGATAGTAATGAAGTTTAGTGATTGAGTTTGCTGTTTTCGGTTGACTCAGATAATTTCGTGTTGTGTCTTTGGACTTGTTTTAGTAATTTTGTATCTATGAAACGAAAAGGACTCTTGATAGCAGCCATAGTTCTTGCAGTGCTGGTGATTGCCGCTGCTTGCGTGGCCAAATTTTATGTATTCTCTACATGGACCGATGATAGCGTCCGTGTCAATATTGGTGCCGGGGCAGATGTGCGGACTGCGCTTACCAGCCAGCTCGGACCGTCGTTTGGCGGCAAGGTGTATAACTTGTGGAAATGGCAAGGAGGCACACCGGAACTTGCCCACGGGTCGTACGTGGTAGCCGACGGAGACGAGGCTTTGCGCGTTGCCCGTAGGATAGTTAGGGGCCAGCAAACCCCGGTGCGCCTGACCTACAATAATATCCGCACATTTGGCGACCTTTCATCGCGAGTGTCGTCGCAACTCGAGATAGATTCGGCATCGTTTGTTGCAGCTTGCGATTCGATTCTGCCGTCCGAAGGTTTCGGAAGCGGTCAGTATACGGCAGCATTCTTGCCCGATACATACGAATTCTACTGGACCGCATCGCCGGAGACTGTGGTGTGCAAGCTGTTGGCAGAGCGCAATAAATACTGGAATGACGAACGTCGCGCCAAGGCGAAGACATTGGGGCTAAGCCCTGTAGAGGTTCATACCCTCGCATCGATAGTTGCCAGCGAGAGCAACAAGGGTGATGAGTGGGGCAAGATTGCCCGCCTCTATCTCAACCGCCTATCCAAAGATATGCCATTGCAGGCCGACCCCACGGTTGTATTTGCACTCGGCGACTTTAGCCTTCGCCGTGTAACCGGTCAGCATCTCAAGGTTGAATCTCCGTACAATACCTATATCCACCGAGGCTTGCCCCCCGGTCCTATCCGCATGGTAGAGCGTGGTCAGTTGGACGCCGTGCTCGAAGCGCCGTCGCATGAGTACCTGTATATGTGTGCCAAACCGGATTTTTCGGGCTACCACAATTTCGCCAAAGATTATCACCGTCACCGCCTCAACGCGGCATTATACTACCGAGCGCTTGCCAAGCGAGGCCTTTAGAGGCATAAATTATTGTCAAAAAGAGAAAAAAGATGAGCAACGGCACTTTATGCTCGAAAAAAATGTATAATTTTGTAGAGAATATACCTTAAATCGCAGCTAAGGAATAAAAACAAATCATTAACACATAAATATAAATCAAAACCATGTCAAAGACAGCCACAGCAGCAGCGTCTGCTCCGTCTAAAAATGAGAACTGGGTGGCTATTATCACCATGTTCTTCATTTTTGCGATGATTTCTTTCGTAACCAATATGGCCGCCCCATTCGGCAATATCTGGGGTTTCCGCTATGAATGGGCCGGTATGGCCGGTAACCTGATGAACTTTACCGCATACCTGTTTATGGGTATTCCAGCCGGTAACATGCTCATCAAATACGGCTACAAGAAAACAGCCCTTATCGCCCTCGCAGTAGGTGCGATTGGCCTCGCAATCCAGCTCGCGTCGGCCTATGTTGGCGGCGATGTAATCGTTATCGGCGGCGATAACCCAACTACCCTCAACCTCTTTATCTATCTCCTTGGCGCACTCGTTTGCGGTTTCTGTGTATGTATGCTCAACACCGTTGTAAACCCAATGCTCAACCTTCTCGGTGGCGGTGGTAACAAGGGTAATCAGCTCATCCAGACCGGTGGCACGCTTAATTCACTATCAGGAACACTGACCCCGATGCTCGTAGGCGTACTCGTAGGTACTCTGACCAAGAATACCACCATGGCCGCCGTAGCACCGCTGGTGATGACCGGTATTGTGATCTTTGTACTTGCGTTTATCATCATATCGTTCATTAAAATCAAAGAGCCGCAGCAGAATCTTGGCAATGTGAAATATGAGCGTTCGCCTCTTGCATTCCGTCACTGCACACTTGGTGTTATCGCTATCTTCTTCTATGTAGGTATCGAAATCGGTATCCCCGGCGAGCTCAATGCCTGGATCAGCCGTGAAAACTTCGAAGGTGCAGCTGCCGTTGCCGGTTCGCTTGCAGCTATCTACTGGCTTATGATGCTTATCGGCCGTTTCCTCAGCTCTATTATCAGTGGCAAGGTTTCGACCCGTACCCAGATGATCACCGTATCAGGCGTTGCAATTCTTCTTGTTCTCACAGCAATCTTCCTTCCCGAAGATATCACCTTCCGTTCACCACAAATCGATGCACTCAATATTACCAGCGGCGAAGTGCCAATGAAGTGTCTCTTCCTCTTCCTCTGCGGTCTTTGCACATCAGTGATGTGGGGCGGTATATTCAACCTTGCAGTAGAAGGCCTCGGCAAATATACAGCTAAAGCATCGGGTATCTTCATGATGATGGTAGTCGGCGGCGGTATCATGCCTTATATCCAGGACTGGATTGGCCGTAGCTACGGTTATGTAGATTCTTACTGGTTGGTTGTTGCCATGCTTGCTTACATCTTCTACTACTCGCTGATAGGTTCGAAGAATGTCAATACCGATATCCCTGTTGACGAAGCCGAATCTTTCGACGCCCGTGACCTCTAATAGAGTAACTATCTGAATACATCGCCCGGAGAGACGTATCTCGCCGGGCGAATTTTTTAGTTAAATATGAAGGTAATTATAGCGTGTGACTCATTCAAGGGCAGCCTCGATAGCGCTGCAGTAAACGAGGCTTGCCGCCTCGGGGTAGAGGATGCTTTGCCTGATAGTAGTGTTGACAGCGTAGAGCTTGCCGACGGTGGAGAAGGCACTGTCGATGCCATTGCTGCTGTTTTAGACGGCGGCATACGGCATACTGTGATAGTCGAAAATCCGATAGGGGAGGAAATTGAGGCATATTATTACGGCCTGCCTGACGGAAAGACCGCAATTATTGAGACTGCGTCGGCGGCAGGGCTTACGCTAATACCTGCGTGCCGACGCAATCCGCTATATACCGGTACTTACGGCCTCGGTCAGTTGATAGCCGATGCAGTGTCGAAGGGGTATCGGAGTATTGTTGTCGGCCTTGGCGGCAGTGCTACTAACGACGGCGGTACTGGTATGCTTCAGGCTCTTGGTTACAGGTTGCAGGACGAGTCGGGTGGGACAATTAATCACCGTGGCGGCATTATTTTGAGTAATATTGCAGCCATTGATAGCTCTTGTAGAATAGAAGGCCTTGAAGATGTTGAGTTTACAGCACTTTGTGATGTCGCTAATCCATTGCTTGGTCGTGAAGGGGCGACATACATATACGGGCCGCAGAAAGGTGCCGACGCGTCGATGCTTGAAGTGCTTGAAAGTGGTATGGCAAATTATGCACGACTATTGCCCGACGGCATAGCTAATTCTCGAGGAGCGGGTGCTGCCGGGGGCCTTGGGGCTGCGCTGTTGGGATTCTTGAAGGCCAAGCTCAAGCCCGGGATAGATGCAATACTTGATATTGTTGATTTCGACCGCATGCTTATTGATGCAGACTTGGTAATCACCGGCGAAGGCCGATTAGATCGAAGCACGATGATGGGCTAGGCTGTTAGCGGGATTCTGCGCAGGGCACAGAGCCGCGGTGTACCGGTGATAGCAATCGGCGGCTCTGTGGACCGAAGTATGGACCTCTCGGGCTTTCGTGCCGCATATTCTGTCACACCGCCGGGCATGTCGCTCGAGACCGCAATGCGTCCGGAAATCGCAACCGACAATATCCGCAGCACAATAGCCTATATATTGAAAGACTCGCTCTTTGTATAATTTACTCATTACTCATTGCGCATTAACAAGCAAGCGTCGCCGTAGCTTAGGAATCGGTAGCCGGAGTCGAGAGCATGGTTATAAGCCTCGCGCCAGCCGTCGCCGATAAATGCGCAAACAAGCAGGAGCAGGGTAGACTCGGGCTGGTGGAAGTTTGTTACCATGCCCGAAACTATGCGGTATGTGTAGCCGGGTGCGATGATGATGCGAGTGCGGGCCACGAGTGTGTCTTCGCCTCGTTGTTCGAGCCACGCAGCGAGGGCTTTGAGAGCGTCGGCGGGGCTGATGTCGTTGGCATCGGGTTCGTAGGGAGACCATTGCGGTACTTCGCCGTCCCAACGTCCGGCGGCAATGAGCCGACCGGCATGGTAGAGGCTCTCGAGGGTGCGGACCGAGGTTGTGCCCACTGCGTAAATCGGTTTGTTGTCTATGTCGATTGCAAGGTTGCGGATGAATTGCAGAGGCACCGCAATGAATTCGCTGTGCATATCGTGGTCACCGATGCTTTCGCTCTTGACGGGGCGGAAAGTGCCTGCGCCGACATGGAGCGTGACTTCGCGTATATCGATGCCTTTAGCCCTGATTTTATCCATGAGTTCAGGGGTGAAATGCAGACCGGCGGTAGGTGCAGCTACCGAGCCGTCGATATGGCTGTATACAGTTTGATAATCTTCGGAATCAGTTTCCTCGGAGGCGCGGTTTAGGTATGGGGGGATTGGGATTTCTCCAACGGCGGCGATGATGTCGCTCATTGTTACGGCATTGTTGTCCCATTCGAAAATAATTGTGCGCGAATTGTCGGCGGCAGCCGGCAGGTCGGCCCTTGATGCTTTGAGTGTTGTAGTACCTGCAGATGTCTCAACTAACATTTCGAGGCATCCTTCTTTCCAGCGCTTAGCATTTCCAACCAGACATTGCCATTCACACCTGCCTCGTGTAGCGAAGGCCTGGGCATAATCAGCGGGGTCGTGCGGTTCGAGGCAAAATACCTCGATGATTGCGCCGGTGGATTTTTTGAAGCGCAGGCGGGCGTTGATAACGCGGGTGTTGTTGCAAACCATTACGGCATTGTCGGGTAATAGTGCCGGCAGCTCGTTGAAAATATGATCGTGCACAGTGTTGCCGTTGGTAACGAGCAACTTGCAAGCATCGCGAACGGCAAGCGGATGCTTGGCAATTCGTTCGTCGGGGAGAGGGTAGTTGAAATCTTCTATTTTTATATGTCGGGGGTCTTTCATCGTTGCAAATTTTCGGCAAAGTTACACAAAATGCACGGAAAATTGACTAACTTTGCAAGTTGAAATAGTGTAAAGATGATTTCAGTCAACAATTTAACGATAGAATTCAGCTCGCAAGTCCTGTTCGACAATATCAATTATGTGATAAATCCCAAGGACAAAATCGCCCTAGTGGGAAAGAACGGAGCAGGCAAATCAACGATGCTCAAGATCATAGCCGGGTTACAGGCTCCAACCTCGGGGCGTGTGGCCATTCCGGCGGATGTGACTATAGGCTATCTGCCGCAACAAATGGTTCTTGAAGACAAACTTACGGTCGCCGAAGAAGTGCGCAAAGTTTTTGCCCATATTTCGGATATGCAGCGCCACCTCGACCATATGAATCAAGAGCTGGCAGAGCGTACCGACTACGAATCAGACGATTATCAGTCACTGATAGAGAGGGTAAGCAATCTGACCGAGGAGCTTGCCTTGGCATCGAGCGAGAATTGTGAGGCCGAGTTGGAGAAGACCCTTCTTGGCCTTGGTTTCGTGCGGAGCGATTTCGAGCGTCCGACATCGGAGTTCAGCGGCGGTTGGCGCATGCGAATAGAGCTTGCGAAATTGCTTTTGCAACGCCCGGATGTACTGCTCCTTGACGAGCCAACCAACCACCTTGATATAGAATCGATACAGTGGCTCGAAAACTTCCTTGTCACAAAGGCAAAGGCAGTAGTGCTTGTGAGCCACGACCGTGCATTTATTGATAATGTGACCAACCGCACCATCGAGATCACGATGGGCAAGATATATGATTATGCGGTAAATTATTCGAAATTCGTAGAACTCAGGGCCGAACGGCTTGAGCAGCAGATACGTGCATATCGAAATCAGCAGAAGCAGATTGAAGATACCGAGGCTTTTATCGAGAGATTCCGCTATAAGGCCACTAAATCCGTGCAGGTGCAGAGCCGTATCAAACAGCTTGCCAAAATCGAACGCATCGAAGTCGACGAGGTTGATACTTCACATCTGAGTCTTCGTTTTCCTCCTGCTCCTCGTTCGGGTGATTTCCCATTGATATTGGAAGATGTGGGAAAGGCTTACGGCGAGCATCAGGTTTTTGACCATGCTACATTTACCTTGCGCCGCGGCGAGAAGGTGGCATTCGTAGGTAAAAACGGCGAGGGTAAGTCGACACTCGTCAAATGTATCATGGGCGAGATACCCTTTACCGGCGACCTGCGCCTCGGCCACAACGTCAAGATTGGGTATTTTGCCCAGAATCAGGCTCAGTTGCTCGACGGCGAAATCACTGTATTCGATACTATCGACCGTGTTGCAGTTGGCGATATCCGTCTGAAAATCCGCGACATCCTCGGGGCATTTATGTTTGGCGGTGAGGCTTCGGATAAAAAGGTAAAAGTGCTCTCGGGCGGTGAGAAAACGCGCCTGGCGATGATAAAACTCTTGCTCGAGCCTGTCAACCTCCTGATACTTGACGAACCTACCAATCACCTCGATATGAAGACCAAGGATATCCTCAAGCAGGCTATCAAGGATTTCGACGGCACGGTGATTGTTGTAAGTCACGACCGCGAGTTTCTCGACGGACTGGTTGAGAAGGTGTACGAATTCGGCGGTGGACAGGTGCGCGAATGTCTCGGCGGTATTTATGAGTTCCTTGAGAAGAAGAAGCTGGCATCCTTGCGCGAACTCGAGGCCAAGACCCCTGCCGCGAAGAACGAAGTACCCCAAAAACAAGCCACCACAACAGAATCGAAGTCCCCGGCAAAACTCAGCTATGCCGAGCAGCGCGAACGCGACAAGATGTTGCGCAAGGCTGCTAAAAAAGTAGAAGAGGCCGAAACCGAGGTCGCTAAGCGTGAACAGGAACTTGCTGATATAGAAGCGAAAATAGCAGCTGGAGAAGTTGCTTCGGAAATTTTTACAGCCCATGAACAGGCCGGTAAGGACCTCGAAAATGCCATGAGCCTGTGGGAACTCGCGCAGACCGAGCTCGATGAGCTGAAAGAAAAATTTGCATGACTTTGTAATTAATGGCGTTTTTGTGCGTCTAATCAACAATAGATAAATAAAACAAATCAATATATTATCACAATGAAGAAATCACACATGATCCTTGCTTTGTCGGCCCTGGCATTTGCCGGAGCTTCGTGCAGCCAGAAAACAGCCGCACCCAAAGGCATAGATACTGCCAATCTCGATACTATCGTGTCGCCCAAGGCAGATTTCTATGACTACGCATGCGGTGGCTGGATGAAAGCCAATCCCCTCAAGCCCGAGTATTCACGTTTCGGCACATTCGACCAGCTTGCCGAGAACACCCGTGAGCAGGTTCGCGGTCTTGTCGACAGCCTTGCTTCAGCTACAGCCGAGCGCGGAACAAACGCCCAGAAGGTAGCCGATCTCTACCGCATGGGTATGGACAGCGTACGCCTCAACAACGAAGGCGCAGCTCCCCTTAAAGCCGACCTCGAAGTCATTGCTTCAACTCCTCGTGAGAAAGTTCTCGACCTTATGGCTACTATGCCCGGCCTTGGCGTGTTCTTCGGAACAGGCGTGCAGGCCGACCTTGCCAACTCAAACATGAATACCATGTACTGGGAGCAGGGTGGTCTCGGCCTCGGTGATCGTGATTACTATACCGACGATACTGAAAATGCCAAAAAAATTCGCGAGGCATACCGAACATACCTGATGACCCTTGCCAAACTCATCGGTTATGATGAAGCTGCCGCAAAGCGCTTTACCGACAATACAATCTCTATCGAGACCGAGCTTGCACAACGTCAGATGACACGTACCGAGCAGCGCAATATTTCTGTACAGTACAATCCTATGGCTGTTGCCGACGTAGAGAAAAAATTCCCCAATATTGCCCTAAAGCACTATTTCGAACTTCAGAAACTCGATGTTGATACAGTAATCGTAGGTCAGCCCGCTTACATGGCTACGGTTTCGAAGGTGCTCAAGAACGCTGATGAGCAGGCTCTTCGCGACTACATGACAGCATCGTATGTGTCGTCGGCAGCTCCCTACCTCAGCGACGATTTCATAGCTGCCAACTTTGCCCTCGACCAGGCTATATCCGGTGTTGAAGAACAGCGTCCCCGTTGGAAACGTGCCCTCTCAGTGCCCAACGGAATCCTCGGCGAGGCTCTTGGCGAATTGTATGTAGAGAAATATTTCCCTGCATCGTCGAAGGAGAAAATGCTTGACCTCGTAGGCAACCTCCAGACCGCCCTTGGCGAGCATATCGACAACTTGACATGGATGAGCGACACCACCAAGGCTAAAGCCAAAGAGAAACTTGCCGCTTTCACTGTTAAGATCGGTTATCCCGACAAATGGCGTGACTACTCGGCTCTTACTGTAGACCCCGAGATGTCGTACTGGAACAATATTCAGAAAGCTATCCAGTTCAATATCGACTATAACAACAACGACTACGGCAAACCCGTAGACCGTGACCGCTGGCATATGTCGCCCCAGACTGTCAACGCTTACTACAACCCCACCACCAACGAAATCTGCTTCCCCGCAGGCATTCTGCAGCCTCCTTTCTTCGATCCCGCAGCTGACGATGCCATTAACTACGGTGCAATCGGTGTGGTTATCGGCCACGAAATGACTCACGGTTTCGACGACCAGGGTCGTCAGTTCGACAAGGACGGTAACTTTGTAAACTGGTGGACCGATGCCGACGCAGATGCCTTCAATGCACTTGCCGACAAACTCGTTGCTCAGTTCGACAGCATCGAAGTTGCTCCCGGCACACATGCAAACGGCCGTCTCACCCTTGGCGAGAATATCGCAGACCAGGGCGGTCTCCGCGTGGCACGTACTGCTTACCTCAACTCGCTCAAAGGTGCTGACGCTCCTGTTATCGATGGTATTACCGCCGACCAGCGTTTCTATCTTGCATACTCTAACGTATGGGCCGGCAATATCCGCGAAGCTGAGATTCTTTCGCGTACACAGAACGACCCCCACTCACTTGGTCGCTGGCGCGTAAACGGTACATTGCGCAATATCGAACCCTTCTTCGTTGCATTCGATATCAAAGAAGGCGATCCCATGTACCTACCCGAAGAAGAGCGCGTAATTATCTGGTAATGAAAAATTAGTAATAGATACTTACCTACGGGGCACGGCAAAGAGTCGTGCCCCCGCTTTTTATTGGATATGGATAAAAGGCCTGGATAATCTTGTATCACTATAACTGAAGTGTCGAAAATAATTCGTAAATTTGCGTATTAAAGTTCCCGGTTAGACAAAAGACCAAGTGAGGGAAAGTGCGCAAGTACGGTAAGCTGAAGCGTGCGTTCGTTAACAAGCATTTTTGGATATCATTTTGTGTATTCGTTATTCTTTGCATCTAATAAATGAATAATCTTTTAAATAATAAAGCACTCCTCGGCACTATACGGCCGAATAATTTGCCTGAAGAAGTTCGAGATATCATCAGTCAGATTATCGGAGTGGCATGCTCTAAAATGTTTACTCAGGCTCTTGGTATACGTTTAGCTGCATTATTTGATTTATTTGTGTCAGCGCAGTATTACAATGGCTTGGCTAATAAAGGCTGGACCTACTGCCCTCATGAGCCACAGATGCTGTTGTATTCTTATACAAATATATGTCCTCGCTGTCTTGGCCGACATGAATACGTTTTTACAAAATCGAACAAACCCGAATCAGGGCAAATAGGCTTGGCTACGGCAGAGATTCTTTGTGAAATGCTTGTCTCATATTTTCGACTCAAAGGAAGATGTTTAGAGATTCATAAGGCCTCGGAGCCCATAGATGTTATTGTTTATGAGCCGTCTACAGAACTTATGATTATATCAGAAGTTAAAGCTGCGCCCTTATTCACAATCCCGCTTTCGTTGCCTTGTGAGAAAATTACAGAAGAAATCAACGGAGAATTGGTTGTGGCAGAGCATAGTATGAGTGACAATCCGTTCTTACGTCAATCTCAACCGCTTTTGTTTTTCCCTGCAACAAATCGCAATAGCGAAAAGCAATTCAAACTATGCATAGACTGGGATAAACCGTATCCGTTCTTTTTTGCAATAAAAGAACTTTGCATGTCTGATGATGAGTTTCTTTCGTTCTTTTTTGACTTTTGGGAAGAAGCTTTTGATGCATATAAAGATAAAGTCAAAAGCAATCCGATATTTTGGTTAACAAATGCTTGTGGGGTGCCGACACCTCGTCCGTATAATTGGCCTCAACGTAGAACCGGAGGTTTTGAGACCGTGTCGGATTCTAAAACAAGCGTAGGCATGGATAGGACGGATGATATAAAGAAAGGTATCTATCAAGTTCTTAAACTTGGCGCAGAGTATAAACCTCGATATAGGAATATCAAAACAGCTTTAATTTCTAATATTCATGCTGTTAGGCACAATGACGAATATTTGAAATGTATAAAAGACATTATTTGGACCATTGACGAGTCGCGAGAGGTTAGAAGTTGGTCTGAAGTAAATGACGATATACCATTGTACAATCTATTTGACGGTATTATCTCTTTTACCGAATCAGATATGAGAGATGATGAAGTAACACGCTTATTTAGTTTCTAATTTACAGTATGGTCAGTAATCACGAAATACGCAGTGTAGGAGAAATTGTACAAAAGCGCATTAATCATCTTGGCGTTGGCCAAAAAATGCAAGATTTACCGGAAGAACTTTGGCATGATAGCTTTCGATTCTATGTGAAAGAAGATCCGACACGAAAGGGCGGGCCTAATCTGCGTATGATAAGATTGGACCCTCATCGTCCGTCGCTTACCGTGACCGGTTTTGTCTTCAATAAGTTCGTACACCCATATGATAATCGATTTATCACGGTAAGGGAAGCTGCCCGATTGCAAGGCTTTCCTGACGACTTTGTCTTTTGGGGCTCTCTGACCAGTGTTCGCCAACAGGTCGGCAATGCAGTCCCGGTCCAATTGGGAAAAGCATTATTCTCTCAAATTGTAGAATTGGCACGTGATAAAAACCTTGCGCGTAATGGTGAACTCACTGCAATATCTTTGTTTAGCGGTGCCGGAGGCCTTGATTTAGGTGCTTATTTGGCATCGAATAACGAGTGTAGGATTAATGTAAAAGTTGCCGTTGATTGTTGGCTCGATGCTTGTAATTCTCTGGGCGGTTACACATGTTTGGGCACTAATGTCAAGCAGGAAGATATTAGAAACATAGAAGACCCCATGCAATTTTGGCAACATAATTCCGGATTGGCAGAGGGGCCGGATATTGTATTTGGCGGACCGCCTTGTCAGGCCTTCTCTCAGGCTGGAAAACAAAAGGCACTTGAAGATGAACGTGGCGTTTTAATTTTTCAATTCATCCGCTTTGTTGAGGAATTACGCCCCAAAGTCTTCATAATGGAAAATGTGTCAAATCTTAAATCGGTAAACAAAGGCCGGCTGTACCAAGATATCCTAAGGCAGATGTCCGACTTGGGGTATAATGTGAATTCTGGTGTGCTTTGTGCCGCTGATTATGGAACCCCGCAACTAAGGCGAAGAATGATATTTATGGGGTGCCGTTCCGACATTGGCACATTGTCCTTGCCGGAACCCACTCATGCGGAATATCCAAGTTTGGAAGGGTTGATGCCTTATGTTACAGTTGCAGAAGCATTCAGAGGTTTGTCAACTAATTAACCGATTGAGCAATTGAGCAAAAAGTATAAGCGTGCTCTACAGTATGTTTTGCGGCTCTTTTTTAGTAATTTATTTGCAAGATTGGAAATAAAGCACTAACTTTGCAGCGCTAAATTTGATTGCCGCAATAGCTCAGTTGGTAGAGCATTTCATTCGTAACGAAAAGGTCGTGGGTTCGAGTCCCACTCGCGGCTCTAATTCAATAAGTTAGCATGTTTCTGCATATGTGGGATGTGCTATAAATTTGCTTTTTAGCATCCCCGTGTGATGGGAAATTAAGGAGCAATACTTAATTTTTAGTAACACAACTAATCAAACACAATGGAACTTTTTAAACTTGCAGCCCAGCCCCGTACAGAATTGGGCAAAAAGGCAACCAAAGCCCTCCGCGAGCAGGGTCTTATCCCTGTAGTACTCAACGGTGGCGCTATCGTTGAACTTCCCTACAACGGTACCCTCAAAGCCGGTGAGAAAATCGTAGAAATCGGCAATGGCAAAGGCCTTATCACAACCGACCTCGTTGTAACCAACGAAGCAGTACGTAAGCTGGTCTACACTCCCGATATCTTCGCTGTAGAGCTCGATATCAACGGCGAAAAACGTATGGCAGTCCTCAAAGATCTTCAGTTCCACCCCGTAAAGGACAACATCCTTCACATGGATTTCCTCGAGGTGAACGACCAGAAGCCTATCGTAATGGAAGTGCCTGTTAAACTCGAAGGCCACGCCGAAGGTGTAAAAGCCGGTGGTAAACTGTCGCTTTCGATGAAGAAACTGAAAGTACGCGCACTCTACACCAACATCCCCGAGCGTCTTGTAATCAATGTAGACAGCCTTGGCCTTGGCAAATCGCTTGCAGTAGGCGATATCCACATTGAAGGTCTTGAGCTCGTCAACGCCAAGAACGCCGTTGTTTGCGCCGTACAGCTTACTCGTGCTGCCCGTGGTGCTGCTGCCGCTGCTGCCGCTGCGAAATAATCGTAACACTGCAGTTATAGCATGAAGCACCTTATTGTTGGCCTGGGTAATATCGGTGACGAATACCGCGACACCCGCCACAACATAGGATTTATGATATTGGACGCCTTTGCTGAGGCGTCCAATATTTCTTTTTCTACCGGACGTTATGGCGATGTGGGTCGTGGCCGAGTCAAGAACCAGCAAGTGGTATTGCTCAAGCCCTCTACATATATGAATCTGAGCGGCAACGCCGTGAGGTACTGGAAAGACCAGGAAGGTATCGATATAGAGAATATACTCGTGCTTGTCGATGATATAGCGCTGCCCTTGGGGGCAATACGCATCAAAGGCCGTGGCACGGATGCCGGACATAACGGTCTTAAGAATATAGCACAGATGCTCGGCTCGGACGCATATCCGCGTCTGCGTTTCGGCGTTGGTAACGACTTTCCGCGTGGATGCCAGGTAGACTACGTGCTTGGTAAATTCCCGCCGGAGGATCGTAAAATCGTAGACGAACGCATTCTCGTGGCAGTAGATGCAATCAGGGAGACTGTCCTCGCCGGGTTGGGTACTGCCATGTGCAAATATAATAATAAATAGACCGATGACTGTAGCGCTGATAATATCGACTTATAACAGGCCAGAAGCATTGAGGCTGTGCCTTGAATCGGCATTGAAGCAGAAGCTAATGCCTGATGAGATAATTATCGGCGACGATGGATCTGCCGACAGTACCCGCGAGGTCATTGAGCATTTTTCAAAGCGTTGCCCTGTGCCGGTGAAACATATATGGCATCCGGACGAGGGTTTTCGCCTTGCAGCGATACGCAACAAGAGTGTTGCCGCCACTGATTGCGATTATATTATACAAATCGACGGTGACATTGTGATGCATCCGATGTTTGTTGCCGACCATAAGTCCGCAGCCCTGCCGGGATACTTTGTAAAAGGTTCGAGGATACGCCTAACACCCGAATATACGTCGCAGGCTTGTGAGGCCGGTCGGTTTGATATACCGTCGGTTTTCTCACGCGCGATTCTCAAGGACAGGCTCAAGGCTGTCCGCATACCGTTTTGCGGGCCGAGCCTGTCGCATCGTTATAAGGTTGATTCCAAGTCGGGCATAGGTTGTAATATGGCCTTCTGGCGCAATGATTTCATGGCAGTAAACGGCTACGACGAATTTTTCGAAGGCTGGGGTGGCGAGGATATAGACCTTTGCGCCAGGCTTACACGCTACGGAAATCATAATTTCAAGCTTTTCAGAATAGGTCTGTGTTATCACCTGTGGCATCGCGAGAGTGTCAATCCCAATATTTCGAAAAGCCTCGAGCATATCGAGCGAGGTGCGGCTGCCGGAGTGATAGGATGCACCGACGGAGTATCTAAATACATTAATCAGGACTAAAGGATTACAGCAGATGATAAGCGAAATAGTACGTTCGGCAATTGCGGCCATATGGCTAAGTTACGACCCCGACACAATGCGGCGTGGTTTTGATGTCCTCCGAGATGCCTCCGCAGCAGGAGACGCCGACGCTATGTGTTTTCTGGGTCGTTGTTACCTTGGCGAGCAGTATGTATGGAGCGGTGGCGGCTTTCCTGAGAACGACCGTCAGGGGCTCGGGCTTATTGCAGAGAGCGTGAAACGCGGAAGCTCTGCCGGCCTGCTATGTGCCATGCGCTGTGGTGTCGATATCAAGAATGCCCCGATCACGCCTTTAGATGCATTCAACGATATCAAGGTCCAGGCGGATGCCGGCGACTTTTTCTGCGCCTACATCATAGCCAATGCCTATTTCTGGGGCGATATACTGGAGATTTATCCCGATGTCGCTAAAGACCTCCTTGACCGCTATGGCAGCAACGGCCTTGAGGAAGCCTACAACCGTATGGCCTATCCGCTGGCAGTACCTTATTACGAACAGTCGTTTGAAAGCGGACTCTCGTCGGGTTTCGGCAATTATATGAGAATTTGCGAAACCCGGTATGCCGATATCGATCAAAACAAGGTATTCGCTTTTCTCAAGCGCCTCGCTCAAGCCGGTAGCCCTGTCTGTTGTGCCGACTACGGCGTGCACCTCGAATATCAGCACAATGATGCCGAGGGGGCATTTCGCTATACAAAGATGGCATACGACGCCGGAGACAAGCGTTCGGCCTACCGACTTGCGGGCTTATATGGCCGGGGCTATGGTGTAGAGCGCGACCTTGACAAGGCTTTCGAACTATACAAAGAGGCTGCCGATGCCGGTAATACCCGGGCCTATTTCTTTATGGCGAATTATTACTTTGAAGGCCGGGGTAGTGTAGCGGTAGACTATCGCGAGGCTATGCGCTGGCTTCGACGAGCCTATAATGTCGACGGCGACTGGCGTGCAGCAGCAGTAATGGGCGTGCTGTACCAGGGTGGTCTGGGCGTAGCTGCTGACGATGTCACGGCATTTAGATATCTCCGCCAGGCCGAGACGCATATCGATGACTTGTGGTATCCGGCTTCCGGCCGCATTCTCAACGCCTTGGGCGTGGCATATGCCTATGGTCGCGGAGTAGGGCAGAATATTCCTCTCGGTGCAAAGTATCTCGATATGGCCATTGAGAATGACAGCGAGGAAGCTCGCGAGCACCGTAAGCATTTCAAGAAAACAATTTTCGGCTGGAGGCAAAAATAAGAATATGGCAACACGAATTGATAAATGGCTTTGGGCGATGCGAGTCTTCAAGACCCGCACTATCGCTACAGATGCATGTAAGAAAGGCCGAGTAAGCATGGGCGACGGTACGGTAGTTAAGCCCTCGCGAACAATTGATGTAGGCGATATTATAAAAGTGCGCAAACCGCCGATTACATATACATTTCGTGTCAAGGCCTTGACCGAAAACCGTCTTGGGGCGAAACTTGTGCCCGATTATCTTGAAAATCTAACACCAAAATCCGAGTACGATTTGCTCGAAGTCGTCAAAATATCCGGTTTTATCGACCGTCAGAAAGGTCTTGGCCGACCCACCAAACGCGAAGGTCGTGAGTTGTCGCGCTTTACCGAAAGTATTGGCGACGACGGCTGGGATTTTGATTTCGATATGGACGACGATGACGAATCGTTTGAATGACACCTTATACTATGCGATTTGACGAACTATCACTATCCGATGATATCCTTGACGCACTCGATGCCATGCACTTCGAGGAGTGCACCCCTATCCAGGAGCAGAGTATCGAGCTGATACTTGAAGGTAACGACTTGATAGCCTGCGCCCAGACCGGTACCGGCAAGACTGCGGCGTATCTACTGCCGGTAATCGACCTGCTTGCCGACACCGAGGCAGATTCGAAAGTTAAGTGCGTAATCATGGTGCCTACTCACGAGCTGGCGCAACAGATCGACCGCCAAATGGAAGGCTTTTCATATTATATACCGGTGAGCAGCCTTGCGATACACGGCGGCAACGATGGAAAGGAGTTTGCCCGTCAGCAGCATGCCCTCAGGCAAGGCGCCGATATGGTGATTGCCACCCCGGGTCGACTGCTGGCGCATATGAAAATGGGCTATGTGGACTTGTCGGCAGTCAAGTATTTTATTCTTGACGAGGCCGACAGGATGCTCGACATGGGTTTTTCCGACGATATAATGCGCATTGTAGCCGAATTGCCCAAAGAACGCCAGACGCTGATGTTCTCGGCTACTATGCCCAAGAAAATACAGCAGCTTGCAGCAAGCATCCTCAATAATCCCAAAGAGGTGAAGATTGCAGTTTCGAAGCCTGCTGAAAAGATTGACCAGTCGGTGTATATCTGTTATCAGGGTCAGAAAGCAGCCTTGCTCAAACGCCTCTTTGAACAAGGCCACGACAAGAGGGTGATTGTGTTCTCGTCGTCAAAGCAGAATGTAAAAGAACTTACTCAGAGTCTGCGCCGTAGCAAATGGAAGGCCGCCGAGATGCACTCCGACCTCGACCAGAAAGCCCGCGAGGATGTGATGCTCGCATTTCGAGCAGGGCGTATCGAGATACTGATAGCTACAGATATCCTGTCGCGAGGTATCGATGTCGACGATATCGCCATGGTGGTGAACTATGATGTGCCCCACGAGGCCGAGGACTATGTACACCGCATCGGACGTACAGCCCGAGCCGGTGCCGGAGGCAAGGCTGTGACTTTTGTGAGCGAGGCCGACCAGCAGCGTTGGGCGTCGATAGAGCGTTTCCTTGGCTGCGAGGTCAGGCGCGATGAGATTCCGGCCGAACTTGGCGAAGGCCCGCAATACCGTGGCGGCAGCGGTGAGCGTCGTGGTCGAAATTTCCACAAATCGAAACCGAGACATTCGTCGCAGACAGATAATAAAGACAGCAAAGGCAAACGCCATTGGCACGGAAAACCTCGAAAAAAGAACAAGCCCGACAACTCCGGCGCTAAATAAGTGTTTCATAAGTATATGAGACTCGCTTTTATCGTCATACTTGCCGCTCTGCTTGCATCGTGTTCGGGCAATAAGCCCAAGCCCGATTGCGACAGTGTGCATGTAGCCCCTGTATACAGGTATTTTACCACAAGCCATTGCCCTGATAGCGATAGTATTGCCCTGTATGCGTTTATGCGTACAGTCAGCGAGCAGCCGCCAAGTGCCGAATTGCTCGATACATGGGCATCGTCGCAGGCGGTAGAGGTGTTTACGCCCGATGTCGACTCAGTGTTTACAGATACATCTTATGTATCTCGGTCGCTTGGATGTATCCTTGCACAAGCGCGAAAAGACGGAATCCGCTTTCCCGACCGGCGCTATGCCACGGTAGTGTACGGCAGGCCGGAATCGATACTGTTTGTCGACAGTGTAATGCTCATAGCACTCAATCATTACCTTGGGGCCGAATATCCGGGCTATAGCCATTGGCCGGTGTACATGCGCCAAGGTAAGACCCCCGAGGCCATGCCCTATGATATCGCCGAGGCACTTGTCGGTACCTCTTACCCATACATGCTTAAGGATGAAGATGCTATCGCGTTGTCGCGCATGGTATACGAAGGCGCACTGGCATATGTGAAGATGCGTCTTGTACCCGAATCCGATCTTGCCGGGGTATTAGGATATACCGATGCACAGTTGCGCTGGCTAAGAGAAAACGAACAGGCCATATGGCATAGCATAGTGCAGCGACAGTTGCTCTACGACACGTCGGCATCGACTATCGACCGTCTCGTTGCTCCCGCTCCCGAAGTCAGTATCGTGAGTCCGTCGACACCGGGGCGTGTAGGCCGATATATAGGTTACCGCATAGTCGAGGAGTATATCAAGCGCAATCCCGATGCAACACCTGCAGCGATGCTCGAACCGGCGTTCTATAAGGGTAATGCGGTGTTAATCAACTCGGAATACCTCGCCCGATAAACAAACATTGCTCCGAGGGCGTTTCTATATCAGAAAGGAACGTCAACAATGAAAAAGACATTGATCATAGTGGCTATGTTTATCGGCGTGCTTTTGTGTGCCGTAGGCTATGCCGATTCACAATATCGAACTTCGATTGGCAAACAGGCTCCGGCCCTCTGGCTTCCGGCGCAGGATAATCGAGCGCCGGAAACATCGCTCGCCGATCAAGCCGGCAAGTATGTGATGCTCAACTTCTGGAAATCGACCGATGCAGCCTCTCGCCAGGCTGCCAATGAATATACAGCCTGGCAGCGAGCCAACCCAGGCAAGGGGTTAACGCTCCTTAGCGTCAATCTTGATGATTCGCAGGAGTTATTTGGCGAGATTATGCGTCGCGACAGCCTTATCGGCTCTACGCAGTATCATCTCGGCGGCGACACAGCACGTGCGGTAATCGACAGCTACGGCCTTGACAAAGGGCTCGGATCAGTCCTCATCGACCCGAGCGGCAAGATTGTAGCACACAACCCCACCCAAACCGAACTTAGCAATTATTTCGGCCAATAATTGCATAGCTTGAATACATTATCAGTAATCCCTATGTTTGCATTATTATGCGAATATGGGGATTGCTTCAATATATTTAATGGTGATTTACATAGAAAATGTGTTTTTGAGTTTGTTAATTTACTTTTTGTCAATGTAATAATTTCAATACTTCGGTTATTTTTTGAGAGTT
>LUJM01000064.1 GCA_001689415.1 Bacteroidales bacterium M2 | reverse complement strand
AGTAAACAGCATTGTGCCGCGACCCTACGAGAGGCCCGGGTGGCGTTTGCCCTTAACTTAGTGACATCGCGGCATGCCGCGACCGGACAGAAGTACATTTTTTCATCTTATACCGTGTATTTTACAACCAATAACACACTGATTAACAAAAAAATTCCCCCACACCAATGGGTGCGGGGGATTGTGCAATAGTATGAAATCAGCAATTACTTAAGAGTTCCGGCCTGTGCCTGCTCGATCATCTGCTGGTTTGCAGAAATATAGATTTCTACACGGCGGTTCTGGGCACGGCCTTCCGGAGTATCATTGCTTGCCACATAGTCGGCCATAGGTATACCCTGCGCGGTTAGGCGTGTGGGAGATACTCCTGAGTTTGCAAGATACGACAGTACCGCATCAGCTCGTTCGCCCGACAGTCGCTGGTTGACTGCAAACGAACCTGTATTGTCGGTAAAGCCGTAAATCTGAACGTTGGTATCGGGGTTATCCTTGAGCGACGCTGCAAAGCGGGTAAGGTCGGCCTTCGCCTGAGGATTAAGGGTGTACTTGCCGGTGGGGAAAAGAATGCCGCCGTCAAATGTAACCTTAATAGCCTTTAGACCATTCTGGTCGGTAGTTTCCTCTACCTTGGCCTGATTGCCGAGTTCCTCCTGCAGTTCTTTCTTCTGCTTATCCATCTTGTTGCCGATCAGGGCACCTGCGCCTGCGCCTACGGCTGCTCCGATAGCAGAGCCGATACCTGCGCCTTTGCCGCCGCCGATAAGGGCGCCGAGGCCTGCGCCGACTGCAGCTCCACCGCCACCGCCGATGAGAGCACCTTTGCCGGTCTGGGTCATCGAACTACATGCAGTCTCGCCAATTAACATTGTGCCTGCAAGAAGGGCTATTCCAAGAACTTTAAATACTTTCATAGTTGATAACGTTTTACATTAGTTATTAATAAATTTATGTCATACAACAGTCGCCTTAATACTGTGTGTACTGTAAATTTTTACAATCAAAGTTATTAATAAGTTTGTTTAAGAGCAAATAATTAACTAATTTTGTGATAGAAATTTAAAAAAAACGAGGTCATGACACCAAAGACAAAGACTGGCAAAGGTATGCTCGGTGGCTCTTTATTAGGCCACTTGGCCGCTGTTTTAACAGTTGCTATGTGGGGTTATTCTTTTGTTTCTTCTAAAGTTTTGCTCGACAACGGTCTCGGTCCGGTACACGTATATTTTTACCGCTTCGTAATAGCATACCTGATGCTGTTATTCATCAGCCACAAAAGACTATGGTCTTCCAACTGGCGCGATGAAGGACTTTTTTTAGTTTGCGCTCTAACTTCCGGTTCTCTATATTTTATTGCCGAGAACACCGCTCTTCAATATACCCTTACTACCAATGTATCACTGCTCACTTCGCTTTCGCCGCTGATAACGGCTCTCTTGGTGGGATTGGTATATAAGACCGAAAAACTCGGCATCGGCACTTGGTTTGGTTCTGCCGTCGCTGTTGTAGGTGTCGCTTGTGTGGTTTTCAACAGTAGCACTTCGGTAGAAGTAAGGCCGTTCGGCGACTTTCTCGCATTGGCGGCAGCTTTCAGCTGGGCATTCTATTCTATGCTGCTCAGAAGGCTCAACGCCCACTACGACATATGGTTTATTACCCGTAAAACATTCTTCTACGGTATCTTGACATCTGTGCCATTCCTTATTTTCGAGCCGGAAAGCCAGTCGGTGGCTTCGATTATCTCTCGTCCCGAAGTATACGGCAACCTGCTTTTCCTCGGGCTCGGCGCATCGACTATTGCATTCGTTTTGTGGGCCTACACAGTTAAATCGGTGGGCGCTCTCAAAGCCAACAACTATATGTACCTCCAGCCTATCGTCACACTCATTGTGTCGGCTATCGTACTGGGCGAACATGTCAGCATTATAGGATACCTCGGAATTTTCCTTATTCTTGCAGGTCTGTGGGCTGGCGACAATATAAACAAACTTCTGGCCAAACGCCGGGGAAACTGACTCTTATGGATATTCCAAACGATCCTTTCATCCTTTTGAGCTACGTCAACACCCTTCTGCGCGACCGTTACTCGAATCTCGATGACCTCTGCTCATGCGAAGGTATCGACAAATCCGCACTTGTGTCGAAACTTCATGATGCCGGATTCGACTACATGGAGCAAATCAACCAGTTCCGCTGATGTCGGGCGGTATTTTTCTCTGTGAGCTCAACGAGCCCCAGCGTGCCGCCGTAGAATATACCGGCGGGCCGGAACTCGTTGTTGCTGGTGCAGGTTCCGGCAAAACTCGCGTAATAACATACAAGATTGCGTATCTGATAGAAAACGGGCATCGCCCGGGTCATATACTCGCCCTTACATTTACCAACAAGGCTGCTCGCGAAATGCGAGACCGAATCGGAAAACTCGCCGGAGACGATGTTGCGTCGAGGCTATGGATGGGTACATTCCACTCCATTTTTTCACGAATACTACGCAGGCATGCCGATAAAATAGGGTTCGACAGCAACTTCACAATATACGACACTTCCGACTCCAAATCGCTGATAAAGACCATTATCCGCGAGATGAAGCTCGACGACAAAGTATACCGTCCCGGACAGGTTCTCGCTGATATTTCATGGGCGAAAAACATGCTGTATTCGCCCGAAGACTACGCCGCCGACAAAGCTTTGATGGACAATGACCGCGCATCGCACCGCGAGCGAACAGTCGAGGTATACAAAAAATACCGCGACAGGTGCCGTATCGCCGGGGCTATGGACTTCGACGACCTGCTATATTACACCAACGTATTGCTGCGCGACAATGCCGACGTGCTCGACTTTTACCGCAACTACTTCACATACATACTTGTCGACGAGTATCAGGACACTAACTTTGCCCAGCATGTGATTGTACGCCAGCTTTGCCAGGGACGCAACAACCTATGCGTGGTAGGCGACGATGCACAGAGTATATACTCTTTCCGTGGTGCGAACATCCGCAATATCCTCGACCTACAAAAGACTTTCCCCGACCTGCGTACTTTCAAGCTCGAAGAAAACTACCGCTCGACCCGCAATATCATCGGCGCGGCAAACTCGCTGATTGCTGCCAACAAGGAACAGATTCAAAAGGAAGTTTTTTCGAATAACGAAACCGGCGACCCCATTGAGGTAGCTCAGGCATACAACGACTACGAAGAAGCCGCCTCGGTTGCCTCAAGGCTATTGCAGGTAAAACGCCGGCTCGGCCTGTCGTTCAACGACATAGCCGTTCTCTACCGCACAAATGCACAGTCGCGTGTTCTCGAGGAAGCACTACGCGGGCGAAACATCGCATACCGCGTCTACGGTGGACTCGCTTTCTACCAGCGCAAAGAGGTTAAAGATGCTATTTCTTATTTCCGACTCAGCATAAACCCGCACGACGACGAAGCGCTCGTGAGGGTTATCAACACTCCAAAGCGTGGTATCGGCGACACTACGGTCAAAAAAGTGCAAGCGGCGGCAATAGCCGAAGGCACAAGCATATACGACATTATCACCAACCCCGACAAGTATTGTCTTGAAGTAAACAAAGGCACTAAGGCAAAGCTATCAGCCTTCGCCGAAATGATTAATTCTTTCTGCGTACTGGCAGCCAACGACACCGAGGCTTCATCGCTCGCTAATAATATCGTTGAGACTACCGGCCTGATGAAAGAATACCTTAGCGACAATACGCCGGAGTACATCTCGAAGCGCGAAAACCTGCAGGAACTACTAAAAGCAGTGGCATCGTTTACCGAACGTGCTTCGAAGGACTCTCCCGAGAATGCAGGAATGCCCGATTTCCTTGCCGAGGTTTCTCTTCTCACCGACCAGGACATGCCGGCTGACGACGACAATGTAACACTCATGACAATACATGCGGCAAAGGGTCTTGAGTTCGGCGCGGTTTTTGTGGTTGGTGTCGAAGAAGACCTCCTGCCCTCAAGCAAATGCCGTAAACCGCAGGAAATCGAAGAAGAACGACGACTGATGTACGTTGCCATTACCCGTGCCAAACGTTTCTGCATGGTGAGCTACGTAAAGTTGCGTACTCTCAATGGCCGCTCCGAGCACCCCAACCCATCGCGCTTTCTCTACGATATCGACAGCCGCTACCTGCGACTGATGACAGGCACAAAACTCACACGCCGCAGCACTTACGGCGGCGAAACACCACGCCCAAGGCCGATAATAATAGAGCAACCCAAACCTGAGCAAGCCGAGCCGGTAAGGGTTACACACGTTATAGGCAACGCGCCTTCGCCGAAAGCATCTTCTGCGTCGCCTTATTCGACTCATGATGTTTCCGAACTGTCTGTAGGAATGGCGATTACGCACTCTACTTACGGCGAAGGGCACATCCTGGATATCAAGGTAAACAAAGACCTCGGCGACCGCATAATCGTCGACTTCGGCAAACCCGCTCCTCAGACTTTACTTCTAAAATTTGCAAGATTTACCATAAACAAATGACAGCCAACGAACTGAACACCCCATTCTACATCGTATACGAAGACCGACTCCGCGCCAACCTCGAACTGATAACAGAAGTAAGCCGCCGAAGCGGTGCTGATATCATCATGGCGTTCAAGGCAAATGCCTTATGGCGCACATTTGATATTATAGGTGAATACTGCAAGAACTGCACGGCCAGCTCGCTCAACGAG
The DNA here is from genome assembly GCA_001689415.1 of Bacteroidales bacterium M2. GTDB lineage: Bacteria > Bacteroidota > Bacteroidia > Bacteroidales > Muribaculaceae > CAG-873. The sequence continues at coordinate 29,545 of LUJM01000064.1, read as the reverse complement.
CTACGCCTTGGCCGCGAATGCCTCGGCGGCGAAATACATTCATACACCCCGGCATATACAGATACCAACATCGACGAATTCATCGCCGGTAGCACACATATTACATTCAACTCTCTCAGCCAGTTTGAGCGCTATGGCAAACGCGCCGGCGATGCCGGCGTGTCTGTAGGACTCAGGGTCAACCCTAAATGCTCGGTAATCGACACCGACCTATACAATCCGGCCCTACCGGGGTCGCGATTCGGTGTAAATGCCGAAGACCTCGCCAACGGACTCCCCGAGGGCGTAGAAGGCCTGCACTTCCATGCTCTTTGCGAGTCGTCGAGCTACGACCTCGAGAAAGTGCTTGCCGCATTTGAAGAAAAATTCGGCCACCTGCTGCCCTCGCTCAAATGGGTGAACATGGGCGGCGGACACCTGATGACACGCAAAGATTATGACAAAGAGCACCTTGTCAATCTGCTTCGTGATTTCCGTCACCGTCACCCAAACCTGCGAGTGATTCTCGAACCTGGCAGTGCCTTTACCTGGCAGACCGGCGACCTGGTGGCTTCGGTAGTTGATACTGTAGTCGACGGCGGCCTTCCTACTGCGATTCTCGATGTAAGCTTTGCGTGCCACATGCCCGACACACTCGAGATGCCATACCTGCCCGTAGTTGCCGAAAGCACCGAGGCTGAAAACTCCACCGGCACACCGTGGAGACTTGGTGGCAACTCTTGCCTGAGCGGCGACTTCAAAGGCGATTACTACTTCGCAGGCTCGCCCCGCAGCGGCGACCGCATCACTCTCAAGGACATGAACCACTACACCACCGTCAAGACCACGATGTTCAACGGTGTGGCACATCCCGACATCGTACTCCAAGGCCTCGACGGACAGTGCAGATACCTGCGCCAATTCAACTACGAAGACTACAAAAACCGCATGAGCTGATGGACAGATACTTTTTTTCGATAATAGTACCGGTCTACAACCGCCGTGGCGAAGTACGCGATCTATGCAAGAGCCTCGCCGAGCAGACATGCAAAGACTTCGAACTAATCATAGTCGAAGACGGCTCTACCGACCCCTGCGAGGACATCGTAGAGGAATTTAAAGGCAAGAATCTCAACGCCAAGTACTTCTATAAGCCCAACGAAGGCAGATCGATAGCCCGCAACTACGGACTCGAACATGCCGAAGGCAACTATTTCATATTCTTCGACTCCGACTGCGTAATACCACCGCAATATATCGCCACCGTCAGCAAAGCCCTCGAGAACAATCCCCTCGACTGCTACGGCGGCCCGGATGCCGCACACGATTCTTTCAGCGACACCCAGAAGGCTATCAACTACTCTATGACCTCTTTCCTTACCACCGGCGGAATACGAGGAGGCAAAGTGCAGCTCGAAAAATTCGTACCACGAACATTCAACATGGGCTTCAGCCGACGTGTTTATGAAAGCGTGGGCGGTTTTCGCGAGATGTTCTCCGAAGATATCGACATGAGCACACGAATCCGGTTGGCCGGATTCTCGATAGGTCTCATCCGCGATGCTTTCGTGTGGCACAAACGCCGTATCGACATGCGCAAATTCCTCCGTCAGGTATACGTGTTCGGCATGTCGCGCATCACCCTGAAGCTGCTCTACCCCGACTCGCTCAAATTGGTGCACCTGCTACCGGCAGTGTTCGTGGTCGGCTGCGCCATACTGATAGCCCTCGGCATCTTCGTGTCGCCGTGGTGGCTTCTGCCCTTGGGATTGTACTTTGCAGCAATCTTCATCGGTGCGTTGATTTCTACCCGGTCATTGAAGATTGCCCTCCTGGCCGTACCTGCGGCAGCGATACAGCTCGGCGGCTACGGTTGCGGATTCATCAAGGCATGGTTCACCAAAATCCTGCTACGGCGCGGACGCAACATCGAAGAGGAAATAAATATCAGAAAAGGCAAGAATGAAAAACTCTAAGGAGGCGCCCCAGGTTTTCGACCTCATCGCCGACATGCCCGACGAAAACCGGCCACGCGAAAAAGCGCTCACCAACGGCATCAAATCACTCACCGATGCCGAACTGATGGCAATCATTTTTGCCACCGGCATCAAGGGAAAGAGCGTGGTGCAGATGTGCGAGGAAATACTTGCCGACAACGACAGGCATATCTCGAGGGTTGCCAACATGGATGTGCGCGAATTTATGCAGCGCTACAAAGGCATAGGACCGGCCAAGGCCCTTACCATGCTCGCCGCGCTCGAATTGGGCGCACGCAGCGCCGCCGATGCCGTGCGCGTGCTCGACCCGCCGATAAACAACTCGGAGGTTGCGGCCAACTATATGAAACCGCACCTCTACAACCTTGACCACGAGGAATTTTGGATACTTCTACTGAAAAACAATCTTAAGGCAATCCGTCCCGTACGTATCGGGCAAGGAGGCATTGCCTTTACAGCAGTAGATATCAAAGTGGTCATGCGCGAGGCTCTCGTTGGAGGGGCCTCGGCAATGATGCTCTTTCACAATCATCCGTCGGGCAACAAGAATATAAGCCCCCAGGACATTGCCTTGACGAAAAAGATATGCGATGCCGCCAAAATCATGGAAATACGAGTGCTGGACCATATCGTTTTTTGCGGTGATTCGGTGTATTCGTTTCATGACGAAGGAAAAATGCCATAATTACTAAAAATATCTGCAAAAATAATTTTGCTATTCCGATAAATATGCATTAATTTTACACGTCTTTGAAAAACAAGCATAGCAATCCGACATAAAACCAACACCCTATGTCCACCAAATCGGAATTCGCATCAAAATTCGGCCTTATCGCAGCCACAGTAGGGTCTGCCGTAGGCCTTGGTAACATCTGGCGCTTCCCGGCAGAAACACAGAGTAATGGCGGCTCTGCATTCCTTCTATTGTATATCATATGTATACTTCTGTTGGGTATACCAGTAATGCTGGCCGAATTTTCGCTCGGCAGAGGCAGCAAGTGCGACACAATTGGCGCATTCCAGCATTTCAGCCCGGGCAAAAAATGGTGGTTGATCGGAGCTTTGGCAGTGCTGTCGTCGTACCTCATAGCCTCGTACTATATGGTGGTAGCAGGCTGGACTCTCGAATACCTCGTAGAGAGTATTACCGGCGGGCTATACGAGGGCGTAAGCGACACAAGCAATCTCGAAGGGGTTTTCACCGCCAAAATGGACGAGTATATAGCCACAGACCTGCGTCCGCTACTATATACCTATGCTCTCATTGCCATTAACATAGGAGTACTTTTAGGCGGTGTGAGCGGTGGTATCGAGCGACTGTCGAATATCATGATGCCGCTTCTGTTTGTCATCCTGGCCGTGATGTGCGTAGTCAGCCTGATGCTGCCCGGTGCATCGGAAGGCGTAAAATATTTTCTTGCACCAGATTTCAGCAAAATAAACGGCGCAACCATAATCAACGCCCTTGGCCAGGCACTATTCAGCCTCAGCCTCGGCATGGGTGTACTTATCACATTCTCATCGTATTACCCTGCCGATGCCCGGCTCACCAAGACTTCGGTCACGGTAGCCCTGTCGAGTCTTTTGGTAGCCGTAATGGTAGGCTTGATTATCTTCCCGGCAGTCAAGAGTTTCAATCTCGACGACCAGCCCCTACAAGGAGCGACCCTCGTCTTTGTCACGCTTCCCGAGATTTTCGCCCGCATGCCCTTGGCACAGCTATGGTCGTCGCTTTTCTTTCTGCTCTTGTTTGTGGCTGCACTTACATCGTCGGTATCAATCGCCGAGGTGTCAATAGCAACCGTACAGGATCGTTTGAAATGGAGCCGCGCCAAGGCCACGATACTTATGCTGATGCCACTCTTTGTGCTGAGCGCCCTATGCTCACTGTCGTTCGGCGGCATGAAGGATTTTACTATCCTCGGTTTGACGGTTTTCGACCTTCTTGATAGATTCACCACCGATATCTTGTTGCCGCTAATATCTTTGGGTGTCTGCATCTATGTCGGCTGGTTTGCGCCACGCAACCTGCTCAAAGAGCAATTATCCAACCAAGGCACAATCAAATCGCCTATGAACCGTGTGTTTATGTTGATTATCCGCTATATAGCACCATTGCTGATAGTAATGATATTTATCAACAATTATCTCTGATGAAGTCGGAAACGCGTCGCAAGATAGCCGATACAGCAGCGGCCACGCTCGTAGTCATTATGGTTGTGATTGCCTTGTGGCTTGTGCGTTGCAGCTCGCAAAGCGCACCGGTTTATTATGCACCCGACACCACGGCAGTCTACACAAGCGCCGACACAATACCCGACAGCATACGCCACCCTCATAAAAAGAAGAAAAAGGAAGAGAAGCGAAAGCGCAGGCCAATCGAACGCAACTTCCTCGACGAGCATATCGACAGTAAATAAGCCCTTAGGTTTCCAAGCGTAATTTGCGAAATCAAGTATCATAAATCACCAATGCCCCGGATCACTCCGGGGCATTGACCAAATCATTAACCATATATAATAAACCAATCATTTTTAGCATATTGCGCGGGAGTGTTATTCCCGAAGCCGACTATTACCGGTAGTCTGAAAAACGCTCCTGCAGACGTTTGCGGGCGTAGTAGATACGGCTTTTCACTGTTCCGAGCGGAAGTGAAAGTTTTTCGGCGATTTCCTCGTACTTGTAACCGGCCACGTGCATCGAGAAAGGTTCGCTGTACTCGTCAGCAAGTTCGTTGATAGCATTAGTTATTTCGGAAGCACTGTAGCTATCTTCCGGAGAATCAACGCCGCTATCCTGGCTCAGGTTCAAGTGATAAAGGTTATCGGTAGTATCAACAATAGTTGCAGTGCGTACACCGCGACGATAATTGTTGATAAAAATATTGCGCATAATGGTGAAGACCCAACCTTTGAAGTTTGTTCCTTCAGCATATTTATCTTCGTTATCGAGAGCCTTCAATGTTGTGTCCTGAAGAAGATCATAAGCGTCGTCGCGATTTGAAGTTAGCATGAATGCAAAATTCAAAAGGTTCGCCTGAAGGTTCATTAAGTTTGATTGGAATGTAGAAGATGTCATAGCTTTAATTTTTTCAAGGGTCATTTTTTCGTTATATTTAGTCGTCCTTTTCGTTCGACATTCCAAAATTACATACGATTTAAGCAATTGCAAGATTTTTAATGTTAACAAATGTAAATATAATATTTTTGATTAATATATTTTATTATTTCATTAACTTTCAATCATTTACCAAGCCATAAAATTGTTACGGGATTGTTACACTATGTTTACAATGTAATATCTGTAACAACTTCGTAATGTAATTGCGTATCGTTTGCCACTTTTTCATATATACGCATTTTTGCTTATCTTTGCAAAAAATATCACACCATGGCCGAATATCCCTTGTTAGAGCGCCTCGACGGCATCGAGGCCCGGTTCGAAGAAGTCAGCACCTTGATAACCGACCCGGCAGTCATAGCCGATATGAAGCGCTATGAGCGACTGTCGAAAGAGTATAAAGACCTTGAGCGTCTGGTATCACTAACGCGCAAGTACCGCACACTCACCGAGAACATCGAAGAATCCCACATATTGCTTTCAGACGAAAGCGACCCCGAAATGAGGCAGATGGCCAAGGAGCAACTCGACGTTGCCACCGCCGCCCTGCCGGATCTCGAAGAACAAATCAAACTCGAGCTAATACCTGCAGACCCCGAAGACAGCAAAAACGCAATCATCGAAATACGTGGCGGCACAGGCGGCGACGAGGCAGCCTTGTTTGCCGGAGACCTCTGCAAGATGTATATCAAGTACTGCGAAAGCCGTGGCTGGGGCGTTGCAGTAACATCGGCAAGCGAAGGTGCGGCCGGCGGCTATAAAGAAATCGTACTGTCGGTAACGGGCGATGGCGTATATGGAGTATTGAAATATGAGAGCGGAGTACACCGTGTGCAGCGCGTGCCGGCGACAGAGACCCAGGGACGCGTACACACCTCAGCAGCCACTGTGGCCGTACTCCCCGAAGCCGAGCCTTTCGACGTAGAAATCAACGAAGGCGAAATCAAGTGGGACACATTCCGCTCGGGCGGTGCCGGAGGCCAGAATGTGAACAAGGTGGAATCAGGTGTGCGCCTGAGGTATATGTGGCGCAACCCCAACACCGGCATAAGCGAAGAAATACTGATAGAATGTACCGAGACCCGCGACCAGCCCAAGAATAAAGAGCGAGCCCTCTCGCGCCTGCGTACATTTATATACGACAAAGAACATCAGAAATATATCGACGACATAGCATCGCGACGCAAGACAATGGTCAGCACCGGCGACAGGTCGGCGAAGATACGCACCTACAACTATCCCCAGGGCCGCATCACGGACCACCGAATCAACTATACCATATATAATCTTCAGGCATTTGTCGACGGCGACATACAGGATGTAATCGATCATTTGATTATAGCCGAAAACGCCGAAAAACTCAAAGCCGCCGAACTATGAGCAAACTAAAGAATTTATTGACTGTCGATGGTCTAAAGCATACCATTGCCATTGTAACCCAACGGTTCCCGTTTCCGTTTGTATTTGCAACGGCACTTGCAACGTGGCTTATATGTTGGTTATTTCCGGATAATGGAAATCACAATCATCTAATATGCTCGGTATGCTGGGTGCTATGCGAAGGCTTCATGCTTACTCTCGCAATCAATATTTTCTTTGAATTTTCGAATAAGAAACGCTTGCTCAAACCGGCAATCATGACAGCAGTCGGCCTTGTATGTGCCGACCTTATGGTTCTACTTACGCGCAACGACATAGGCACAGCAGAGACAATCGGACGTTCAGCCTTGGTTTCAGCACTGACAGTGGCTATATTTTTTCTGCCGGTTGTGCGCGGATATAGCCGCAAACAGCTGTGGCTATATACCGTAAAGCAATTTACAGTTTTCGCCACTGCTGAATTTATAGGTATAGTGCTTTGCATAGCGGTTGTAATAATCTCGAGTACAATCAGGTTGCTATTCTGCGATTTTAGCGAAAAGCCGTTTATTTCCGCGCTTATTATTGCAGGCATGTGGATACCTACCGTCTACTACCTCTCGCAAATACCGAAGCGCAGGTATGTGGTCAGTAAATCGCTTCCCGAAAAATCGGCAGTGGGAGCATTCTGCAAAAATGTACTACTGCCCATAGTGCTTATCTATACGGCTATATTATATATTTATCTGATAAAGATCATAGCCCAGTGGGAACTCCCCCAGACCTCGGTTACATGGATGGTTACAGGACTTATGGTCGTCTCGCTTGTGATGCTTTATGGCCTGCAGCGCTATGCCTTTGGCCATACCAGCTCGAAAAAGGGCGAATTGCTGTGGGGCCTCACTCGCCGTTGGCTGCCTGTAGTACTACTGCCATTGCTTGTGCTAATGACGGTAGGCCTTGTCTACCGCCTGAGAGAGTACGGCATTACCGCCACGCGCCTTTATGTGATGATATTCAACATTTGGGCTTATTCGGTTATAATATACATGCTGGCTAAGCGCAATGCCAACATCAACAACATAGCATCATCCTTTGCCGCAGCATTTGTCCTGGTTTCGGTTATCCCCGGCCTAAATATTACGAGCGTGAGCAACAGCGTGATTCGCAGCCATATTTTCAACAAGTTTCGCGAGAACGGCATTGAGCAATTCACCATGAATTATGCTCAGGCACGCCAAGCCTTAGCCACTATGAATAAAAAAGAGGCAAACAATCTCGCATCGCAAATCGAGTATCTCGACAACTGGCATGACCACTCGCTTGTCAACGACATCATAACATCTAACGACAAAGTTTATGCCCACAATATTTTGCCTGTCAGATATGCAGACAAATCGAACGAAACTGCAAATTACATGTTCGAACTCAAATACGACGGGCCGGTAGATGTAGTAGAAGGATATAAGAATGTTGAGTTTTTCAAAAGCTACAATAGATCGCAGGGTGATAAAAAAGATGGACTGTACGAGTTCAATATCAAAGGTGACTATAGGGTAAGCATCAATGTCGACAGCATTAATAATGCCGGCAGTGGCAACAAACCACTACAGTCCTTGGCTGTTAGCGCTGACGGCGATACAGTAACGATAGTTTTCACCGAACTCAGCTTCAATACAGAAGCGGATAATACCGGCAGCAAAGCCGAAATCACCCATGCTGAATTTTATTTATTCCGTAATTGATTTTCTCTATTGAAGAATATATCTGCTTTAAATTTAAAACATTATAAAAACGACATATGAAAAGAACAGAACTGGTCGAGCACATCTATGAAAAAGGCTCATTCCTCTGCGTAGGCCTCGACCCCGATATCAAGAAACTTCCCGCGAGCATCAGCGGTAGCGACAGCGAGCGCGTGGCAAGCTTCTGCAAGGCAATCGTCGACGCCACCGCACCCTATTGCGTAGCCTACAAACCCAACCTGGCATTTTTCGAGAGCCTCGGTGCCTCGGGCATCGCAGCCCTTGAGGAAGTAGTAGCCCACATCAGGACCAATTACCCCGATCAATTCATCATCGCCGACGCCAAGCGCGGCGACATCGGCAACACCGCCGCCCTCTATGCCCGCACATTTTTCGAAACCATGGACTTCGACGCCGTAACCCTCAACCCCTACATGGGCGAGGACTCGGTAAAACCCTTTCTTGGCTACGAAGACAAATGGAGCATCGTTCTTGCCCTTACTTCCAACGCCTCGTCGTCTGACTTCGAGACAGTAGCCGACAATAAGGGAGTTGCCCTCTACGAGCGCGTAATCCGCCGCAGCCGTCACTGGGGCAGCCCGATCAACATGATGTATGTAGTAGGAGCCACCAAGGCCGACAAGCTTGCCGAAATCCGCGAGCTTGCCCCCCGTCACTTCCTGCTCGTGCCCGGCGTAGGCGCCCAGGGCGGCAGCCTTGAAGAAGTGGCTAAATACGGCCTTATCGATGAGTGCGGCTTGCTTGTCAACTCGTCGCGAGGCATCATTTACGCATCGTCAGAGGCAGATTACGCCCAGGCCGCAGGAGCAGCCGCCAAGGAGCTCGCAGAGCAGATGCTTGTACTTCTCCAACAGTATGCAAAGAATTGATTTGCAGATATCAGTAATTTTTGCTAAATTTGCAACCTCAAAATTGGTAAATCATAGATAAATGATGGATAATTGCAGCCAAGAAATCGACTTGCTCTTCGAGACCAGCTGGGAAGTATGTAACAAAATAGGCGGTATCTACACCGTTTTATCCAGCAAAGCCAAGACTCTCAAGGAGCAGTATGGCGACAAAGTGATTTTCATCGGGCCCGATGTGTGGAGCGAAGAAAATCCATCACCATATTTTATCGAGTCGCGCACGCTGTTGCGTCGCATCCTTGACAAAACCATGTTGCCCGAGGGCCTCGACGTACGAGCAGGCCGCTGGGACATTCCGGGCAAACCGTTGGCCATTCTGGTTAAATTCAATGCCCTTTACGCAACAAAAGACGAAGAATATGCCCGTATGTGGGATCTCTACCAAGTAGACTCACTGCATGCCTATGGCGATTATGACGAAGGTTGCGCCTTTGCCCGCGCCGCAGCAATATTGATCGAGGCTTTTGTAAAGGCATCAAAAGTAGACCCTTCAAAAGTCATAGCACATTTCGACGAGTGGACCACCGCAATGGGCCTGCTCAAGATTAAAGCCGAAATGCCTCAGATTGCTACCGTATTCACAACTCATGCCACAAGTATAGGCCGCAGCATCTGCGGTAACGGAAAACCCCTCTACGACCACCTCGAAGCTTACAACGGCGACCAAATGGCCGCTGAGCTCAATATGCAGAGCAAGCACTCGCTCGAGAAAGCCGCCGCATTGAATGCCGATTGCTTCACCACCGTAAGCGATGTGACCGCACGCGAGGCCGAGGTACTCCTCGACAAAAAGCCCGACGTAGTGACCCCCAACGGCTTCGAGCTCAACTTCGTGCCCGCCAAGACCCGCTACACAGCAGCCCGCAAGGCAGCCCGCAAGAGCCTTCTCGGAGTGGCAAGCGCCCTTACCGGCGTTGATTATACCGACGACACCTTCATCGTAGCCACTTCAGGCCGTTGCGAATACCGCAACAAAGGTATCGACGTATATCTCGACGCTCTCGCAGCCCTTGCCGCCAAGAACCCTCAGCGCCGCATCCTTGCCTATGTATTAGTGCCCGCATGGTGCGCCGGCCCACGAGCAGACCTGCGCTTCGGCCTCGACAGTACCAAGCCCGGCCGACAGAGCGACCCGGTAATCACCCATAACCTCAACAATTACAACGAGGACCCGATCAACTGCCGCATACACCAGCTCGGTTTTGCAAACGATGCCAACTCTCAGGTATCTGTAATATATGTACCCTGCTACCTCGACGGTGCCGACGGTATCTTCGACCAGACTTACTACCAGCTTCTACCCGGCCTTGACGCCACTGTATTCGCCTCATATTACGAACCTTGGGGATATACCCCCCTTGAGAGCATCGCATTCGGCGTACCTACGGTAACAACGAGCCTTGCAGGCTTTGGCATGTGGGTGGCAGAGAACTTCAAAATAGGATTCGGAGACTGCGGCGTAGATGTAATCAACCGCACCGACAGCAACTACAACGAAGTCGTTGCCGCTATCGCCAACGACATCGCCCAACTGGCATCGGCCACCAAGGCCGAAACCAAGGTTATCCGCGCCGCCGCGATGGAAACCGCCTCGAAAGCCCAGTGGACCGACTTCATGAAATATTATAACCAAACATATTGCGACGCGTTCAAGACCCGCGACGCAAGAACCAAGTAAAAAACATACTTTTACCAAACATATGAAACTTTCAGTAAGCAACACCAACGCCCCCGTATGGCGCGACATCACCGTCAAGGCCGAGCTTCCCAACCAGCTCAAGCCCCTCGATGAGCTTGCCAAAAACCTTTGGTGGGTTTGGAACAGCGAAGCAAAAAACCTCTTCCGCGCTCTCAATCCCGACCTGTGGCGTAAAACAGGCGAAAACCCCGTAATGCTCCTGCAGCAGCTCCCTTCAGAGCGAATTGCAGAAATCCTTGCCGACGACACCTTAATGGCTCAGATCAACCATGTATATGCCGATTTCAAGGAATACATGTCTAAGCCAATGCGCAAGGACATCCCCTCGGTATCGTATTTCTCAATGGAATACGGTCTGTGCAACTGTCTCAAAATCTACTCCGGCGGTCTCGGTGTACTCGCCGGTGACTATATCAAAGAGGCATCTGACAGCTGTGTCGACATGACCGCTGTAGGCTTCCTCTACCGCTACGGCTACTTCACCCAGACCCTCAGCGTAGACGGCCAGCAGATTGCCAACTACGAGCCCCAGAACTTCAACCAGCTCCCTATCGAGCAGGTAATGGAGAAGGATGGCCGTCCGATGATTCTCGAAGTGCCCTACCCCGGCCGTATCATCTACTCTCACATCTGGCGTGTCAACGTAGGCCGCATGAAGCTCTACCTGCTCGACACCGACTTCGACATGAACAGCGAGTTCGACCGTCCTATCACCCACAAGCTTTATGGCGGTGACTGGGAAAACCGTATCAAACAGGAATACCTGCTCGGTATCGGCGGCGTGCTCATGCTGCAGAAACTTGGCGTTAACTCACAGCTCTACCACTGCAACGAAGGCCACGCAGCCCTGCTCAACCTTCAGCGCCTTGTAGACTATGTGCAGAAAGGCCTCAGCTTCAACGTAGCCCTCGAGCTCGTTCGCGCATCGTCGCTCTACACCGTACACACCCCCGTACCTGCCGGTCACGACTACTTCGACGAAGGTCTTTTCGGCAAATACATGGGTGAATATCCCGCAAAACTCGGCATCAGCTGGAACGACCTCATGAACATGGGTCGCGAAAACCCCGACACCAACGAACGCTTCTCGATGAGCGTATTCGCCCTCAACACCTGCCAGGAAGCAAACGGCGTATCGTGGCTCCACGGCGAGGTTTCGAAGAAGATGTTTGCCGGTATCTGGAAAGGCTACAGCTGGGAAGAAAGCCATGTAGGCTACGTAACCAACGGCGTTCACATGCCTACCTGGGCTGCAAGCGAATGGAAAGAATTCTACTGCCAGAACCTTGGCGCACAGGTATTCGAACATCAGAGCGACCCCGAAGCATGGAAAGGCATCTTCAATGTTCCCGACCAGCAGATCTGGAACATGCGCGTGCAGCTCAAAAACAAGTTTATCAACTTCGTACGCCGCGACTTCAAAGAGAAATGGCTTGCCAACCAGGGTGATCCCTCGGCTGTGATGAACATCGTAGACCGCATCAACCCCAACGCCCTTATCATCGGTTTCGCCCGTCGATTCGCGACCTACAAACGCGCACACCTGCTCTTTACCGACCTCGACCGTCTTGCCAAGATTGTCAACAACGAGCAGTTCCCCGTACAATTCGTATTTGCCGGCAAGGCACACCCCGCCGACGGCGCAGGCCAGGGCCTGATCAAACGCATCGTTGAAATCAGCCGCATGCCCCAGTTCCTCGGCAAGATCATCTTCCTTGAGGACTACAACATGATCGTTGCAAAACGCCTCGTTACCGGTGTCGACATCTGGTTGAACACCCCCACACGTCCCCTCGAGGCATCGGGTACATCAGGCGAGAAAGCCGAAATGAACGGCGTACTCAACTTCTCGGTGCTCGACGGCTGGTGGTACGAAGGCTACCGCTTCAACGAACATGCAGGCTGGGCCCTCACCGACAAACGCACATACACCGACCAGAGCCAGCAGGACAAACTCGACGCTGCTACTATCTACTCGATGCTCGAGAACGAAATCATTCCTCTCTACTTCGAGAAGAACTCGGCAGGCTACTCGCCCAAATGGATCCAGTATATCAAGGGTTCGATTGGCGATATCGCTCCCCACTTCACAATGCAGCGTATGATCGAAGACTACATCAGCCGCTTCTACAACAAAGAGGCTGAACGCAGCAAACGCCTCCAGGCCAACGACTGCGCCCTTGCCAAGTCTATCGTAGACTGGAAAGAGCATGTAGCAGCTGCATGGGACGGCATCAAGGTTCTCGAAGTACGCCACAGCGGCGAGCTCAACAGCACCATTACCGGCGAGCCTTTCCACGTAGAAGTAGTAGTAGACACCAACGGCATCGGCCGTGACCTCGGTCTCGAAATGGTAGTTTACCGCCAGGAAGACGGCAAAGAAAACCTCAGCCGCATCGATCAGTTCAAGGTCGTTAAACAGGAAGGTGACACCGTAACCTACGAACTCACCACCAAGGTACGCGACGCCGGTGTATTCCGCTACGGCTTCCGTCTCTATCCCAAGAACGCCGAGCTGCCTCACCGTCAGGACTTCGCATATACCATGTGGATCTAATATCCCACATTTCCCCATACAAGAAGAGCCCCAATCGGGGCTCTTTTTTTATGCAAAAAAATCGGATGTCTCACGACACCCGAAAATCTTTAACCTTTAATCTAATACCATGAAAAAACACAGTGCAAAATCAGTAATTATGATATTCAAACATTGCAAGGTACAATATAGTTCAATCGGCGGGATATTTTAACACACATTAACGTTAAATATTCGGTAAATTTTATTAATTTAGTGCCACAAAGTAAACTGCCGCAAGGCACCACAGCCACGCAGCCAATCAGCCGCGTGAATCATCATATAGTAAAATCATGGGAACTAAGATATTAGTAATAGACGACGAAGAGTCGGTATGTGAGATTCTCAAATTTAACCTCGAGAAAGACGGCTATGAGGTAGATTGTGCCTATAGCGCCGAGGAAGCACTTGACATGGATCTGGATGATTATTCGCTCTTCATAGTCGACATCATGATGGGCGGTCTTTCGGGCTTTGACTTTGCCAAACGAGTGCACAATGTAACGGCAACCGAGGAAAAGCCTATACTCTTCTGCTCGGCACTTTCAGATGAGGACTATGTTGTCAAAGGCCTCAATATCGGCGCAGACGACTATGTGACCAAGCCATTTGTAATTGGCGAGGTTCTTGCCCGCGTGCGTGCTATTTTGCGTCGTACAGGCCACAAGCAGCAGCGTTCGACATCTGACATCGAGGCTCAACAGTCTATCTACGAGAGCGATGTGACATTCAAATGGCTGCGCATCGACCGCAACGACAAAGAGGTGTATATCGACAATGAGCTTGTGACACTCACCCGCACCGAATACGACATTCTGTTGTTTTTCCTTACTCACCGCAATCGTATTTATTCTCGCGAGGAGCTGATCAAAAATGTATGGGGCGACGATGTGGTAGTAACATGCCGCACTATCGACACCAATATCACACGTCTTCGCAAAAAATTAGGCGATTACGACAAGTATATCGTCACCCGCCAGGGATTTGGTTATGGCTTCAAAGAGAAGAATTAGTTATCAATGGCAGTTGTTCATACCGCTGGTGGCCAGTCTATGGATCATCATCGCAGGTATGACTTTCTGGCAATTCTACAACGAACGAGAATACCGAAAATCACAGATAAGCGAACAATTGTCGCTGGTAGCATCGCGTATTCTCGAGGCCAATGAAAAGGACATCGACCCGACGCCCTTCATGGACTTTGCCACAAACTACTACCATGACAATCCTCTCTACGACCTGCTCCGCATCTCGGTATACAAGGATGGCAAGATGATTCGCTGCTATGGCGAACCCATTGCGCTATCCGATACCGAACGAGCTCTCGAACAAGGCGTTACCAACACCCCCGGTATAGAGCCCGAGCCTGAAGGCAGCCCCGATGCAGGCAAGTATTTCTACTACAACGTACGAAAGAGCAAAGACAACAGGGTGACGGTGTATACCGTGTTGCCGTTCGACAACGATATCCTTGCAGCGTCGCTGCCGTCGACACGTATCTTCTGGGGTATGTTCGTGGTGGCGGTATTTGCCACTATAATGGCATATTTCTCGACCCGTTATTTCGGTCGAAATATCTCTAACCTCCGCCAGATAGCCGAGCGAGCGTCGACCGACCCCAACTTCATACCGGCAATGGATTATCCTCACGACGAACTTGGCGATATCTCGAGGCAGATCATCAATATGTACAACCAGAGGTCGCAGGCCATGCAGCGTCAGAAAAAAGAGCATGCGGTGGCCCTGCATGCCATTCAGGAAAAAGCCCGGTCGAAGCGCCAGCTTACAAATAATATCAACCACGAGCTGCGTACGCCTATCGGTGTAATCAAGGGCTATATCGACACCATACTTGAAAACCCGACAATGGACGATTGCTCGCGCACCCACTTCCTGCGGAAAGCATCGGAGCATGTAGACCGCCTGGTCAACCTGATAGCCGATGTGTCGGCAATAACGCGTCTTGAAGAAGGCGGCGAACTTATCTCGACCGAGGAACTCGATTTCCACGATATTGCCTACACTATTGCAAACGACCTTGAGGAGACCGGCGTGCTCGGCTCGATGACGTTCAGATACGAGATACCGCTCGACTGCAAGGTAATGGGTAATTACAATCTGCTTTCGGGCATGATATTGAACCTTGCCAAGAACGCGGGAGCATACTCAAAAGGCACATACTGCGAGTTGGCGCTCACCGGCGAAGACGACAGATTCTATTTCTTCGAATTCTGCGACGACGGCAACGGAGTAGGCGAGGAGCACCTGCCTCACCTTTTCGACCGCTTCTACCGTATCGACTCGGGGCGCACACGCAAGGCGGGAGGCACCGGCCTCGGTCTTCCGATCGTGCAGAACACCGTTCTCGCTCATGGCGGTACAATCGAGGTATCCAACAGAGCACAGGGAGGACTGTGCTTCAAGTTCACTCTTCCCAAGCCACGCAAGCATTAACAACACAGTTATTCTCTCTTGTCAATGCCGAGAGGCAGCGACACACATAGTTTAATGGGTATAATGGAACAGACCTATCTTACCGACAACGAGTTAAACATCGCACTATCCACATACCGGCGTATAGTGGGAGCCTTCGACGGCCAGCTCGACAGCTCCGACATCGAAGGCATCAAACTTGCCATAAGCCGCCATGCCGATAGTGCCGCCGTTTCGCGTGACCGATTCGGCTTTCACCCGCTGGTGTCGGCTCTCAATACAGCACTTTGCCTTTGCGACAGCTTCGGGGCAGACAGAAATATGTGTCTGGCCGTCGTGCTGTCGTCGATTTCGTGCGATAACGACAATTACGACACCCTTGCAAAACGCTGGGGCGACGATATTGCCAAGATTGTGCGCGGCCTCGACAAGGTACGCACACTCTACAGCCGCAGCCCGTCGGTCGAGAGCGAAAACTTCAGGAAACTGCTGCTCACCTTTGCCGAAGATGTGCGAGTAATCATCATCATGATTGTCGACCGTCTCCGTCTGATGCGTGCTATCAACCACCACCCGGCAGAAAAACTCGTACACGACACCGCAAACGAGGTCAACTACCTCTACGCCCCCCTCGCCCACCGCCTCGGCCTCTATGCCATAAAATCGGAACTCGAGGATATGTCGCTAAAATACAGTAACCGCGAGGTTTATTCGCGCATAGCCCACGAACTCAACCAGACCAAGGCCAAACGCGATGCCTACATTGCCGACTTTATCAAGCCTATCAAGGAGAAACTTGAGGCCGAAGGTTTGAATTTCTCGATCAAAGGACGTACCAAATCGATTTATTCGATATGGAATAAGATGAAGAAGCAGCACAACACTGTTGAAGACATCTACGACCTGTTTGCCATACGCATCATCATCGATTGTCCGCCGGAGCGCGAGAAACCGGAGTGCTGGCTTGCATACTCGGTCGTTACCGATATGTACCGCCCCAATCCATCGCGATTGAAAGACTGGCTGAGCATACCCAAGAGCAATGGTTACGAATCGCTGCACATCACCGTGTACGGCCCCGAAGAACGTTGGGTGGAAGTGCAGATACGAACCCGGCGCATGGATACCATTGCCGAAAAAGGCCTTGCCGCGCACTGGAAATACAAGGGCATCAAGAGCGAGGGGTCGCTCGATGCATGGATGAACAATGTGCGCGATATCCTCGAAGCGGGCCAGCACAACCCCACTGACCTGATGCGAAACTTCAAGATGGACGTTTACTCGCACGAGGTGTTTGTCTTCACCCCCAGGGGCGACTTGTACAAACTGCCACTTGGCGCGACTCTGCTTGACTTCGCATTCAATATCCATACCCGCATCGGCATACAGTGCGTGGGCGGCAAGGTAAATGGACGCAACCGCAAGCTGAACTACAAGCTCGAAAGCGGCGATACGGTAGAAATCCTGACCTCGCCGCAGCAGGAGCCGAGCCGCGACTGGCTCAACATCGTCGTAACCACCAAGGCCCGCAACAAGATACGCGCCGTACTTAAGGAAAACGAGAACAAGTCGGCAGAAATAGGCAAAGAGCTGCTACAGCGCAGGTTCAAGAACCGCAAGCTCGATTACGACGAAGCGATGATGTCGAAAACCGTTACCCGTATGGGCTATAAGAATGCTATTGCGTTTTTCAGCGCAATCGGTAGCGACGAGCTCGACATCAACTCGGTTGTCGACAACTATGTAGACGTACTTGGCCGCACATCCAGGCCCGAGGACTTTGCCGAACGCATATCGGCAAGCCAGTATGTGATGCAGTCGCCGACCGACGACGATGTAAAAGACGACGCCGGCAACGACGTGATTATAATCGGAGACAATATCAAAGGCATCAACTACCGCCTTGCGCGTTGCTGCAACCCGATTTACGGAGACGATGTTTTCGGCTTTATTTCGGCCGAGGGCGTAATCAAGATACACCGCTGCGACTGTCCTAACGCGAACAATATCAGGCAGAAATATGGTTACCGCCTGATACGCACGCGCTGGAGCGGCAAGGCCGGTGCAGAATTCGGCGCAACGCTGAGAGTAGTAGGAAAAGATGATATTGGAATTGTCACAAACATTACCTCTATTATAAATAAAGAAAAATCCGTATCTTTGCGAGGTATTTCAATCGATTCAAACGACGGTCTTTTCGCCGGCATCATAACGGTAGGCGTTTCCGACACTTCGGTCTTGAATCAATTGATCAAAAAAATACAAACTGTCAAAGGAGTAAAAAATGTTCAACGCAATAAGTAAACCCGTCACCACCGTTGCCCTGTCGATGTTGTTGCTGTGTTCGTGTGGCAACAGCGATAAGGAAGGAGCTTCGCAACTGTTCACCCAGACAGAGGAAGCTATTCAGAACCGCAATTATACCGGTGCCCTGACCTTGCTCGACACCCTCAACGCCCGTTATCCCAAGCAGCTCGACATCCGCAAAGCTGCATTGCGTCTGAGAGCCTCGGCAATGGAAGGCATAGCTATCGACAGCATCGGAGCAGGCGACATGGCACTTGCGCAGGCTACTATCGAGGTCGACCGTCTCAGGCCGCAATTCCGTCACGTCGAAAGCTCGGTTGGACTCGAAGGTTACTTCCTACCCAACAAAGTTTCGGAAAAAGTGATGACCGCCACCGGCATACAGGCCAGGGTATCCGACAAAGGGTACTTCTACATTGTGGCCAACGTACAAGGCCGCAATATCGGCTTGAATTCGATTGAATTCTATCAAGGCAACGAATGCGTGGCTTCTTCGGCCATTTCGTCTGCAAGGATAGTAAAAGTAGAAGGCTCTGAATCAGCAAGTTTCAATCCCGAAGAGCTCGAAGGCGTAGGCGAATGGCTATTAGCCCACGACAAGGCCGACAAGGTGGTACTTGTAGGCAGCAAGGGCAAAGCACCTGTGAAACTCGACAAGAAACTCCGACAGGAAATCACTGACTGCTATCAGTTTAGCCGCGCTCTGCAGGCCCAGCGCAGCGCATCGATCAAGCGTGAAAAGTACGAGCGTATGCTTGCCACCGCCCGCGACCAACTGGCAAATTTACCAACACCCGAACCGCAGCAATGAACACACCAGCCACATACCTTGTCACCGGGGCCGCAGGTTTTATCGGCTCTAACTTTCTCGACATCCTTGCAGCCGACAGCGAGGACAAACGCATCGTCGTTCTTGACAAACTCACCTACTGCGGCAATATCATGTCGATAAGGCATCTTATCGATTCGGGCAAGATAGAGTTTATCCATGGCGACATCGCCGACAAAGAGCTGATAAGCGGTATTCTCGACAAATACACACCCCGCTACATCATTAACTTTGCCGCCGAGAGTCATGTAGACCGCAGCGTCGATGACCCGACACCGTTTATAAGCACGAATTTCGAGGGCGTTTTCAATATCCTCGAATGTGCCCGCCGCCAGCGCAAACGCCAGCTTTCGGAAGGCCTGACCCCGACACTGGAGAAATTCCTTCAGGTAAGCACCGACGAAGTATACGGCGACCTCGAAATAAAAGACCGCATCCAAATACTCGACAGCCGCAAGGATCTGCTCGGACGTGAGTACGAAATGTTTGGCGAAGAAGCATTCAACGAGTCATACCCGCTCAAGGCATCATCGCCATATTCGGCGTCGAAGGCTTCGGCCGACTTGCTCACCCTGTCGTACTACCGTAGCTTCGGTATACCGGTAACGATTACCCGATGCAGCAACAACTATGGTCCTCGCCAGTTTCCCGAAAAATTGATACCGCTGATTATCAACAACATACTCAACGGCAAGCCACTACCGGTCTACGGCGAAGGCAAAAACGTACGAGACTGGATTTATGTCGACGACCATGCCCGCGGAGTTCTCGAGGCTCTGCGAAACGGAATACCCGGCGAGGTTTATAACTTTGGCGGATACTGCGAACAGCAGAACATCGATATTGTAAAATTGCTCATCCGCAAGGTCAGAGAAATCGCCATGACCATGCCTGAGGTATTAGCGGCCTACCCGGCTGCCAAAGAAGCCTCCGACAGCCTTATCCACTTTGTGAGCGACCGCCCCGGCCACGACCGCCGCTATGCAATCGATGCAAGCAAGGCCATGACTGAATTGGGCTGGCGGCCACAGGTATTATTCGACGAAGGAATCGAGGCCACTGTGCGTTGGTATCTCAACAATCTCGACTGGGTAAAGAGCATTGTCGACGGAGAATATAGGCTATACTATCAACACATGTATCAAAACCGCTAATTATGAAAGGTATAATTCTCGCCGGAGGCTCCGGTTCACGACTCTATCCGATCACACTTGGGATATCTAAGCAGCTTGTGCCGGTCTACGACAAGCCGATGATATATTACCCATTATCGGTGCTCATGCTTGCCGGTATCCGCGAGATTCTACTGATTTCAACCCCCGGAGACCTGCAACATTTCAAGAGATTGCTCGGCGACGGCAGCAAACTCGGCATCAGCATGTCGTATGCCGAACAGCCACGTCCCGAGGGGCTTGCGCAGGCGCTTACTATCGGGCGGGAATTCATAGGCGACGAGCCTGTGGCCTTAGTACTTGGCGACAACATATTTTACGGCCAGGGCTTCAGTGCCATGCTCCATAAGGCGGCAGCCGACGCTCGCAATGGCCGTGCCACAATATTCGGATACCATGTCAGCGACCCCACGCGCTATGGTGTCGTAGACCTTGATGCAGAGGGAAATCCTGTGCATATCGAAGAAAAACCTCAATCGCCCCGCAGCGACCTTGCCGTGGTAGGCTTGTACTTCTATCCGTCCGGTTCGGCAGACGTTGCCGCTGCCGTAAAGCCTTCGGCACGAGGGGAGCTCGAGATAACCTCGGTCAACGAACATTACCTCAATACAAAGCAACTCAATGTGCAAGCGTTCGGACGCGGCTTCGCATGGCTCGATACAGGCACTGTAGATTCACTCATGGAGGCATCGGCATTTGTAGAGGCAATTCAAAAAAGGCAAGGCCTGCTGATTGCTTCGCTCGAAGAAGTTGCCTACCGCCGTGGATTCATCGACGCGCAGCAATTACGCGAGCTGGCAACACCTATGCTATCAACCCATTACGGCCAATATCTCAAACGTCTGGCAGATGAAAAACCTTGAAGAAGCACGCATAATCCGCCTGCCACGCATCTATGACCCGCGAGGCAACCTCACCTTTGTTCAAAACGGCGACGAGTATCTGCCATTCAAGGTAGAACGCGTATACTGGACCTACGACGTACCTGCCGGAGAACAGCGAGGCGGCCACTCGCACCATGTGGGCAAGGAATTGCTAATTGCAATTTCGGGCAGTTTCAATGTCAATTTGTTCGATGGCATGCAGTGGCAGACATTCACACTCAACCGTCCTTTCGAGGGGCTTTACATACCTGCAGGCTACTGGCGCACACTCGATAATTTCGCGTCGGGATCGGTATGCATGGTGCTCACATCAACCCCCTATAGCGAGGACGACTACGTGCGCGACTTCAAAGATTTCGAGAAATTGGCTGCTGATGAATAGTTTGAAATACCCTTTTCTTGACCTCGGCAAAGTAAACTCCGCCTATATCGACGACCTCAAGCAGGCCGCCGACAGGGTTCTTGATTCAGGCCGCTACATAGGCGGGGCAGAATGTGAGGAGTTCGAGAAGGAACTTGCTGCTTTTACCGGCACTCCATATGCCGTAGGTGTAAGCAACGGCCTCGATGCACTGAGGCTGATACTCAAAGCATACATCGCCCTTGGCCGCCTTGCCCAGGGCGACGAAGTTATTGTACCGGCCAACACCTACATTGCCACAGTGTTGGCTATCACCGACGCGGGTCTTAAACCCTTGTTCGTCGACGCTGATTTCTCGACATTGAATATCGACACCTCATTGATAGAGAAATCTCTCACCCCGGCTACAAAGGCAATAATGACCGTGCACCTATATGGCAGACCGGCCTTCGACAAAACAATGTCGGACCTTGCCGCCAAGCACAATCTAATTATTATCGAAGACAATGCCCAGGCTATCGGGGCAGAGGTCGACGGTATCAAAACCGGCGCATTAGGCGATGCCGCCGCCTTCAGTTTCTATCCCACCAAGAACGTCGGCGCAATCGGAGATGCCGGTGCCGTTACAACTTACGACAAGTCCCTTGCAGATGCCGTACGCGCCTTGGCCAATTACGGCTCGGACACACGATATCATAATATTTACCAGGGTTATAACTGCCGATTAGACCCGATTCAGGCAGCATTCCTCCGCGTCAAGCTATCAAAAATAGACCTGGAGACAACGCATCGCCGAAGACTTGCGGCTATTTACGATAACAGAATAAACAATCCGCTCATCATCAAGCCCCTGCACGACAATCCCGACAACTGCGTATGGCATCAGTATGTTGTTCGAGCCGAAAACAGAGAGCACTTCCGCACATACCTCGCCGCCAATGGCATAGGCAGCGATATCCACTATGCCGTGCCTCCGTATATGCAGCCTTGTTATTCACAGTATGCAGACTTACATATGCCGGCGACCGAACGTATATCAGCCACCGTGCTCAGCCTGCCAATCTCATCATGCACAAGCGAGAACGACGCGGCAGAAATAGCGGATATAATCAACTCATATACCTATGACTGACCTTACAGCATGCCCGGCACTCAAAGTGCTATATCACACATTCGGCTGTAAGCTCAATTTTGCCGAGACAGCCTCGGTTGCCGAGCAATTTGCAGCACACGGACACCTGAAGGTCGACACCGACGGTGTGCCCGATATAATAGTAATCAATTCATGCAGCGTCACCGCCGAGGCCGACCGCAAATGCCGCAGCACCATACGGTCGTTTAACCGCCGGTTTCCGGCAGCAGCCATTGTCGTCACCGGATGCTATGCGCAATTGAAACCCGACGAGGTGGCAGCTCAGCCTGGTGTAAAAGCCGTTGTCGGAGTCAACGACAAACTCAATATCCCCCGGATTGCCGAAGAAGCATGGCTTGGCGAGAACTCATCGCCCTGCTTCCCCGAGGCAAAAGACCTGCGCGAATTCATGCCTTCGTGCTCGCGTGGCGACCGCACACGTTTTTTCCTCAAGGTACAAGACGGTTGCGACTACTGGTGCACATACTGCACAATTCCCAAAGCACGAGGCCGTTCGCGCTCGGGTAGTATCGACGACATCGTGGCCCAGGCTCGCGCAGCGGCATCGGCAGGCGGCAAGGAAATAGTGATTACCGGTGTCAATATAGGCGACTTCGGACACGGACGCGATGACAATTTCTTCGACCTATGCCGCGAGCTCGACAAGGTAGAAGGCATTGAGCGCTACCGTATATCATCGATCGAGCCTAACCTGCTCACCGACGAGATTATAGATTTCGTAGCTCAATCAAAACGCTTCATGCCGCATTTCCATATACCGCTGCAATGCGGTTCGGACGCGGTATTGGCACTGATGCGCCGTCGCTACGACACATCCTTGTTTGCCCGCAAAGTAGAGCGCATACGCAATGTGATGCCCGATGCATTTATCGGCGTAGACCTGATAGTTGGAGCACGCGGAGAAACTCGCGAACGTTTCGAAGAGTCCAAAGCCTTTGTCAGCAGCCTCGACATAAGCCACCTGCACGTGTTCCCCTATTCCGAACGTCCAGGCACACGCGCACTCGAGCTTGCCGACCCTGTAGACCAAGCCGAAAAGCACCGCAGAGCCGAGCAGATGATAGCCGTCAGCGCCCTGAAGCACAAAGCATTTGCCCAAGGATTCATCGGCACGGTAAGGCCTGTACTTCTCGAACACTCGCACCCGGGTCAGCCCATGGGAGGTTTTACCGACAACTACCTGCGCATAAGGGCCGATGTAGACCCTTCGCTTGACAATTCGGTAGTTGATATGAAACTCATCGATTTGCTCGAAGATGGCGAGACCATAGTAGCAGAACTCGTATAAACATGAAGGAAAGTCTATCTACACGGACACTGCTTGCCGTCTTCAAGATTTTCGCGCACCTGCCGTTAAGAGCGATGTACGTTTTTTCGGACATCGCCTTCTTCCTTATATATTATATAGTAAGATACCGGCGCAAGATAGTCGACGAGAACCTCGGCAATTGTTTTCCACAAAAAACGCAGGCCGAACGGAATACTATCCGCCGACAGTTCTACCGCAATTTTTGCGATACCTTTGTAGAGGCAGTGAAGCTGCTGCATATCAGCAACGATGAAATCAGCCGCCGTATGCGCTTCGAAAATACCGAGCTGATCGACAGCCTCTTATCGCAAGGCAAAAGCATTTGCGTATACTTCTCGCACTGCGGAAACTGGGAATGGGCGCCGTCGATAACATTGCATACCACTCATCATCAGGGGGTTGAATACTGCCAGGTGTACCGCCCTTTGCGCAGCCATGCCTTCGATACCATCATGCTCACCATACGGTCGAGATTCGGGTCTCTTTCATTCCCCAAATCTACTGTTTTCCGCGACCTGGTAAGGCTTAAAAAAGATAATAAGCTCAGCGTCACCGGATTTATGAGCGACCAAAAACCGAGTCACAACGACCCGACCGTGATTACCATGTTTCTCAACCGCCCGACAGCCTTTATCAGCGGAACAGAAACACTGGCCCGCCGCATGGGCCTTGCTGTAATATACTGGGACATGGAAAAGACAAGCCGCGGACACTACTGCATCACATGCAGGCTGCTCGACGACGGCTCGCACAACTCGGAAAACGGCCAACTGACAAAAAAATACGCGGCAATGCTGCAAAATACAATATCACGCAACCCACCCATATGGCTATGGACTCACAAACGATGGAAAATACCTGTAACGATGCCGGAAGCATAAAACCGGTAGCCATAATCATACTCAACTGGAACGGCAGCAAACTGCTGCGCCGATTCTTGCCTTCGGTGGTAGAGCACAGCGACCGACGGATTTCGAGGATTATTGTAGCCGACAATGGTAGCAGCGACGATTCGATAGAGGTGCTGAAACAACAATTCCCCGAAGTCGAAATACTGCGATTCGACAACAACTATGGTTTTGCCGAAGGCTACAACCGCGCCTTAGAGGCCATAGAAAGCAAATATACGATTTTGCTCAATTCTGATGCTGCGGCAACACCGGGCTGGGATGTGGAGCTATTCGACTACATGGAAAACCACCCCGACGTAGGCGCCTGCCAGCCCAAGCTGATGTCGTTCGATTCGCCGGACACTTTTGAGTACGCCGGGGCATGCGGCGGCTACATCGACCGCAACGGCTACCCCTATTGCCGCGGGCGCATCTTTGCCACTTGCGAAAAAGATTCGGGCCAATATGACACCGTAGAAGATATCCACTGGGCAACCGGAGCCGCGCTAATGGTGCGCCGCAACGTATATATCGATTGCGGCGGACTCGACCCGCGGTTTTTCGCCCACATGGAAGAAATCGACCTGTGCTGGCGAATAAGGTTGGCCGGTTGGCGCATCGTAGCCGTGCCCTCGTCGACAGTCTACCACCTCGGCGGCGGATCGTTGCCGGCAGAAAATCCGAAAAAGACCTACCTCAACTTCCGCAACAACCTACTGATGCTGCACAAGAACCTACCCGACAACATTCGATCGGGCTTTCTTGTGAAAAGACGATTGCTCGACACCATTGCGTGGCTCAAGTACGTGCTATGCTTTGACTGGCGCAACGCCTCGGCAATAGTACGCGCCCACCGCGATTTTGCAAAGATGCGAACATCGTATACCGGCCACCCCGACACCAACCTTATGTACAAAGACCGCCGCGGCCGCTGCAATATCCTGGTGCAATATTACATTCGTGGCCGAAAAGTATTCTCAGAGCTTAAATAGAGTTTACCTCACAAACTTTTAACTAAATTAGCAAACTTTAACTCAAAATTAAAAATACGGCAAGAAAAAGGCTTAAGAAAGGGTTCAGAATGTAAAAAAAACACAGAAATATTTTGCAGGTTGGAAACAACTTGCTAATTTTGCAGAAAACCTTTCAAAGGTTTACACCTTAAATGAGACCTAAATCAAACCAAGAACTAACATAGAGCCACTACTGAGGCCCGCAAAAATACCATAGAGCGCCACGGCGCACCTCACCAGCTAAGAATACAACAAAACAATCAATCATTAACTAATAATTAATTATTTTTCAGTACACTTTAATCAAATTATGGAAGCTCAAAAGCCTACCGCTCAACCCAAAAAGAGCGCTAAAAAATCCGCTCCCGGCATCAAAAACGCCGCTTGGGTAATTGTGATCTGCGCCATCATCGCTATCTGCCTCTTCATCTTCTGGTTCGGCAACGACATGCACTTCGACGAAGACGGTCATCCTCAGAACCTCTGGGGCACTGTATACAAAGGTGGTTTCATCGTACCCGTTCTCCAAACCCTCTTCCTCACCGTTATCGTACTTGCCGTAGAGCGTGGTATCGCCCTCTCAGCAGCCAAAGGTAAAGGCAACATCGCCAAATTCGTAGCAGCAGTTAAAACCTGCCTCGAGAAAAACGACATCGCCGGCGCTCGCGCCCTCTGCGCAAAACAGCAGGGTTCTGTAGCAGCTGTTGTTGACTCAGCTCTCGTTCGCTACGCTGAAATGGACAAAAACACCGTTCTCACCAAAGAGCAGAAAGTTGCTACTCTGCAGAAACAGGTTGAAGAAGCTACCGCTCTCGAAATGCCTACCCTTCAGCAGAACCTCCCCATCATCGCTACCATGACCACCCTCGGTACTCTCGTTGGTCTTCTCGGTACTGTAATGGGTATGATCAAATCATTCCAGGCTCTTTCTCAGTCTGGTGCTCCTGACTCGACCGAACTGTCAACCGGTATCTCGGAGGCTCTTATCAACACCGCCTTCGGTATCGCAACCGGTGCATTCGCTGTAATTTTCTACAACTACTACACCAACAAAATCGATAACCTCACCTACGCTATCGACGAGATTGGCTTCTCAATCGTGCAGACATTTGCAGCTACTCACTAATCCCTGTTTACCCTAAACGTTCAAAATCCAATTAAGTAAAAGGTAAATATGGGAAAAGTAAAAATCAAAAAGAAAAGTACTCTCATCGATATGACCGCGATGAGTGACGTGACTGTTCTTTTGCTTACTTTCTTCATGTTGACTTCTACCTTCCTGCAGAAAGAACCCACCATCGTCTACACTCCTTCTTCAGTATCTGAAGAAAAAGTGCCGATGAACAACCTGGTGACCGTTCTCATTTCGTCGGCCGACAAATCCGGCAAAATGGAAGACCCCACCATTGCAGAAGGTAAACTCTTCATCTCGTTTACCGGTGATGCAGACTCGACTCTGTCAAGCGAAAAAATTCGCGGCATGATGCTCGACGAAGCAGTAGCCATCTACAACGAACAGCACAAGAACAATCGCATCGCCCTGACCGAGCAGCAGAAGGCCGAATTCCGTACTACCAACATGATTGGTGTTCCTTTCGCCGCACTGCCCAACGTTCTCTCGATGAGCGTAACCGAGCGCGACAAGTTCCTCGGTGATATGACCAATCCTCTGGTTGGTATACCAATCGACGGTAACAAAAACCGCGACGGTCGTCTCAACGACTTCCAGGTATGGCTCAAAGCCATCTACAATGTCGCACAGCGAATCAACAACGAGCAGACCGAAGGTCTCTCAGCCGAAGAGAAATCACAGCTCTCTAACCTCTATACCGCTCTTATGCGTAAAGGTCAGGGTATTGCTATCAAGGCTGACAAGGACACCCCCTTCACAACTGTTCAGCTCGTATTTGATAACCTCCAGACCATGAAGCTCAATAAATTCAGCCTCATGACTGCCCTCAAATCAGAAAACGAACCCACTTAATAAGTAAAGTCAAAAATGGCACAAATAGAACAGTCTTCGGGCGGCAAGCAGAAAAAAGGCGCCCAGAAAAAGATGTCTATCCATGTGGACTTTACTCCCATGGTGGACATGAACATGCTTCTGATTACCTTCTTCATGCTCTGTACTACGATGATCAAATCGCAGACTCTCCAGATCGTACTTCCTACCAACGAGGACGTAAAGAAGGAGCAGCAGAGCCAGGCTAAGCAATCTGAAGCTATCACAATGATTCTCGACACTGAGTACAACGGTGACAAACCCGCCGTGAACGCCGAAACCGGTAAAACCATTCACAATATCTACTATTATGAAGGTATCGCCGATACTACGTTCTCGACTCCGAAATATCTGCAGAAAGAGCAGTTTATCGGTAACGTGAACCGCGAAGCTCAGGGTATCCGCAAGATCCTGCTCAACAAAAACAAGCAGGTTATGGAAGAATATACCAAGCTCAAGGAGCAGTGGAAGAACAAGGAAATCACCAAGGAAGAGTTTGACCAGCTGGCTAAGAAAAACGCAGCCGACTCACTCAAGACCCGTCCTGTAGTTGTGATCAAACCCGGTCCTAACACTACTTACGAAGGCCTCATCAATGCTATCGACGAGATGAACATCAACCAGATTTCTCGTTATAGCATCGAGCTTCCCAACCACACTGATACCCTGCTCCTGCGTCACCTCGAACAGACTACAGGTCAGACTATTATCCGTCCCACAATCCGCGCTGCCAAAGCTAATGTTGCTGCTGCTGCAGAAAACGAAGGCGAGGCATCTGCTTCTAACCAATAAAAACTCTAAGTTATGGCAAAAGACGTAGATCTTACCTCCAGAGAGTGGCGCGAAATTGTATTCGAAGGCAAGAACAAAGAGTTTGGCGCATATAAGCTGCGTGAAAGCTCTCCTGCCCGCCACACAAAAGCTATCGTTTCGGTTCTCATCGCCGTAGCTATCATCCTCGTTCTGCTTATCCTCTCGGTATCGGGCGTTTTCTCTAAACCCGAAGAAGAGCAGATTACCACTGCCACCGTACAGGAAATCACCACTGTAGACGCCGAGGAAGAAATCGAAGAAGAACCCGAAGAAGAGTTCGTGCTCCCGCCCGAACCCGAAGAAATCGTTGCTCCCGAAGAAGTTGCTAACCAGCAGCAGGTGACCGACCTTCTTATCGTCGATGATAACGAACTCGAAGAAGACAAGCAGGTCAAAAACCAGGAAGAAGTCCTCAACAATGAAGCAGCCGTAGGTGCTGTCGACATTACCGAAGGTACCAATGACCTCAACAAGATTATCATCAAGGACGAGGTTATCGCAGCACCCAAGGTTGAGGAAGAGCAGCCGATGAACATCGCGATGGTAGAGCAGAAACCCGAATTCAACGGTGGTGAAGCTGCCATGTACAAATGGCTTAGCGACAACATCGTATACCCCTCGGCTGCATCTGAAGAAGGTGTACAGGGCCGCGTAGTAGTTGAGTTCGTGGTTGGTAAAGACGGTTCAATCACAAATGTGCGCGTAGTTCGTCCCCGCCACCCCGCTCTCGATAAAGAGGCCGTTCGCGTGGTGAAGGCTATGCCCAAGTGGATCCCCGGCCGTAACAACGGTCAGCCCGTCAAGGTTACCTACACTCTCCCCGTGACCTTCAAACTCCAGTAGAATTCGCTTTTGAATTCCATACCCCTCCCCCCCTGCCCGGTGCATTCTGCACCGGGTTTTTTATTTAATACCCCAACCGACATGCTTATACTAATTGCCGAATCAAAGTATCCGTCCGAAAAAAGCCGACTTG
>LUJM01000063.1:11474-27470 GCA_001689415.1 Bacteroidales bacterium M2 | reverse complement strand
TACAAATAGCTGCGGAGCAGTATTATGCGTATGAATAATGTCGTAATTTTTCAGGTAAGGTATAAGTTTGAACAACTTTAATGGGGAATATATAAAGCCTCCGATTCCCAAATCAAATACTTTAATCCCTGCATTTTCGACCTCTCGGCGAAAAGGTGTGTCGGTACCGTCAAAGAGTAGTAAATCGACATTAAGCCCTTTAGCCTTAAGACGTGGGAGCAAATCGACCATAAGTTTCTCCGCACCACCTGTGCGGAGGGAGGTTATGACATGGAGAATTTTCATATCCTATACACGTTATATTTGTCCGTGGGGCGTTCAGAGTGTATAATTCGGCCTGGATTTCCAATCACTATAGAGTGTGCGGGGACGTCAAAGTTGACAAACGCACCTGGTGCTATCATTACATAGTCACCGATGCTAATACCGCCAATAACCACTGAATTTGCACTCATTATGACGTTGTCACCGATAACTGGAACACCTTTGTGCTTACCATCTGCACTCCCAATCAACGCGCCCTGTGCGATACTGAAATTTCTGCCTATTTTTGCGGCTGGATTAACCACAATACCGCCAAAATGCGAAATTCTAAAACCCGGCCCGATTTCAGTTCCTGCCGGAATCTGAATACCGGAGTGAAACATACACCTACGAAGCAATATCTTCCAAAACAATCGCGATAATGGATTGCGAGACGAATTGACGTGACGGAAACAATAGATGTATTGAAACCCAGGAGTAAATATAATATATCGCAATCTGTTGATGAAACTCTTATTTCTGTTTCCTATATAGCGGAATAAATCTTGCTGCAGAATCTCTTTCATCTGAAATTCATTTTTGCTTTATTTTTAACTTTAGCACGAATTCTGAGATACCATGCAAAACCAAACGGGACTGCCAACAATGTCAGGCCTTTCTTTGGTGATTCCCACAGAAATTGCCCATTTCTTGCGATTATGGAACTTGCTACATAATGAATGCAAGAAACAAACCGACGTTTAAATGTCGGTGCACATATCATTTCTGTTTTGCGGAAGAAAGAAAAACCTTTAGGGTTACGCCAGTATTGGTTATACATATTAAAGCTTGAGCCGTCAGGCTGGTACTCCACTGTCACAAGCGGCTCGTTAAGGGTAAGTAACGTATAGTCTTGGTCTATCAGCATATATTTATATGCGAGACCGACATAACGTTCTCCTTCAAATAGAGGGTATTCCGGATAGCGTTTAATCACATCGGTCCGATAAACCAGTTTCTTATCTCCCCTACCACCAGCGGCGTAATATTTTTGCAAGGTAGTCTCCTTCAAGGACTCCGGAAATGACGCGCCAATGATGCCGCCATCTTCGGTCTGGTCAAGACCTACTATACCAGCATATTTATCTGAACCATGTTCTTTCCAAAAACTGATTATTTTCTCGACTGCATCATCGGGCATGAAGTCATCAGAGTCGATACAAGTGTTCAATTCTGTCGAAATATTACGATATGCTGTATTGTGCGCACCGTGCATTCCCTGGTTTTCCTGTCGGACATACTTTATAGGAATCTTATTCTCTTTAATCCAACCCTCTACAAGTTCTTGAGTGTTGTCGGTTGAGCCATCATCGACCACAAGCCACTCAAAATCTTTGCAAGTCTGGCGTAGAAGACTTGCATATGTACGTGTTATCGTATGTGCGCGGTTATAAGCAGGGGTAAATATAGTTAGTGTTTTCATCTTAATAATAAATAAATTGCATAAATGCTGTAAAAAAGACGTTAAGTAACAATATATTCGTAGCAAACTTCCCTTGAGACTGATTCCAAATATTCATTTCAAAACACGGATAGGCCAGTACTATCGGATAAAGAAACCATGAAAGATATGCAAACCTATTTGAGAATGATATATTCATTATCATAACCCAGACAGAATTAGAGAAGATATATGTAAAAAGTAATAATTCATATACTCTACTCTTTAACTCTTTCTTAAAAATCACATAATATCCCAAAACAATAGGCATGACGCTATACAATAAAAAATCTGGTCTAAATCCAGTTTTATTCAATTGTGAATATGATTCCGTCGCGTTCAAATAGTTCGTCATACGGTCATCAAAACCTAAAGATGAAAGATAGTTCCCGATAGAATTCCCTACAGTAAAAAAGATGAATATCGACAAAATCCAAAAATAAAAAGGAATTTTTCGATTCTTTATAAGAACAGCACAACATAAACACATTATAGGCAAGATAGTGGAACGATGGATAGTCATTGCCACAAAAGCTAAAAGAGCAGCAAAAATCAAAGACCTAAAATTTCTATCACGTGCAACCAATACTATTGCAATTGTCAAAATAGAACATGCCAGTCCATTTCTGATACCATTAGTCGCATACGAAAAAGTAGAAAAGGCCCCCAGAAAAATCAGAAATCCACCATAAGCATTTCCATTCAGGAGTTTCTTCATTGCAAAAGCCGTACATAAGAAATACCCCAAAGCAATGATAACAAAAAAGCCAGAGGCATCAAAAAAAGGACGGCAATAATCCATAATCATTCCAAACCCCCATTCATCCTCTCCCGAGTTCCCGTAAGATATACCTCTATCATATACTATCGCATATCCATATGTGTCGCCATACCCTCCGTCAATAGGTCTGAAACCAAGCCAAAATGCCATTATTGATGCAATCACAAGCATTATGACAACTGGTGTCTGAGCTCTATTATTATTTAATTGTAACGCTGATTTATGTGATAAATTAACTGAATACAAAAAGCTTAGTATCAGTACAACAATAAGATACCAATCAGCCAGATTCAATAACATAATAATAAAAATTCGAGTACGTTATTTGCCTTTGTTACGGAAATAACATCCCATAAATCGTAATAGATTATAAGCAAGTTTCGGACTAAAGTTATACGCAATAATAAATCCACTATGCAATTTACTGCGTCCGACATTTGGCAATTTTGGCCATAAATCCCTTAGTGATTTATATATTATGTCAGATTCTTCCTTTTTTAACCATGTCGCAGCTTGGAAAATGGCAGACACAGCATGTTCTACAGACCGATGCATGATATGGTCATATCCTGGTTTGGAAAAACATCTCATGAGTTCGGCATTATATGAAGCCCCTTTTATCAAAGACTGACATTTTGAGAAGCTCTTTTTGCTATTGGTTACCGAAGTCGGATTTCCGAGTCGATATACATAAGTCTCTTCGTTGATGTATAGACAATTTGGATTATTACTACATATTTCGATTATAAACGGGCCGTCTTCAAGTATTACCAACTCTTCATGAAACTCGATATTGTGTTGTTTTAGAAATGCCCGTTTGAACAAGGCGTCGATTGGAGCATAGTCCTTATCAAGGACTTCGACCATAAAAGCTTCGCCAGAAATCAACTTTTCCGCGTATTTCGAACGAGGTTCGGCAAATATCGATTTTGCTTCTCTTTCTTCATTAACCAGTATGCGTTGATTACCACGGATAAAATCTGCATCAGGATATTTCCTCGTTTTTTCTACCAATGTCGATAAAGCATTAGATGGTAGATAATCGTCACTGTCAATAAATAAAATGTAATCACCAATAGCCCTGCGCAATCCATAATTTCGTGGAATCGAAGGGCCGTGCCCTTTAATAAAGGCGGTTTTTATCCTGCTGTCTTTTGATGCGTATTCTTTGATTATCGAGATAGAAGAATCAGAAGAGCCATCGTCTATGAGCCACAGTTCGTAATCTTCAAAATCTTGAGTCAGAATACTATCAATACATTGATGCAAGTAGCGTTCTGCATTATAAATGGGGACAATGATTGATAACAATGGATTATTCATATTAAAAAATTTGTCTATCTAACACGGTTTATTTATTTGATTTTAAATTACTCTCATGCAGCAAAAACGACGTCAATGTCCAATTAAATCTTGCCATAGTGGCGAACAACATAAATCGCCATGACAAGTTGTTGTCTTTAAACATAAAAGATAACAAGGCCTTCAATTTGGTTCTAAGGATTGAAATCTTATTATCATCTGAATTTATTCCGTTTCTTGCAGCTTCAAATAATAGAAGCGAAACTTCTGCCCCGTATCTTGCTTTAGCCAATGACACCAATCCATGGTGTTTTTCTTCGCAACTATTACTTATATATTCCCAAACGGTGATAACCGACATCTTAAAGTCTGAAAACACCCTATGCGAAAGACTTTCACCATTCATTCTATAATGATACAATGGCTTTGTCGTTAGAGCCATAACTGACGTCAGATTTAGAACATCCCACATCACCATAGCATCCTCGCCATAAGATACGTGTGAATCAAATCGTATTTGCTTATACAACTTTGTCTCTACAAGCTTGTTCCATAATGCTCCTGTAAGCTGTCTGTGTATGAGGAACTTTTTGAGAAATATATCTTTCGTCCACGATTCTACTGGCTGCTTACTTTTCTCCAGCTCTATAGGTAATAATTCATTCTCATCCGTATTAGCACACATAGCTATTTGGGCATTGTGATGAAGAGCCATATCAAGGAGTGTCTCAACCATATCAGGTTCTAACCAATCATCGGCGTCAACAAATAGTGTATAAAATCCCTTGGCATACGCTATAAGTTCGTTACGAGTTTCCGCAACGCCCTTATTGGCTCGTGAATGAATCTCGATTCTTGCATCATAATTCGAAAACGTTTGCAATATACCGAGTGTCTCATCAGAAGAACCATCGTCTATAACTACAATCTGAAGGTCACGATATGTTTGCTTACATATAGATTCCAAACATTGATGTATATATTTCGCAGCATTATATGCCGGGACAAGTATAGATACAGTCATGCGGGATAACCTATTTTTTCAATGCCAATAATTTATCGACAAGTTGTTTTGCGACTATATCTTTATTAAAATTTTGCGTCACGAACTCATGTCCGGCCTCAGCTATTCGCTTAAGCTTATCAGCATTTTCAGGTCTTATCCAATATTCGATTTTAGACACAAGGTCTTCTTTTGAACCATCATACGCAATATAGTGTATACCATCTATCATACCATAATCTTCGTAATAGCCTATATTTTGTCCAATAAATGCACAACCACAGGCCATTGCCTCAACAAACCCTATACCTGGTATACCCATTATCTCCTCACCAACAACAGCAATTTTATAGCTGTTTAATTTGTCTACCATATTAAAGCTATAATACTGCTTCTGGTGCCCACCCGTGATTTTTGCCTTTAGTCTGCGATAGGTCTTAATCAAAGGATTGCGTGTTGTTTTTTGTTTGTCTGATTGTTGATTCTCGAGATAATCAAAATTAAAAGAATCAATAAGGTCAGGACGTTCCTGTGCCAAAAATCTACAATTTTTCCGGGCAGGTTGCGCACATGGATCACCATAATAATCAGTGATATTATACATATAGGTTATTGTGCCGACACTTACTGCCTTATTTTTTCGATTATCGAATGATATGTTACGTTTAAAACGTGTCTCGAATACAAATGGGATAGTGATGAAAATTTTGTCAAACCATGGCAAGTCGCGACGCCACATACCGCTGTATTTCCTCAAGTCTGATTCGTTATACATGGCATGAGGGGTGAATTTTTGCTCAACGGCTGAATTTTGAGTGCCAAAATGGATTTGACAAATTACTCTGACAGCATCAGGTACTGATGAGAAAACTAACTGAGTCTGTCCATAATAACTATACGACACTACTATGTCGTCAGGACGTATCTCAGACTCTTTTTTTAGTACTGTGATTTTGTCAAGTGGGATTCCGTTTTTTCTCATTGCTATTTTATGCTCGATAAAACGGAAACTTTGCAATAACGGATTACGTGTAGTATATGATAACGATAGCCCTCGCTCGTTTATATATGTACACACCTCAATATCATCGCAACCTAATAGATAGTCAAGGAGATAGCGATGCTTGACTGCAACGCTTTGTCCAAATACGATTTTGTTAAGTGTCTTTACAAGAAACTCGTTTCCGTGCAGATTAACGAAAACCACCCTACGTTTTTTCAATGTATCCATATGAATTATACAAAACAGTTATCACGAAACTGCTCTTAATAAAAAATCCATAGACAACTTTCTATACGAAGCCAATTTTTGTAAGGAGGTCTCATCAACTTGATAAAAACCATCAACATCAAGAGACAGTCCGAGCATTACAATCAATGACTTAAGCCTCGAATTTCCACGAATGTCATTTTCTAATATCTTAACCGGGCGCCTGAAAATTATTGAAAACACCGTGCCATGGAATGAGTCGGTTATTACCCTGTCGGCATGGGCTATGGTGGCAAGCCACGACTCGACGGAATCGAAGCTGTCTCGGTGCATCCGGCCAACAGGAACAACGGGCAGGCCAAAAGCCCTGGATTCATCTTTTATCGCTTTTTTCTTGTCCGGATTTGGGTCAAGGATATATGTCGCTATATAGCGTTCTTGTGGATAATCATTTTCGCCAGTCAATGCAATATAGTCTTCGGCAGTCAGCAACAGAGTGGGGTCAAGTACGTGTTGCGCTTCTATGCCGAGGTAATCCTTGCAAAGCTCCACTCCTGATGCCTCGCGGACCGAGATTGCCTTGAATCGCGCAGCCAATTCCCTTATTCGCGGTGTTTGTTCTTCTGAAATCTCCCAGCGGTCGGTTCCGAAAGATGCAGCATATGCAATTCGGGGAGTCGTGTCATCGAGGAAATCAAAGAAATAATTTTCAATATTTGGAGAGCACCATGGCCGCCACACCTGGTCGCTGCCTACAATCCATAAATCAGATTCATACTTACGGCAAGTTTCAGAACTAAATGGCACAAAGCAATCACTCTTAACTATATGCTCCGACACAAATTTTCGCTGTATATACGATAATTCCCTTTCTTTAAGCGCAAGTGTATGTGGATTCAAATATGGCCGATCATATAATCCGCAAAATTTCTTGACCATATTTACCATTACATGTGCAAAACATCTCATATCTGGGCGAGCAGCAACATTTCCTGGAGGTACATTGACAGTCATCACTTGATGACCCATGCGACGCAGGAGTTCTTGTAACGCATAGTTTTGAAGTATACCGCCATAATTCCAAAATAATGGCTGAGTAATAATATTAATTCTCATTGATTTACAAAAATCTTCCAAAAATTTTATATAGAATCGTGACAAGTCTATCTCTTAACGCTGGTTGATAATTTTTCTTTATTTCTTCTACAAATGTTTCATCAACCATCCCATTGATTACCGAATTGTATAATCGATTGTATAATATATTTTTACATTCATGTCTTTCGACTACAAATTGCCTTAGTTCTCCGCTTTCCAACTCTTGTTTGTAAAAAGCATGAACATCTTTGCAGTTTACCCCCGCTTTCAACATTATTTTGAGAATACCAATAAAATTATTTGCCATCTCGTAATGTAATGGAGAAATCCCAGTCTCATAGTTATAATCACGCAAAACCTGCAGTCTATATTGGTATTGATGTTTCAATTCATCATAAAGATAAGGTTTGTACTTATTTGTCATCCCGCCATAGCGATAACAATATATGATTGACGGGACTATTGCATATTTCCCGACACACGGAAAAATCTTCATGTTCATTATCGCATCTTCACCAAATCGATAACCAGAAGGCTCTATATGCGATTTTTGAAATAATTCACGACGATATATTTTACCCCAGAGGCCGACTCTTAAAAGTGGTTTCCCAAAAAATGAGACGAAATATTTGTCAAATAATTCTGGTTGTTCAATCTCTACATATGAATAAACGAAATCCTTTTTAATAAAACCATTATTACCCAAAACCCTGCGATATGACCCTTGTACAATGTCTGCACCAGTCCTCTCTAACTCGTCAACCAATTTTGAGATAGCGCCCTCCGGTAAATAATCATCCGAATCCACAAAAATCACATAATCTCCCGTTATTCTTTTCAACCCTTCGATACGGGCATTGTCCACCCCTTGGTTTCGGCTCAAAAATACATTTATAACACGCTTATTACCAGCTTGTTGCCCCCCCCTACAAGCCCATCGTTTTTCATAATTAACAAGGATATTTTTAGAGGTATCCATAGAACAATCGTCAATTGTAACAACCTCTAATTGGGGATAATCTTGTTCTAATACCGAATCAAGACATTTCTTAAGATACCTTTCCGTATTGTAGACCGGTATAATCACCGACACGAGTTTCATAACCTCTAAAAATTTTTACAGCAATTTCTGATAAATTGCAGACAATAGTTTTGATACGAAATATGATACGATTAACATTATCACAATACGCAACGGTTTATAATACAACCAATCGACGAGTGGGGCAAACACAACCGCCGTACAAGCAGTGGCGAATATGGCGTGAATAAACCACATGTTCATCGATTCCTTACCGAGTGCTGTAAGTAGACTATGAACTGGTCGCCAGCTCACGATATTGAAAAATATCACAACTGCAGCCACGAATACGGGCACTGTTGCAAAGTCTAAGAATGTGGCAAACGGCAAGCCTCGGAGGAAGAATATGCCGACTGCAACGAGCAATGCCACCACCGCATTTTTGAGATTGTGCTTTATCTCCAAACGTGTAATTACCCCCCCCTCAGCAAGATAGAAGCCCGTATACATAAGCGGGGAACAGAGGAGGCAATCATGTATGGCCTGGAGCCAGACATTCGAATCCCAGTTCGGAACAAGGTGCATGGCAAAGCAAAGAGCTAACGACACTATGATTAGGACACCCAGTGCCGGTAGTTTGAACCGTTGTATCAGTCTCGACGCAGGTATCATTGCCAGCATTGCAAAGATGTAGAAGTATATATACCAACTATACCAGTTCAGGTTGCTCTCGATACCGAACATATTGAGCAGCACATTGCCGATGGTAGGCTCGTAACCGCCCTTCCATATCGCCACAGGCAGGAACAGCCCGAGCAAGATTAGCCAAAAATGACTCAGCAGGTGCCATGAACGCTTCAGCCCGTGGCGAAGGTTTTTCTCTTTGGCAAATGCATAGCCATACCCGACAAGGAAGGTAAAAATCGGCACACAGATTTTGAACTCCGACAACGTGTCGTTGTGCAGGGTAATCATGAAAATTATTGCCAGTCCGCGCAGTATCTGCGACTTGTCGGGGCCGAAGTCTATTGTGGCTGCGTTCGTCATTGTATATTCCAGTCGTTATATTCTTTAACTTGGATGGGACGGAAGAGGTCGCCGTCGAGGAGCATGGCGTAGATGAGGTGCGAGAGGTAGACGTGGCCCAGCGAGGCGTATTTGTCGTAGACTTTGAGGAATTTCGCAACATCCTCGAAGCAGTACCCTCCGGCATTGAAAAGGTGACTCACCACGCGTTTCTCGATGATGTTGGTGACGTGCTGCATGTCATCAACTGCCACATAGCTCTTGTGGCGAGGGTCCACGAGCTCGAGCTCTTCGAGGGGGTATACCGCAACACCGTTTTCCGGGTAAACCTCGGCTCGGAAGAAGCAGTCAGCATCCTTGACGAAGATTGAGCCAGTGATTTCCTCCTTCTCGATTGTGCGCACGATTGTCTCGGCCTGGGTTGTCGTGGGCTCGTCGAGAATCACTATGTTCACGTTGCCGAGGCCAAGACGGCGGAACTGCAGTTTCAGCAGCGAGTCTGTGTCGAAAGCCTCGGCATGCTTGCGCAGGATAGTGAAGTATATGCTGTCGAACGCCTCGAGGTTGAGGCCGAGCACCGACTTTACGCACATAAGCACACCGTCGCGCCCTGTGGAGAATATATGAGGCATTGTGCCGGCTTCCGTACCCTTGTCGGATGCGGCAGGAACTATCAGGCTAAAATTCTTTGAGTTGCTCATTGATGGCTTGTTTTAGGTAGTCGATTACTGCGGGCTCGTGGGCGTACTGGAGTATACGCAGGAAGTTCATCAGCTGCAGCGGACGGTAGTAGCGTC
Organism: Bacteroidales bacterium M2; assembly: GCA_001689415.1. Classification (GTDB taxonomy): domain Bacteria; phylum Bacteroidota; class Bacteroidia; order Bacteroidales; family Muribaculaceae; genus CAG-873. The sequence goes on along the minus strand of LUJM01000063.1, from coordinate 17,488 downwards.
CGTACCACTCGTAGCGCGAGGCGAAATAATTGTCGAGCTCTGCGTCGATTTTACCGAAAGCTATGCGCAGACGGATGGTGTCGCAGGGGTGCACGTACATCAGCTGGCTCCACAACCACGCGGTGTCCTGGCGCAGCTTGACAATGTCGAGCAGCGGCGACTCGATGAACGAGTCGAGGAAGTCGATGAGGTAGTAGTTGTTGCCGTTGAAGAGGATGTTCGAGAACGTGAGGTCGCCGTGGCACGTGCCCACAGGGATGAGCATGTCGGAGAGGGCGTCGAACACGCGCTGCGAGGCATCCATTATCTCCTCTATTTCGCCATCTCCTTCGAACGACTTGTTGGCGAGAGTCTTGTCCCGGACGTCGGCAAACTTGTCGGTGACGACACTTCTTGGCACCACAGCAAGCGGCGAGTCCTTTATTTCGCGCTCGAGGTACATTATCAGGGCATCGACGAGGTAGCCGACCTGTTCGAACCCGGCCTGCTCGAAGAACTCGACGAAGTTCTTGGAGTAAACATAGTCCATCTTGACGCTAACCATGCCGTCGATGCGGTCGATGGCGTGGACTTTGGGAACGCGGATGTGCTGCAGTTCTGGCAGGGCCGCGCGGTGCTGTTTCTCGGCCTGGAGCGCCAGGCGGGCGAGGTACTTGGGGTCGCGCGACGACTTGTAGACGTAGAGCTGGCCGTCCTCGCGCACGACGTCGATTTGGCAGCCCGAATGTCCCTTAACTTCAATTTCCATTATCGAAAAAATCAGAATTTATCCTTATGTATCTTATCCCTGCGGCTTCTGCGGCCTTGAAACCGACCTCGGAGTCCTCGAATACGAGGGCCTCGTTAGGCTTTACACCCATTTTGTTCAGAACCGAGAGGTAGATTTCCGGGTCGGGCTTGCCCTTGGTGACACTTTCACCGGCAAGGACGAGGTCGAAATCCGCGCTTATGCCCAAATAGTCGAGAGCGTTGCGGAGGTTCTTTCCACGAGCGGTGGATGCAATCGCGGTCATGCCGCCCGAGGCGTGGAATGCAGATATAAAGTCGACCAGCGGCCGGTTGACACGGAGACAGTCGAAATGGCAGGGGTACATTTCGGCTTTCATTTCCCTTATGGCTGCACGGGTATCGCTGTCGCTGATGCTGAGGGCATCCATGAACCTGTCGAACCTGAAGCCGAAGCACTCACGGTACCTCTCGCGTCCGAGGTCGAGACCTACGGAATCAAACGCCCCGGCATACGCGCGGTAGTTTGCCTCGAAAGTATCGACGAGCGTACCGTCGAAGTCGCTGATAAGCAGTCTTATTGCCATTGCATCAGTTCTTCTGGGGTTCCATACGAACGGTACATCTCCATCGTGGCGAGGCGAACAGGCGAACCATCGCGGAGCAGGTAGTTGTAGAGCAGCGAGACGTAGAATTCCGGCTTGAGCATCACCGGCTCGTCGAGCAGGCGGTGGGCAACGGCCTTGAACTCGCGCCCCGATGCGAAGAAGTAGGCACCGCAAAGCGCGTGGTTTGAAATCACCTCTTTTTCTGCAGTCCGCTTTACAAAGCCGTCATCGCCGACCTCTGCGTAGCTGTATTTTGGCTCGTCGGACTCGAACGAAACCAGTGCACCGCCACAGGCCTTGTCACCGGTGGTATTCAGTGCTTCTTCGATAAGTCTGCGATACTCGTAGCTTCTGAACTCCAAGTCGCAGTCCATCACCACCACTGCATCGTCATCAGCAATGCCCTCTTCTGCGATAAGGCACGTCTCAACGGCACCACGGGTTGTCTTTTCGACCGAATATATGTTTGCTCCCGGGAGGATAGCCTTTATTGACTTGTCAACGCCATAGTCGTCGATATGCTCCTTACGCACTATGAAAGAATATTTCATCGGCGCCCCGTCGACCCTCACGCTCTCGATAGCTCTGACGAAGAGCGGCTTGCCCTTAAGCTCGATGAGCGGCTTGGGCGTTGCCCATCCTGCATTGCGGAACCGGCTCCCCTCCCCCGCCATCGGCATGATGATATGGAGATTTCTCATGTGATTATAATTCTTCGTGAACCCTTTCCCCATCTCGCTTGCAAATATATGCATGGGGACTAACTACGGTGGTATTACTCGGAACGTCTTTGGTGACAATAGCATTCGCACCTATATTTACATTGTCTCCAATCGTGATGGGACCGAGGACAACGGCTCCAGTGCCTATACGCACATTATTTCCTATACGAGGGTGTCCATTCCCTCTATATCCAACTGTAACATTCTGATTAATCCATAAGTTTTCACCAACGGATTCGGCATCAAGAACCATGCCCCAGCCGTGCTGTATATAGACTCCACCTCCAACATTGGCTGATTTGGTAGAAGCTATGCCGCAATGAATCTCGCCGGGGAGTAGGAATGATATAAGATGCGAAATACGCCCTACACGCATATAAAATATCGAACGGAATGTTTTTGCTGTTGCCAGGGCTTTATATAGGCGCCAAAGCACAGGAGACGATGAATTTAAGCGCTCGACAGTCTCCAAACGTTCCAGGTCCATTATTATCTTCCTGCGATTTTCTCCTTTCTGCGCAACGAAAGCAATCATTGCAGGGAGAGTCAACAAGAAATATGTATAAATCTTGATTAAAGACATAGTATACTTAAGCGTCCAATTTTCACGTTGTGGATTTATGGGCTACCGCAGGAGACGGCAACCGTTAAATCGCGTTAAATTGATTTTGATTTTTTACTTATTATGGGGTATTCAGCCGTTGAAGTCCGATGGTTTTGATTATCGACGGCAAAGATTTGTATTCTTGTTATTCCTCGCAAGACGTCATTTTTGGACGCTTACTAATGCATTAGTCGACAGAGACGTCTCTTTAATCTAAGCCAGAGTGGCAGCGATGTATATCTTCGTACTATTCTAAAAAAGCTTGAAGTTTTTACCACTGATTGAAACTTACCATATTCTCGTGGTTCGGTTGCCGAGTTTGTTATAGCAGGATTGTATTGGCTTGCTTTTTCTAATGAGAGTAGGTAGTCTTGATTTAGATAATCTGTAAATTCTGCCCCCCTCTCGGTTCGGGCGATTACGATTGTCGTGCCGAGGTCATTATCGATTTCAGGTGCAAGTTGACTAATACCCCAAAAGTCGCCGAGGGTTATATCTGCATGACTACCATCGGGATATTTGAATGGGCAAACAAAGCACCCCTTTCGCAATGTCAGGTTTTGGAGAAACGCCCGCATATAGAGGTTGTCGGCATGAAGCTGGGTAAAGGTCTTCCCATCTTTGAACTGTATAGTAAACGAATAGTTTTTCCATCCAGTACGTTTGTCGCGAAAATTTATTGTTTCAATATCTGCACAGGTCTTGCCAAGCTTTTGACTAAGTTCGTCAAGATAATGTTGCCAATATTCTGGTTGTGGGGCACCATGGCATACCGTCTCGACTAATAGTATGGCCGGATTGTCGCCAAACCGTTTCCTTATTGCGGCGACTTGGCATGGGGTACCGCTAAAAAGTACTTTACGACCACATTCTATATCACGCTCAATTTCCGTTTGGATGGGTTTGATATCACTGAAGACGTATTTGCTGCCACGCAAACGCCATAGTTCATCGGCATTGTCAATACGCATATGCCTTACGTGCCATTCTGAATCAAATGAGGCCCCGTAAACAGCTCCGCCATCTGAAAGTTCCCGTTCCGCCAACATGGAAAAGATACCGCCAGCCGAGCTGTCGCGCCTTATCTCGGCATCGGGATTATGTGCCGCAAATATCGTCATAGACCAAGTCGTTGTTTAAGAGCCTTCAATGGAGCCAGGGTTATCTCTCGTTCATATTTGTTCATGCTAAAGCAGTAGAACGTGGAGATATAGATGATAATGAAAGCAAAACCGGCAGTGCCAATGCTTGCCCAATTGTCTATCTCGACTCTTTGTGCCAACCACAAGGCTAAACCTGTCAATATAGTTGGGAATATCGCCATCTTGCCAATTTCACGCCAAAACTCGCTTATATCAATATGTTGTCTGACTTTATAGTAGATGTTCATTACCACCCACTGGCCAATAAAGAGTGTAAGCCCGATAACTATTGCACATCCTAACGCACCGAAGCGCGGGGTGACCAATATTTGGCAAACGAGGCTGACAATCGCGATGCCGAGGTAGACGATGGAACGGAACTTTTGCTGTCCACGTGCCAAGAGGATTGTATATCCAACATTTTGAATCAGTGGGCAGAGCAAGGATACAAAGAAAACCAGCGCGATAGTGTAGGACATGGCATAGTCAGCACCTGCCCATATAAATATGAATTGTCTTCCCAGAACTATAAAGCCCGACAGAATCAATGACAATACGCAGAACTGTAAACGTCCAGTCTTGATAAATAAGTCGGATATCTCTTTGTCGTGGTCTCCGCTTACGGCAAGCAAGGTGATGCGAGGAAGCAACACGCTGTTGAAAGACGTTGACATAGACATATAAAGGTTCATTAGCGTTATTCCTAACGAGAATATGGCTACGGCTACAGTGCCACAGTAAATACCGAGAATAAACTGGCCCGTTCCCCAATATATCCTGTCAACTATTGCTCCGAGGAAGTTCCAAATACTAAAAACTGCTATTTCCTTGAGAAGCGGAATATTGAAATTCCTAAAGTTGATTTTTATTCGTAGCTTATAACGACAGTATAGAACATTTGCCAAAAGCGTACTGATACTAAATACGGTTTGCACTATCACAAGGCCAATTGCTTTGTAGCCGAGAAGTAAGACCACTATTAGAACCGCTGTTGACAGCAAAATCCGCACAATCGACAGCACTCGTTGGAATACGAACCGTTCGTATGCCGATATGATTGAGCCGAAGATGCAGAACGGGAATGTGACAGCAAGATTGCCGACCATCAAGGCCATCATTATCCGGGCCTGTTGTAGCTCGTCCGGAGTCATTGTGCGGTCGAACATCCTGTCTGTATTGAAGTAAAGCACAACGCCTCCGATTGTGACAAGCAGGCCAAGAATAGCATAGGCCGAGAGGAACATCCCATAAAGGCTCCATTCTTCCTCTTTGGTTCCGGTAGCTCGGATTTTGGCTGTATAACGCACAATAGCCGAGCCAAAACCAAAGTCGAGCAAAGTAAGGTAAGCTATTATAGAGGCTACCAACGAATATAGGCCGTATTCGTTCTGCCCAAGGCAACGGAGCATAAAAGGAGTGTACAACAACCCAGTAAGGATGTTGAGCCCGATTATTACATAGTTTAATGCAGCCCCGGCCTTGACTTGATTCATAAAATAGTGATTTCTGACTCGGCTTACAGTGTTATTTTTGCGCCTACTTTATATGCGTTGCATCTTTTATATGATATTGCATCAATCATGCAATCTTCTCCACATCCTTTGGGTCGATGTGGACAGTGGCGCCGCCGAGGAGGGGGAGACTTACTAATAGGGTATTGGTGCCGTCGGAGGCGGTGCGGATTTCGCCTTCAAGGCCTCGGAGACTCCCTCGGACTACACGGACGGTGTCGTTGATGCGGAATTCCATTGGCACAAACTCAACGGGTGTATCTGATTGGCCAAGCATGAATTTTAGTTTCTTTATCTCTGCATCGCCTATGACAGCCACAGGTTTATTGAGCCCCCCGCTATCAGTCGAACGATTGACAAGGAAGCGGTTGACATATGGCAGATTGACTATCTGACGACGTTGCCATTCGGTGCATTTCACAAAAACCATCGAAGGTACCACTACGCGGTCTATGATTTTGCGTCGGCCGTTAGCCCAGACTCTCATCTCTTTCTGAGCCGCGACGTAGGTTTCTATGCCTGTCGCTTGTAGCTTTTCAGCAACCGATTTTTCGTGCCGGGAGTTTACAATGGCTACAAACCATTTAGCTTCGGGCACGCCTACGGCACCGTCAACGCACGAAGGCCCTGCCGTTACAATATCATCAATCTTCCTTTTTTTGTACATTAAAGACTTTGAACCCACTCTCTAAATAAGAGAT
>LUJM01000063.1:0-11426 GCA_001689415.1 Bacteroidales bacterium M2 | reverse complement strand
ATCTCTTATTTAGAGATATGGATGTTTACTAAACAAAAGAGGCTCTGAACCTATTGGAACAGAGCCGTTAATGTGTTTGGACTGTTGGTAATATTTCGCAACTCATTTGAGAGCTTTGGGATTTTTGCCAGATTTGTAATCTCGTTCAAGTAGGCATCAACCTTTTGACTGGACATGACCGGAAGCCCCACACCTTTTGCCAACACCGCAGGGTGCTCTCATACTTGCACATTATTTCGACTTATACCATACCACACTAACTGTTTCGCCCATGTTGGTTTTCGGTTTAACTCGGTGAGCGCAATTATAGTAACATAAAAGAAAAAAGCAACTATCAGAATTTGATAGCTGCTCGATTTTTAGCGATATTATCCGCCTGGAGCCGGATAATATCGCTATAACTAAGTCGTTTTCAAAATATTGCAATGCCGCACTATCCGTTGTTCACGAATTGCACACGGCACCATTTCAATGTTCTTCCCCGTTGTTTTCGTTGGGGTAATACAAATATACGGATATACGGAAATTTTTTGAACTTACATTGAAATAATGGAACTTAAACGGCGAGAGTGCCTATTTTTTCTCTAAAACTGTCCAAAATTTCATTTTTCAAGTCTAAGAAAGAAGTCATATCGTGTTCATAAAATAACTTTAGCACATTCTCAGCCCTAGTATTCGGAGTGTTTTGTGGAGCTGTGCCTATTGAAATTGCATCTGATGCGAGTTTTAATAAATCTGTTTCTATTTTTAAAAAGGATACTGTTTGAGAAAGAGTGAAATACATTTCATTGCACTCTATGAAATCATTAAGTTTGTGCACTTCTTCTCTGAATTTAACAACAAATTTCCAATAATTAATAATGCAATCCTCATCACATGTCGAATCACAAATTTGCTTATTGGAAAAATCTATGTTTGCTTTACAATCATAAGTATAAAAAGATTGTATCCTATTATATAAATTTTGTACGGAATTCATTTGTTTGCAAACTTCTTTAAAAACATCAAGTTGTTTGCTGAACACATTGGTGTACTGAATTCTTAATTGCTCAAGTTGGACATCCATTTGAGCCTGGATACGTCTAGTGCTATAATCAAGTCTCGAGTTAAATGAGGCCAAATCTTTTGCAATATCAGCATCAAACTTTTTTAAGCGTTTTTGAAAAATTAAATTTATCCATCCTTCTCCAATAAGTCTTAATATGATTAAAACAATGCCAGAAGAGATGATGCTCTCAAGTCCTATTCGAATATAATCATTCATATGTAAGCCCTACTTATTAGAATCTACTATTGTATATATTTGCTATTTTGATTTCTCTATTTTTCCACTCGATTTTTTCCTGTTGATCATTGGTGATTACAAGCAAGTTATCGCAGTGGAGTTCTTCGGCGGCTTCGACGAGGGCGTCGAGTTCGCGTTTGCGGGTTTTCTCGGAGGTCATGTCGTAGCAGACTTGGATTAGTTGCTCTACTTTCGTGCCTTTTACGGGTGACGAAATCTATCTCTTTATCGTTGCGTGTACGGTTATAGAATAGCGTTTGAGCGGGGATATAGCCACGGCGCAGGAGTTCTACAAAGACTTTGTTTTCCAATAGGCGACCGAGGTTTTCACTAAGATTGAACGCTGTGCTTTGCACAAAACCATTGTCAACGACATATACTTTTTTCGGAGCCTTGTTCATCAGTTTTAGCTTGTTGTTGAATCGCGGTAAATAGAAGAACAGGTTAGGCTCGTTGAGATAGTTGCAGAATTTCTTTGTAGTCGCCACACTTGACATCCCCAATTCTCCTGCAAGTTCGTTGGCTGAAATCGGCTTGCAGAAATTTGACAACAGATAAGTAGCAAGGTTGTATAAGTCAGTCGTATTCCTCACGTTGTGGCGTTTAGCGACATCTTTCAGTAAGATTGAATCAAACAAAGAGGAAAGATAACTCTTAGTTATGCCACGAGCATGGATTGTTTCAGGATATCCGCCATTACGCATATAGTCGCCAGCCAGCACTATTGCCTGTGCCGCCTGTTCCTCGCGGTCCGGGCTGATATTTTTCCACCTCATGGTTTCATCAAGACTGAAAGGCAACATCTCAATCTGGAGATAACGTCCTGTCAGCACAGTCGCCATCTCACTGCTCAACATATTGGCATTGCTTCCTGTAATTATCAGATTCTTTCCCCGGCGATATAGCTTGCTTACCCACAAATCCCAATCCGGAAGATTCTGAATTTCATCAAGCAACATGAAATCATAATCGGGATAGACATCATCAAGAGCCGACATTGCCAGATCCTCATTCCATTTTTCAAGCAACCGGTTATCGTCAAAATTGAGATAGGCAAAATTCTTTCCCTGCAACATCAGTAGGGCAAAAACGGATTTACCGACGCGGCGAGGCCCGGATATAAGTTTGATAAGCGGGTTATGCAAAAGTTCGTCAGCGTCATACTTGGTATGCCGTTGCTGATAAGGACGCGACAACAATTCGTCGCGTTCCGCCCGCTGATTGAGTATCGTTGTTTTCATTACAGTCTATCTTAGACTGCAAATATAGCGAATTTATTCAATCAAACCACTGTATTGAATAAAATCAAGCTTTATTATTCAATACACATCGTACTATTAGCAAAAAACAAAAATAGCGTGCTGATCATAGTCTGAAAGTGAAGGCTCTGGTAAGCCTATGTAAGAGGACGTGTAATGAATTGCATTGGTGCAGTGTGACTGAAATATCAAAAAAATTCGTAACTTTGCAGTGCAATTCACAAAGAATTGTACTGTAAATGAATTGTAAATCGACAGCAAAATTCAGCGCATCCCCGATTGTGATTAACTGGGGATATCTTGAGAACTGGAAGAGTACCGCTTCTGTATAAGACTCTATTTTGAGAGTCATATCCGGCCTTTTAGAGGGTCGGAGTTTTTCCGTTATCACATTTAATAATAAATTCCCCACATGAACAATCACCGATTGCTCACAGGGTTGCTTGCTGCAGCCTTGTGGAGCGGCGGAGTGTGTGCTGTCGGTCAGACCAAACAGGTGTTTACAATCGAAGACCTGTTTGAGGTTGCAGAAACAAACAGTGCGCAACTACGCCCGTCATTATCCGCCGAAGAAGAAGCAAGGCGGGAAATCAGTGTTGCCCGCAGCGGGCGACTTCCCGACATTGAGGCAAATTTGTCGCTCAGTTATATTGGCGACGGCTTCACAACAAAACGTAATTTCTCAGACTATCAGAAAGCTCCGATTCCGCATTTCGGTAATGCCTTTGGCATCAATATCACACAGCCGGTCTATACCGGAGGAGCGATAAGTGCCGGAATAGAGATGGCAGAACTGAAATCAACAGCCTCACGCTATGCCACAGAATTACAGCGCGACAACATCAGATTTCAGCTCACTGGATTCTATCTTGACATATACAAGTGTGTCAACCTGCGCTCAGTCGTGGAGAATAATATCATGCAGGCCAGAAAAGTGCTTGAGGAGATGAATGCCCGCTATGAGCAGGGAACGGCATTGCAGAATGACATTACCCGTTACGAACTGCTTGTATCAAACCTCGAACTGCAACTTGTCAAGATCAACAATACCCTGACAATCCTTAACCGGAATCTCGTAGTGACTGCCGGTCTTGATGACAATATCGAAGTTGTGCCGGACTCGACAATTCTTGCCCGATCATTGCCGACGGTCGGCGAAGATTGGTGGCAACAGTCGGCCGAGAGTGAATCCCCAACTCTGAAACTCGCACGCTCCGGAGTGGACATCAGCCGTAAAGCCGAAACGCTTGTAAAGAGCGACCGTCTGCCCAAAATCGGTATTCAGGCCGGATGGAGCATCGACGGCCCGATACTTGTGGAAGTTCCTCCAATTAACCGTAATCTCAGTTATTGGTATGTCGGCATTGGCGTCAGCTATAATATTTCCTCGTTATACAAGAGCAACAAATCATTGTCAAAAAGCCGTGCAGCCACACAGACAGCACTTGATCAACTTGAAGCCACACGGGAGAACGTGAGCCTTGGTGTCCGCGCAGACTATGTGCGTTATATGGAGGCATATGAGGAACTGAAAACTCAGCAAAAGAGCGTTGAGCTGGCGGAAAAGAATTACCGTACTACCTCTACGCGTTATTCGGAAGGAATGGCTCTTATCACCGATATGCTGGATGCGGCAAATTCAAAACTTGATGCCGAGCAGATGCTTGTCAACGCCCGCATCAACATCATCTACTATTATTACAAACTCTTATTCACTTCAGGAAGGATATGAAACACCGTACAAAAAAAGTCATCTCATATATTGTGACACTACTGGTCATTGCCGCCGCTGCATTGTGGGTATGCAGCAAGTTTGTTCATCTCGGCAATGTCGAGTTCACCGACAACGCGCAGGTAAAACAGCAGATAGTGCCCGTAAACAGCCGCGTGCAGGGCTACATCAAAGAAATACGTTTCAATGAGTATGAGCCGGTGAAAAAAGGTGATACTCTTGTGATAATTGACGATGCCGATATGCGCCTGCGTGTGGCTCAGGCTCGTGCCGACTATCAGAATGCACAAGCCGGGCGCACAGTCGCCGACCATACAGTCGGGGTTGCTTCGGCCAATGTAGCTGTAACCGAAGCATCTATTGCCGAAGCCAAAGTTGTCATGGAGATGGCTGCGACAGACTTCGAGCGCTACAAGAAACTGCTTGAAAAAGATGCTGTGACACGTCAGCAATACGATGCTGCAAAGACCGACTACGATGCTAAGAAAGCGCGTTATGAAATGTTGTCGCGTCAACGCTCCGCAACATCTTCTGTCGTGGCCGAAACACGTCAGAGAATTGCCCAGAATGACGCAGGGATAGAACTTGCCAAAGCCCTGTTGGAAACTGCCGAACTTAATCTGTCGTATTGTGTAATCATTGCACCGTGTGACGGTTATACTTCGAGGAAAGAAATTCAGGTTGGTCAGCTTGTGCAGCCCGGTCAGACTTTGCTTGATGTCGTTGACTCCGGCGATGTATGGGTTACTGCCAACTATAAAGAAACACAGCTTAAACACATTGCTCCGGGCAGTGATGTGGAGATCAAAGTCGATGCAATTCCCGATGTGGTATTCAGCGGCAAAGTTGAGTCAATTTCAAAGGCAACAGGAGCATCGCTCTCAATATTGCCTCAGGATAATTCTGCAGGCAATTTTGTGAAGGTGCGCCAGCGTGTTCCGGTAAGAATTGTGTTTACCGGAAACAACAGTGAAGCTGATATGCAGAAACTCCGTGCCGGCATGAATGTGGAATGTGAAGTAAGATACTGATATGGCAGACTGGCACGCTCCACAAGGCCCTTTCGACATACCGGATGTGCCGAATTTCGTTCCCCGACGACTAAAACCGTGGCTGTTCATTTTCTTTGTCATCATCATTCAGTTTTCCGGAGGTGTATATCTCGCGGCAGCTTCCGATATGGTGGGGACAACCGCACTGATGCAGGAGGACATACTTATGGCAGGCTATGCCTCGCTGATTGGCCTTGCGATAAATTTTGCGGTAATGTTCCGCATAAAATTCCGTTTCTCGAATCGGACACAGCTACTTGTGGCCGGAATAGTATTGATTGCAGCCAATCTCATCTGTGCCAATACCGAGTCGGTTCCTGTACTTGTCATCACCTGCTTTATCGCCGGTTGGTTCAGGATGCAGGCCACGCTCGCCTGTAACTCGACCATTCAGTTATGGCTGACTCCGGTGCGCGATATGGCTGTCTTTTTCTGCTATGTTTATATTCTGGTAGATAGTGTAATACAGCTTAGCGGTATTGCGACAATCTACACTGCTTTTTTCTCACAATGGGAATATATGCACTGGATAATGATAGGCCTTCTTGCTCTGATGATGATTCTCGTCATGCTTCTCGTAAAGCCGGTTCGAGGTCCGATGTTTATACCGCTGCTCGGTATCGACTGGATTGGAGCTATTCTTTGGGCGGGATTCATGATGTGTTTTACATTTATCTGTGTGTATGGCAACTATTTTGATTGGTGGGATTCCGGTGAGATAAGAGCGGCGGCTCTCTTAGGTCTGGTTTGTATGATAACAAACCTATGGAGAGCATCATTTTTGCACCACCCTTATATCTCATTCCGAGCCATGCGTAACCGCAACGTAATCCGGGCGACAATCATATATCTTGTGTTTTTCACGCTGATAGCTACCGAACACGTGTTTGAGCATACCTACGCTGCCAATATTCTCGGTTTTGACGAAACAAACCTGATAGACCTGAACTGGTATGTATTTGCTGGAATCGTGGTCGGGTGCGGATTTACATATCTGACATTCGCATTGCGAAAATGGCGATATAAAACCATGACGGCAATAGCCTTTTCACTTGCCATAGTCTATCTGGCATATTTCTATTTCTTCATAGATTACGGTGTTGAGAAAGAAATGTTGTTTCTACCATTGTTCTTCAGAGGAGCTGCCGCGGTAATCATATCAATCGTTTTCCTGACATCCATAGTCCAGAGCGGACTGCCGTTTCAGGTGTTTCCGCAGGCTTTGACTATCAACGGTTTTACAGGAGCGGTGATGGGGGCGACACTCGGACCGGCCATCATTGGTGAATTTATGCGACATACTATGGCAAAGAACGCATCTCTGCTTGGCTCGGCCATTACGGATTTCAACCCCGATACAGCCCACGTCCCCTTAGGTCAGTTGTACGGTCTTGTGCAGACGCAGGCCCTCATCGTTTCAATGAAAGAAATATACGGCTGGCTTCTTATCATAGCCATTTTCTCGCTGATGATTATACTTGTCAGTTACGGTCCGCTCAGACCGGCGGCATTTTTCCCGAAATGGAAAACTGTCAGGCGCACATTCCGACGTATTGTCAGACTTGAAGAACAGGCCAAAAACACCGCAGAAACTGTATGATAACAAACAAGCCTTCCAACGCATTTCGCACCGGAAGGCTTGTTCGTTTTTATGGATAATATTACGCTTAACGGCGATTGCCGCGACCGCCACCCTGACGAGCAGGCATGGGCTTTGCATCTTCTGTAAGTTTGAGTTCTGTTCCATTGGACAGTTCCACTTCGTAGCCTCCGCGCTTGCGTGAGATTTCAACGATTGACTGACCATTGAAGTTTGTAGATACATACTTGGCTATAGCTGTCGGAATTATAGCCGCGGGAACAGCATTGCCTCGGGCAGCCTTGACCTCTTTCCAGTCACCATTCTCCTGGAAGTCAACTTCTGCACCGCTACTGAGGTCAACTTCATATTCCATACCGCGACGGCCTTGTTCTTTTTCGGCTTTAAGTACTTCATCTCCGGGGAAATGCTTGCTGAGGAAAGTTTGTGCCGCTTTTGGCAACTCGGTCTGTTTGATTGGAGTACCGGCATATACCATAGCCGATAATGATGCTACAATAGTAATGAGCATCAGGCTGAAAAATTTTTTCATTTTTCTAATCGTTATTATTTAATTTGAAGATATTGTAGAGATTGTTAAATGTTTCAATGTATTTTCTACCTACAGGAATTGTCCTGTCGGAATTAAGGAGATATATTTTTCTGTTTGAAAACTTGTCTATTGCATTGAGTGATACAATAAATGACCGGTGAACGCGATTAAATCTGTCAGTCGGTAATATTGACTCCATTTCCTTCATTGTTATCTGCGACAAAACCATAGGCAATCCGCGCCTGAACACCTTTACATAATTATCCATCGCTTCAATAAATGCAATATCATCAATATCAACAACTACATTCTTGTGTTCGACTTTTAAGGTGATAGTTTCACGTTGTGGTTTATCCTCTTTTTTACCGAGCCATTTTATCGCCTTCTCCATTGCTCGTTCAAACCGAGGGTAAAAAATCGGTTTATGGAGAAAATCGATTGCGTCGACATTGAATCCGTCAAGGGCATACTGCGAATACGCAGTTGTAAATATCAGGCAGGTCCCGGACGGTAATTCACGAGCGAGAGCCACTCCGTTGTGAGAGTTCATCTCTATATCAAGGAACACGATGTCAGGACATACTGACTTTATACGCTCCATACCGGCAATCGGCGACGTGTATGTTTCCAAATCAATCTCTCCATAATTTTTGCAATATTCCTGAATAATACTCAGGGCTATCGGTTCATCATCTATCGCAATACACTTTATCATGCTGTTAAATCAATTTGAAGTTCCACTACAAAAAAGGCCTCGCTTTTCATCGTTTTCAATTCATGCTTTCCGGGATAAAGCAAATCAAGCCTTTTCCGGCAGTTTTCAATGCCCATGTGTTCTCCGATACGCTTGACCGGAAATATACGGTTGCTTGTCAGAAATTCCATTTTACCATTATGTTCGTGCAACGATATTTTAATACGGCTTTTCTCAACCGGTGAGACGCCATGCTTAAAACAGTTTTCAACGAATGTCACAAGCAACATAGGCGGAACCATCAACGCATTGTCTTCGATGTCTATGTCAATTGTGACAGATGTCATTTCATTCAGACGCAGTTTTTGTAATCCGACATACTGATTGATATAGTCGACCTCATCGGCTAATGGCACAAGATCACACATTGACGTTGTGTGGATATATCTCATCATTGAAATAAATTTTTCCAATGATGACAGGGCGTTTTCATTTTTTGTAAGAAACAGACCATAAAGAGAATTCAATGTATTAAACATGAAATGTGGCTTTATCTGTGCTTTATAAAGCTCGATTTCGGCTTTATCTCTCTCTGCTTCAACAGTTCTCCGACGTGATCGCTGTATATTGGTCTGGGTAAGCAATCCGACTGCAAAGCTGAAAGCCTCGACAATCATAAACAACGACCATACAGCCTGCTGGTATTGTTGAATGGATGGGAGCAACCGCTCAATACCTAAATCATGGACATTCGGTTTCGGAGTATATAAAGTGATTTGTGAAAAGCCATAGGTTACCAATATTGAAAGAACAATAACAAGCACCCCGACAGCAGAGTGTTTCTTGCCTTTGAACAGGAACGGTACAGTAACAAACCTATTCAGAAAGTAAAGGCAATAAAGCCATACTCCAACGGTTATGACATACCATTGGAAATTGTGAAACCATCGCTCTATAGGGAAAATCATCATCATTACCGGCAAGACAATGATGCAGAAAGCAATGTCGATATATAGAGATATATTCTTCATCTTGTAAATATAATTACGATGCAAAGTTAGCTATTTTTCTACATCTGTTTACACACATCCGGCAACGGTTGACCATCACTCTGTTGCCGTTAGTCATTTACTTATCAGACTGATATGAAGCCATAAAGTTTAATCTCTTAACTTTGCTCAAAAATAAGATTGGTATGACAGTAAAAACATTTATAGATCGTCCTATTCTGGCCGGAGTGATTTCTGTACTGATAATCATTCTTGGCATATTGGGTTTATTGCAGCTGCCGATTGAGCAATTTCCAAACATAGCTCCCCCCACGGTAAGGGTTTCTACCACATATACAGGTGCCAATGCGGAAACGGTATTGAAAAGTGTTATTGTGCCGCTTGAAGAATCCTTGAATGGCGTTGAGGACATGATGTATATGACCTCAACGGCTACCAATACCGGTACAGCATCAATAACTATATATTTCAAGCAAGGCACAGATGCCGATATGGCCGTTGTCAATGTTCAGAACAGGGTGGCGTCAGCACAGGGTCTGCTCCCCGCAGAAGTCACAAAAAGCGGTGTCACAGTCAGAAAGCGACAGAACAGTACGCTTAAATCCATAACATTGTATAGTCCCGACGACACATATGATGCCAAATTTCTGACCAACTATATGAAAATCAATATCGAACCGCAGATTTCGCGTATAGCCGGTGTCGGAGAAGTAAACATATTCAGTGCAGAATATGCTATGCGTATATGGCTTGATCCTGCCAGAATGTCGCAGTACGGACTCGTTCCGGCTGATATCGACAAGGTTCTCGCAGACCAGAACATAGAGTCTCCGACAGGAACACTCGGTGCTGAATCCAAGAATACGTTTCAGTATGTTCTGAAATATCGAGGGCGATATGAAGATGTAAGCGAGTATGAGAATCTTGTCGTCAGGGCATTGGCTGATGGAAGCGTACTGCGGTTAAAAGATGTTGCTACCATAGAGCTTGGTGCACAGAATTATGCCATGCTTAGCCAGACCAGCGGGCATCCCGGCGCAAATGCCATGATAGCTCAGACTGCCGGTTCAAACGCAAATGAAGTGATTTTAGAGATTGACAGAACACTTGATGAAATCAGGCAAAATCTGCCTCCGGGAATGATTCTGACGGACATACAGAGTACCAAGGACTTTCTCGATGCGTCAATCTATAAAGTGATTGAAACACTTGTGATAGCTCTTATACTTGTAATTCTGATAGTTTATCTGTTTCTCCATGATTGGCGGGCGACGCTGATACCGTCAATTTCTATTATAGTATCTCTTATCGGCACATTCGCATTTCTTTATGCGGTCGGGTTTACGCTGAATATGCTCACGTTGTTTGCTATCGTACTTGTCATTGGCACTGTGGTGGACGACTCCGTGGTGGTAGTGGAGGCTGTACAGGCCCGATTCGACGACGGTGAAAAGAATCCTTATCAGGCAACGGTGTCGGCAATGGGAGGACTTTCTGCGGCGTTGATTACCACTACGATAGTTTTTATGGCGGTATTTATTCCGGTTTGTTTTATGGGCGGAACTTCAGGCACATTCTATAAACAATTCGGTCTTACAATGGCGGTCGCCGTCGGAATTTCGCTGATAAACGCCATGACTCTTTGCCCGGCTCTGAGTGCATTGCTTATGCGACCCGGTAAAGCGTCGGGAGAAAAAATGAATTATATCCAACGCTTTCATTTCGCATTTGATGCCTCTCTGAACAATGTTGTCGGCCAATATCGCACCGGCATAATGTTTCTGTTCAAGCGGAAATGGATTGTGGCCCTGTTGTTTGTATTGGCGGCAGGTGGCTTGTGGTGGCTTATGACAACAACCAAGACTGGTCTTGTCCCTCAAGAAGACATGGGTGTTATCAGTCTTAACGTTCAGGTCGCACCCGGCTCAAACCTTGCCGAAACCGATGCCATAATGGATGATATTGAAACCGCCATCAGGGATATTCCCGAAATAAGCATCTATTCAAGAGTGTCGGGCAAGAATGCCCGTCACGATCAATCTGCGTCAGCCGGTTCTTTCAATATCAAACTTAAAGACTGGAGTGAACGCAAAGGCTCAGGACAGGACATCAATGCCGTTATCAAAGAAATATACAAGAGAACAGCCAATATCCCGTCCGCTCAGGTGCGGGCATCACAGCAACCTATGATTTCAGGTTACGGCACCGGCAGCGGTTTTGAATTATATGTGCAGGATCATTAGTGGTGAAACTTAATCATGC
>LUJM01000062.1 GCA_001689415.1 Bacteroidales bacterium M2 | reverse complement strand
CAACCGTTTTCAACCTTCCTAAATAAATACTACTTATAGGATTCAAAGTACATAATTATCAACTTACCATAATGACAGCCGGAAAGATGTGAATCTTACCGGCTGTTTCCCTATTTATATAAAAGATAAAGCCTGACCGAAGTCAGGCTTTATCATATAAGAATTATTGAATCTGATAGCTTATTTGGCGGGTTTGTCGGTGCGGAAAGGAACTGCGGGCATACCGTAGGAGTTGCGCAGGTTGCCTAAAGCGAAATTCTTGAAGCAGTAGCGTACATTCTTGATGTCCTTGACCTCGGGGCAAGTGAGTATTACCTCGGGGGCATTCCAGTCTACTTTGCCTTGAGCAGGGTAGAATACGCCGTCTTCGCCGGCAACTTCGAAGCCTTCTACATTACCAACATTCGGAATGAGGCCGAAAGCGACATCCTTGAATCGTACGCGCACAGAGCCGTCGTCGGCTTTAGACATAGATTCGAATGTAGGACAACGCCAAGGCATGCCTTTGATGCCGTATTGGCGCTCAGCAACCTGCCAAGCCATGCGTTCGCCTATCTCGCGTTTCATTGAACCGTGTATCACATGTTCTTCGTAAGGATGAACAAGGTCGGCAGTGCATGTGATGCCGCTGTTGGGTATCATGTCGACAGCCATGTACTGTTGTTCCCTTATTTCTGCAGCCGGAGTCGCAGTGGGGTTAAACCAGCCGAAAGGCGGATTCTCGGTCTGATAGAACGGCAGGCTATTGTCCTTGTCGCCCCAGTCAGCACGCCAACGCGCCACCATGTCGGTAAGAAGTTGCGCATAGTTCGAAGGATTTCCTGCATTAGACTCGCCCTGGTTCCATATGAAACCTTTGATAGTATAACCTATCAGAGGGTAGAGCATAGTTGTATACTTTGTGGTATAGCGGTATGCAGGCATCATGATTTTGTCGACAACCGGCTCCTCTGGATATCCGTAGCGGTCGAGGATGTCGCGCGGTACCCAGCCCTCGACCTGTGTGCCGCCATAGGCCGAGCAGATGATGCCTACCGGCACATCGATGAGGTCGTTGAGTTCTCGGGCAAAGTAGAAGGCCTGTGCACCGAACTCGGGAGTATTTTCAGGCGATGACACTTTCCACTCGCCTTTGATACGCTCCTGTGGTTCGATTTGGTCGTCGCGTACCATATAAGCCATACGCACGCGGTCGCGCAGACTGCCCGAACGAGCAATGTCGGCGGCAGCGCCTTCGACCGGCTGAGAGTTGAAACCCCTCATCGGCATCTCCATATTCGACTGCCCGGCGGCAAACCACACCTCGCCGATGAGGATATCGTTGATAGTGATATTATCCTTGCCTTCGGTAAAGGTGATAGAGTAGGGCTGATATGATGCAGCCGGAGTGGCTACATATGCGGTCCAGCGGCCTTTGTTGTCGGCTTTTACACTTACTTTTTTGTTGTTCCACGATGGGGTAACGGTCACGGTAGCACCAGGTTTCGCCCAGCCCCAGAGTTTGGCGTCGGATTGCTGTTGCAGTACGGCGTGGTCGCCAAGCTGTTCGGGAAGTTCGAGTGCTACGGCAGAAGTGCTTGCGGCGGCTATAATCGCAGCAGCCGCAAGTTTGTTAATCATTTCCATGTCAGTCAAGCCGGTAAATGCCTTCGAGGCAGTAAACATGATGCTCTTTGATGCCGATTTCGTCCATCCAGCGGCGAGTTTCGGCAGTAGTCAGGGTACCGGTGCCGGGGCCACCACCGAAGTCGTTTGTCCAGATCCAATATGCTGTGGGCCAAAGGGCTACCCTGAACTTGATAGTTTTGTAGAACTCCTCGGTACAGCCGTTCTGACCGTGGTGTGCAAGCTGAACGTATTCGCTGTCAAGGTCTTTGCGGTAGGGGCCGTTGAGGTGTTTGTTGCCAGCTTCAGCGCCACAGTCGCCGAGGAAGAGCATATCCTTTTTGTCGTCCCATACCTTGATTACCATTGAAGAGTTGTTGTAGGGATTATTGTGAAATTCCTCGTTGGTAACACCGAGAATCTTGAAGTTGAAGCCGTCGATATTACCTTGGAGTCCCGGTTCGCGAAGGTCGGTAACGGGTATGCTGCAGGTATCGAGAGCTGCATAGAAATCGATTGCATACTTGTCGTATGGTTTTTCGAGCGCTATCAGTTCGGGCGAGAAGCGAGAGTGATAGATATGGTTGATCTTCATACCCTTGCGGTCTTTGAGAATCTCCCAAAGCGCACCCATATGGTCGTCGTGGGGGTGCGAAATAAACCATGCTTCAACTTCATTGCCGAGCGCACCGATGAAGCCGCGTAGGAAGAGGCTCTCGTCGGGTCTGCCGCCGTCGAATACTATCACCTTGCCGTTGGCGGTGCGGAAAACGTAAGAGTTACCGATGTTTGTACCGAGTAGGGCAGGAATCTGCCACATTGTAAATGTAGATTTACCTTTGCTCTTGTTGGGTTTTGCATACACCATGTTGCCGGTGCAGAAGAGCAGCGCGATAATCAGTAATATTTTCTTAAACATATTGTTTTAGATATAAGGTTATCAGAAAGTTCTAAGCCAAGCCGAGAGATCGTCCTGCATCTGAGTGTGGTGCTGGAAAGACTGCAGGCATCCCCAGCCGTGTTCGCCTGTAGGATATACGTGGAGACAGGCGGGCACGCCTGCCTGGCGGAGTGCGATGTAATAAGGGGCAGAGTTTGTGGCAGGGTTTACGCCGTCGTCGTCGGATGTGAGGATGATAGCGCGGGGAGTCTGCGGAGTAACCTGTTTTTCGTTAGAATACTTATCGATGAGCTCTTTCGACGGGTTTTTGCCGAGGAAATTTTCGTGAGTGAGCTGGTGGCCACGCGCAGGGTCCATTGAGATAACGGGGTAGAAAAGAATCTGGAAGTCGGGGCGTACTTCGGGAGCTGTGCTGTGAGTAGCGATTGTAGAAGCAAGGTGTCCGCCGGCCGACGAACCCATAATGCCTACTTCGGCAGGATTGATGTGCCATACTTCGGCGCTGTCGCGAACCATTTTGATAGCCGCCTCGGCATCGGCGATAGGTTTGGTGCGGTCGCCTGCCGGGAGAGTGTATTCAAGCACGATAAGTGCGATACCCTGTTTGTTGAAGAATGGAGCCCAGTCCCAGCCTTCGTGTCCGATGGCATGGCCGAGGTACGAACCGCCTGGGCATGCAACGACAGCACGGCCGGTGTTGAGGTCATCTTTGGGTAGGAACACCTTCATTTTGGGTGTTGCAACGTCAAATACTTTTTTTGTGGGTGTCCACTGCGCTGACAGGTTGCTTGCGAATGCAAGTGCAACAACTGCCATTAGATAACGTAAGATTTTCATGAAAGATTTATTTATTGTTATTTGATTTCGATTGAGTTTATTATAGCATTTTTACCCTTCACCCCGACGAGGACGGTGGCCGGAGATTTAAGCGAGAATCGTCCGTCACGACTGACCTTGATACGTTTACCGTTTATATCTGCTACGTAGGGTTTTACTTTACCCGAACCTTGCCACGAGATGGTGTATTCGCCCGGCTCGAGGTGTAAGCCTTGATAAAGCCATGCGTCGATAAGCCCTATGGAGCCTTGCTGAGCCGCCGAAACAGAACCATTGGCACTCCAATATGCCATACGGTCGTTGAAGTCGCTGTTTTTGAATGTATTGCTGCCTTTGAGGCCGCAGTCGGTAATAAGGGTGGTGGGGACAACGCCGTTGAGGTCCAGCGCCGAGAGGTATTCGTTGCCGAGTATTCTGAGATTCTTGACCGGTGCGTAGTCGTCGCGCTCAGTGTTGTCGAATGGTTTGCCGTCGAAAGGATTGTCGGACCACGAGCCTACCGAATGCCCTCCGCGAAGAACGCAGTCGCGAACCTCGATATTGTCGATTTCATTGTAGTCCTGACGAGGGTTGGTCGAGCCCCACGGAATCAGAGCTATAGCCTTGCCTGCTCCGCCACGCGACGAGTCGATATAGCTGCCGAGAACCTCGATGTGGCGTACCGATGAATCGATAGAGTCGACCCTCTGTCGCCAAACACCGCCACGAGGGTCTTTATAGCTGCTGCACAGTACGATGCCGTCGTCGTTGGATTCGAATACGCACCGTCCTACGCGGACATTTGTCACGGCGTTGCCGAAACTCAGGCCGTCGCCGCTCAGACAAGCTACCTCGTACATTTTAAGGTTGCCGATAAACACACTGTCGGCGCGGTAGAATATGGTGTGATAATTGTTGCATCGCACAATATCGATATCTGAAATCTCTACGTTGCGGGTATTGCAAACAGCGATAGGCACTATATGTATGCGGTCGCTGCATACCCGGGCGTAGTGATTCCAAAGCGGGTTTTCGCTGTATACATCGTCCATTCTTATTTTACCGCCGCCGGTAATTTTTACATGGTCGGTATCCTTGGCCAGGATAAGAGGGCGGTTGGTATACATGCAGTGGGTCCATGGAATATCCGGTATCACATTGTCGTGGCCGTATTCGGGTGGATATTCGGTGTAATGCGCGAATAAGGGGGATTGCCGCAAAACAGCGCCGGTTTCAATCACGAGGTTGACACCACGGCGTAGTTCAAGGTTTGTAGCGATATATGTGCGACCTCCGCCGAGAATGACCTTGCCCCCGCCTGCGGCAGAGGCCGCATCTATAGCCCGTTGAATAGCGGCGTTGTCGTTGGTAACTCCGTCGCCTACAGCTCCGTAGTCTTGTACGCGAAACTCGGCATCGCTTGTCTCAAACGAGTATGGATTTGTGATAAAATCGCGCCAGTTGCTGATAAAGAACGGCTCGTCCAAGGGTATTAAGCTGCCGTCGTTAGTGCGTAGGGCCGCGATAAAGCGGCTGCTCAGGTGCGACATGCGCCCGTCGAGTCGGCGGTTCGGAATGTCCGAAGTTTTGAATTCACGCCCTGCAGGTATTCGCGACAGAAGTTCGAGACTGTCGAATGGCGTAGCGGTCTGCCAGAATGGGTAATGCCTGATTTCTATGGTCGCATCATTGCCGAGGAATTTACTGTCGACCTCGCCGCAGACTGTGACAAAATCTTTTGTTGCTGTACATGAACTCACCCGACCGGCATATGTGCATATCGGAGATTCGTTTTCGAAAGATATCCTGTCGATGATGATAGAGCCTTTGCCGCCTGTTGGTTCGAGAGTGATAGCCTCAATTCGGCCTGAAGCATCAGCAATATCGCTGAAGTTGAAAAGCACTTGCTCTGCGGTTTTCGGCATTGGCATGGCTTTTGAGACAGTTGTGCCTCTGTCAGTATAGATATAGAGTCGCAGGCTGTCGGCATTGCTGAGATTCGTCATTGTCACCGCCACAGTATTGCGTTTTGTCAACTCGGGATTATAGATGCGGTTGCGGCTACCTGCAGTTTCGATTCTCACCTTGTCGCCCTTGTCGAAGTCGATTCTTGCGCAACCATTCACCCCGCTTACGGCGGCCTTACCTTCGGTATGGAAGCGCTCAGCCGATCCATACACCTCGAAGTCGAGATCGAGCGGTTTTCCGGCCACTACTTTGTCGACGCTGAATCGGGCTTTATCCCACGGTTTGTCGCTAAGGTTTCGAATAGCAATCTCGATTGAAGCGATATCGTTGAGGAACGTACAAGAGTGCATATCGAAACAAACACCCTGCCAGAGGGTAGGTATGATATGGGCTGTAGCACTAAATCTTTCGCCGGTCGATGATACTAAGGTTAGGCGCGTGTCGAAATCACGCCCCGGGCCTGCCGGGACTAACAGATTGTATGCAATGACCGGAGTCAGGCTGAGGTCGACAGGAGTGTCTAAATCCTGTTCGAACGTCCTCCATTTCTCAGCGGCTTCACCGGCCGGAAATACCGGTTCGAATCCGCCGCAGGCCCAAGAGCATATAGCTTTGGTATCGGTAAGCGAACAGCGGTTTGAAATATCTACCCCATCGGCAAAGACATAATTCGCCGATGCCGCCATTACGGCCAAGGCAAATGCGATGTGTGAGATTGATTGGTTCATGTGGTTTTTAAGGTATGCACAAATTTAGAAATTTATTGTGAATCCATATTTTTGCGCATGTGTCAAAAATTGTGTCATCTGTTTATAATCGGCTGTACGGATGCAGTGTTGCGCGTATGTGATAAAAAATGGGACATATCAAAAAATGTGTGACGTATTAAAGTATTACCTTTACAGCAAAAATCTAAACCATACCATGACATGAAGAGAATACAAGCTTCGCTGATTGCGCTGATGTGTGTCGTCTGTGCATTTGCCTCCGTGCCATATACAATGGATCTGGAGGAAACCCTGCCGGAAAAATCCGGATTTTCCAAAATCGAATATAACGCCGGCGACAGAGTCTGGACGCTTATAGCTACCCAGAATGACTTTGGTGACACTCGTCCGACGGTGCAGTGCAAACCCCTTACCCAGGAATTGCACAAAGACTATATAGTCGTTGCTTTTGATTACAAGAGCGACAGGGCTGTCGGTAATTTCCGCATCACAGTAAACAAAGCCGGTAGGAATGGCGATCGCACTTATGTAAAGGACTATTCCGTAACCATGCCAGCAAGCGACAAATGGCAGACCGTGCGATTAAACATCAAGTCAGCCCGTACAAACCCGATTTACAAGGTCGGCCAGGCCGGTCAGTTCTTCTGGCTTCACTTTATGGACCTTGTTCCTACTTCTACCATTCAGTTAAAGAATGTCCGCATCGAAGAGGACGAAGTATCGCCGCGACCTGTAACCCTTGAAGTTTCGGATAATAATATCATCGAGGCCGAGGATTTCAATGCCAGCACTACCGGCAGCTCGTTTGCATCGCGTCAGCTCGACCGCTCGAAGATAGCATCTTATATCAACCCCGTGCCCGGCGAATTCCCTATCTATGCATTTACTTCGGCCGGATATACAATGATAGAAGGTGCAGACGGTGGCTGGGACTGGGAAGCATCGGCCAAGCTGCTGCAGAAAAAATACCAGGATATGTACGAGGCCGGTTTCAACATCACCGAGGGTACCGCATGGGCCGGTGTAGACCAGGCTGCCCTTTTCCGCGACCGCGAGGTGAACGGTTATCCGATTTATCTCTTTGAGAACACTAACCTCAAGCTGATGATGCGTGCAGGTATGGACAATAATGACGATGTTCGCAATTACGTTACTGAGAACATGCATTCGCCCAATCTTGCAGGTTACTGCATCTACGACGAACCCCACTGCACACACTTCAACAGTGTACGCGTAAAACTCGACCGAGTACGTGCGGTTGACAACACCCACCTTCTTTACGGCAATCTTCTGCATATCAATACCCCTCCCGCAGCTATTGGCGCAACAAGCTATGATAACTATGTAGAGCGCTATATCAACGAAACCTGCATGGGTCTGCTCAGCTACGACTATTATGCAGTACGCTGCAACAACCCCAAGGACGAAAGCGAGGTAGAGCTGATGCCCAACTTCTTCCAGAACCTCGAAATCATATCGAAATTTGCCAAAGCCTACAACACAAGCTTCTGGGCGTTTACACGCGCCAGCCAGAGTGTGAAGTGGAACAGCATCGACGGTGTAATGGGCAGCTTCACTTACAAATATCCTATCCCTACCGAGGAATGGATGCGAGTGCAGGCTTTTGCAGCCCTTCTTTACGGCGCACAGGGTCTTCAGTACTGGCCTTACACATCGTGTGACAACGGTGATATGGCACCTATTGACGACTACGGCAATAAGAGCGCCACATATTACTATGCCAAGAATATCAATAAGGACGTGAAGGCTCTCACATGGGTATTCCTTGGTGCACAGATGTTGCAGGTAGGTCACACCAACCCCGAGACACCCCTTGGCTGTCTGCGTCTTACCCCCTCAATGTTGCCACAGGGTGTGAGCAACGTTAGCTCTGATGGCAGCGGTATGGCAGTAGGTATGCTGCAGAATAATACCGATATGTTTGTAATGGTTCTAAACTCTGATATTCACAACGAACAGACTGCAACAGTGACAGTGGACAAGAATATCAAGCGAGTTCTTATGGACGGAACGACTGAAAATGTTGCCCCCGGTACCTATACCCATAAACTCCGTCCCGGTAGCTTTGTAATCTATCTCACCGACGAGAACGCAACACCACTCGACAACTATGCCTCAACTCCCGGCGTACACTCAAACTATCGCCTTGATGCTCCCGAAGTAGCGATTTCGGCAAACGATGCAGCTTCAAACGGATATTACATCGCCGACATGGGTTCGTCGAGCTGGAATGTATACTCACTTATTACACCCGAGACTGCCGACCGTGCTGTTACTACCGAGCAGGCTATCGAAAACTGGGGTTCTTCGTACAACTATACTATCGAAGTTCCCGAGGATATGACCGCAAACATCTATATCGGCCACAGTGTGCCTTGGAGCGATTATGGCCGCGTAGCAAGCAAGGGCGCAACACCCGGCATCAGCTATACTATCGAAGGCAATCCCACACTCAACTGGCCCAAGCAGTATGCCGCTTCAATGGTTCTGTCGATCGACGGTGAGGAGATTACACCCTCGAACCAGCCCGCCCGTCCTGCCGTTCCCGAGGTATTTACAGAAGACGGTGCCGAGTTCAACCGCATCCTTGCGGATGAAACACAATGGGTCTCGACGAAGAATGCCGACGGAACAGCGTCGAAGGTTCTCTACTTCTGGCCTGCACAGGGTGGTGACAACTCGTTCGCTACACGTTATAACGAAAAACCTGACTATCAGTCTGTAAGCCTTAAAGCCGGTACTCACAAGCTTTGCGTGAAGTCACTGTCGTACCCCTGGCATTTCGATAACATTAAGATCGACACCGAGAATGTATCGGGTATCGAAGATGTCAATGCCGACAATAGCCAATACCCTGTTGAGTGGTTTGACCTACAGGGCCGCCGCATCAATCCAGCTACCGTAGCACCGGGCATCTACCTGCGTCGTCAAGGCACTGAAACCAAGAAAATTAAACTGTAATTAAATCAAAAACGCTCTAAGATTTGCAGGCCTCGGTTTGCAGATCTTAGAGCCATATTTATCCAATCATTATGCGTTTAAAAAATCTTATTTATTCTGCGGCTGTAATGGCCACTGCGGCAATGCTTGCCCCCTCGTGCGGCCGGCAGTCTCAGTCGGTGTCGATAGCGACTGTAGAAGAAAACTTTATGTCACCCCCCGATAGCATACGTATAGCGGCCTATTGGTATTGGATCAACGACAACCTTTCGCCCGAAGGTGCTGTAAAGGACCTTCAGGCAATGAAGAAAGCCGGTATCACACGTGCGCAGATAGGTATGATCGGAGTGGATGGTCTGCCTTACGGCGACGGTAAGTACAACAGCGATTTATGGTGGAAGACATTGCACCAGGCGCTAAAAACAGCCGGGGAGCTCGATATCGAAATCGGTATTTTCAACTGTCCCGGCTGGAGCCAGTCGGGCGGTCCGTGGGTAAAACCCGAGCAATCGATGCGCCGTATCGTGTCGGCTCAGACCATGGTTCAAGGCCCCGGTACACAGACAATCGAGCTGCCCGCAATCGAAGGCGCATGTCAGGATGAGGCTGTAATTGCTTATCCGGCATTTGTAAAGGATGCATATTCCAAGTCGATGACTCTTGCCAAGACCGAAGGCAAGGCTATTGCTCAGACAATTAAGCTCGACAAGCCTGCCACCTTGCGCAGTGCCGAGGTGAAGGTGTCGACACCTATCAATACTATGGCCGTTCTCAAGGCTAAAAAGGGTGACGACTGGACAGTGCTCAAGGCATTCCCTATCGACCGCTATAACGAGCAGAATATTGTAGGTTTCGACCCATATGCGCCTGTAATCGTATCTTTGCCCGAGGGTGAGTATGGCGAACTGATGTTCGAAGTTGCTGCTCCCGGTGCGGGTAATATCGAACTGACCCTTTCAGAACAGCCCAAGGTGGAGCGTTCGGCCGAGAAGCAGCTTGCCAAGATGTGCCAGGTGCCACTGCCGATGTGGGATTTCTATATGTGGGACCAACAGCCTGATTATACTGTAACTGACTGGACAATCGACCCCGAAAAGGTGGTGGTTCTGACCTCGGATGTAAAAGACGGTGTTCTCACATGGGATGTGCCCGAAGGCAACTGGGTAGTATCGAGAATCGGTATGGCCACAACCGGCGTTACCAACTCTCCTGCATCGCCCGAAGCAACCGGTCTCGAAATCGACAAGATGAATAAAGAACATCTTCAGGCTCATTTCGATGCTTATATCGGTGAGATAATGCGCCGCATACCTGCCGAAGATCGCAAAACCTTCCGCATCCTTGTAGAAGACAGCTATGAGACCGGCGGACAGAACTGGACTGATGGCCTTGCCGAGAAATTCCGGGAGCGTTATGGTTATTCACCGCTGCCTTACCTGCCCGCACTCCAGGGTATACCTGTAGGCAGCAATGAGATGACCGACCGCTTCCTTTGGGACCTCCGCCGCCTTGTTGCCGACCTTATCGCTTATGAGTATGTAGGCGGCCTAAAAGAGATTTCTAACAAAAACGGCCTTACAACCTGGCTTGAGAACTACGGTCACTGGGGATTCCCGAGCGAGTTCCTGCTCTACGGTGGCCAGAGCGATGAGATTGCAGGTGAGTACTGGAGCGAAGGTACACTTGGCGACATCGAAAACCGTGCCGCTTCGTCGTGCGGTCATATCTATGGCAAAACCAAGGTTTGGGCCGAGTCTTGTACTGCAGGCGGTAATCCTTTCGGTCGTTATCCCAACGTTATGAAACAGCGTGTCGACCGCTTCTTTGCCGAGGGTATCAATGCGTCGTTGCTGCACCTTGTGATTCATCAGCTCGACACCCCGGAAGAACCGGGTATCGCGGCATGGTTCGGTAACGAATTCAACCGCAAGAACACATGGTTCGACCAGCTCGATCTTTTCACCGACTACCTGCGTCGTTGCAACTATGTGCTTCAGCAGGGCCGCTATATCGCCGATGCTGCATACTTCATAGGCGAAGATGCGCCCAAAATGACGGGTGAGTGCAATCCGGCCCTTCCCGAAGGTTACTCTTTCGACTATATCAACGCCGATATTCTTAAGAACCATGCGAAAGTAGTAGACGGTCGCCTGATTCTCGACAGTGGCATGGAATACCGCGTGCTCGTGCTTCCTAACCAGGATACTATGCGCCCGGAAATGCTTGAGTGCATCAAGAAATTTGTAGAGGACGGTCTGGTCGTATTAGGCCCGGCACCTGTTGCTTCGCCGAGTCTTCAGGGCTATCCCGAAGCAGATGCGCGTGTAAAAGAGATTGCCGCTACAATGTGGACTCCCGACCAGGCTGTTACCACCCTCGGCAAGGGCAAGGTATATGCTGCCGGTACATCGATGCAGCAGGTATTCGACGATATGAATCTCATTCCTGACGTAAGCGTGCCCTCCGGTCAGCAGATGCCGGTATTTATACACCGTATGCTCAAGGATGCCGAGGTTTACTTTATCGCCAATCCTACCGAAGAGCGAATATCAATCAATCCAACCTTCCGTGTCAATACCAAGCTTCAGCCACAGCTTTGGAACGCTACCAACGGCACAATCCGCACCCTGCCACAGTATCAGGCAAATGCTACCGACAACGGCATTTCAATTCCTGTGGTTCTCGAGCCCCTCGAAAGTGCGTTTATCGTATTCCGCAAGGATGCAAAAGCTGCCGAAGGCACTGTAAATTACCCCGAGCAGGAACTTGTTGCCAACCTCAGCAAGGCTACATGGAATATCACATTCGACGCCGACCGTAAAGGCCCGCAGCCAATGACTGTAGATTCGCTCTTTGACTGGTCTACACAGGCAGATAAGGACCTTGCCAACTATTCGGGCAACGCAGTTTATACAACCGAGTTCAACCTCGCCGCCTTGCCCGAGGGCAAGACTTATGTCGACCTCGGCAAGGTAATGGTAATGGCTAAGGTTAAAGTCAACGGCGAATATGCCGGCGGTGTATGGACTAACCCCTATCGCCTCGATATCACCCCGCTGCTCAAAGACGGTAAGAACACACTCGAAATAGATGTGGTAAGCACATGGCGCAATCGCCTGATTGGCGATGCCGCCCTGCCTCAGGAACAGCGCGTTACCACAACCAACTTCCAGGTACTCGGCGCTAATGAACCCCTGCAGTCGTCAGGTCTTATCGGCCCGGTAAGAATCCTCTCTGAGAAGTAAGTTAAGTTCTGTATATTTTGAAAAATGGTCCTGCGCTCGAGATGAAC
The DNA here is from genome assembly GCA_001689415.1 of Bacteroidales bacterium M2. GTDB lineage: Bacteria > Bacteroidota > Bacteroidia > Bacteroidales > Muribaculaceae > CAG-873. The sequence continues at coordinate 4,567 of LUJM01000062.1, read as the reverse complement.
GCAGGACCATTTTTATGGTTTGCCGTTATGTTTCAATGCTGTTAACTTAAGGAGATGAGTTGTCTTTTTGAGTAATTTCAAAGCTCGCTTTCTCGTAGGGTCGCGGCATGCCGCGACCGGATAGAAGCACATTTGTTCATTGAATATCAACGCGTTACCAAATCACAATGGTCGCAAATATCATCTTGTATCGCATATTTTGCGACATGTAATGCGCTGATTATCAACAATAATACTTCCGACACCCGGTCGCGGCATGCCGCGACCCTATGAGCGGGTGATTAGATAGAATATTGATTATCTGCAAGTTAGCATCGCCAAACTGAGGCTTGTCTCGGAGAGCCAAGCTCCTATCGGTGCTGTCCTTTTGTATAACAAACCTTAAGTTAATAGCATTGTGCTATTTTTTTTATGCTTCGGCGCAATATTGCGAGAAATGGTTTGTAACATAGGCTCGCGGTGAAACACCGAAGTGTTTCTTGAATAGCGATGAGAAGTGGCTCTGGCTTCCGAAGCCGATCTTCTCTCCAACTTCGCCTACCGTATATTCGCGAGTTAGGAGCAACTCGGCGGCGCGGTTGAGGCGATACACACGGAGAAGGTCGGTTGGCGATATACCGGTAAGGGCCTTGACTTTGCGGTAGAAATTGGTGCGCGAGAAGCCAAGTTCGCGTCCGAGCATATTTACATTCAGGTCGCAATTATCGAGGTTATTTTCGATGTATGCGTAAAGTTTTTCCAGGAATTTCTTGTCGAGAGGCGACATCTCCTGCACCATATTAGGCTGTGCTGCAGGCTGGTCGGAAAGGCCTGCCGAGGCAAGGATGAGCGAGGCTTGTTGTAAACGCTTCGACATGAGGTTGTTGACGCATGCTATCAGTACATCGGGGCTGAATGGTTTGCAAAGATAGGCGTCGGCACCACATTTGTAGCCTTCTATCTTGTTTTCGTCGAGGGTTTTAGCTGTCAGGAGCACAACGGAGATATGACTCGTCGACGGGTCTGACTTGATTTGTCGACATAGAGCGTATCCGTCGATGTCGCCGGGCATCTTTACGTCGCTTATAATAACGTCGGGACACTCTTCTGCTGCGAGTTTCAGACCTTCTTGACCGTCGGAAGCCTGAATGACCTGATACTTTTCGCTGAAAAGTCCGGATACAAAGGCGTTCAATGAAGCATTGTCTTCTACAACAAGTACTTTAGGCCTGTTTTCTTCGCCTTCGCATGCATTGCAGTCGTCGACATCTTCGGACTCGATTTCGGGTTCGGTATCATCGACGTCCGGGCCTATGTATGGCTCTGTAATATCGTGGTTGATATTACGGAATTCTTCCTCTGTGAAAGCCTCGTCGCAGGCAGGGAATATGATTGTGAAGGTCATGCCGCCCTCGGGGTTCTTGACGGTCTTTATGATGCCCTTGTGTACTTTTATGAGGTGAGCCACAAAGTGCAGTCCGATGCCGAAGCCTTCGGTCTTCTTTTGGTCGTTGATGCCGAGCAGGCGTTTGAAAGGCTGGAATATCAGGGGTATATCCTCTTCGTTCATGCCGCGGCCATTGTCGGTAATGGAGATGCTGGCATAAGTGTAATCATTGTCGTGGTCAAATCCTTCGGGATGTTTCAATATCTCGAGACGCATGGTCACATTGCCATCTTCGTCGTTAGAGTATTTTACTGCGTTGACAATCAGGTTGCTGATTATTTTCTCTATCTTGTCGCTGTCGTAAGTGAGCATTATGCGCTCGTCGGAAGGCTTCTCGAGCTTGATTGTGACTCTGTTTTCTGTAGCGTAGAAAGTGTACAGCTTGGATAATGCTTCGAGTTGGGCGCCGAGGTCGTTTCGGGAAACTTGCAGAGGCAGAGTCTCGCTGTTGACGCGGCGGAAGCTAAGTAATTGGTTGATAAGCGTGAGCAGACGCTCGATATTGCTGTCGATAAAGTCGAAAGACTCTTTGATCTGCGCTTCCGACATCGATTTGTAGTTGTCGCGCAGATGCTTTGCAGGCCCGCAAATCAGTGTTAGAGGCGTGCGAAGTTCGTGTGATATGTTGGTAAAGAAATGGATTCGGTTGGCGGTGAGGTTCTTTTCTTGCTTGATACGTTCTTCCGAAAGAGCATATTTTTGCTTGATGAGCCTGATACGCAGGTAGATTCGGTTGCCTGCGATTATTGCGGTGAGTATCAGAAGGGCATAGATAATATTTGCCGTTGTCGAGAACCACGGATTGGGCTTGACGGTGAGACTGAGTAGTTTTTCGGGCTCTTGCCATTGTTTGCCTTTGTATCGGGCTCGTACGTAGAAGTTGTAGTTGCCGGATGCGAGATTAGAGTATGAGGCATTGTTGTATGTGCCCGAATAGATAAAGTCTTTGTCGAGGCCTTCGAGCATGTATGCATATTCGATGTTGCTCGATTTGTCGTAGTTGAGGCCGAAAAATTCGATGTTGAGCGAGTTTTCCTTATGGTTGAGTGTAAGTTCGCTCACCGAAGCTTCGTCTACATCAGCCATGTCGTCTTTCAGCGCCGGAGTATAGCCGGGCAGCAAGAGCAATTTCTTAGTTATCAGATCAATGCGCGGCAGCTTGGAAATGTCGGCGGCAGTCGGTACTACCTCTTCGATACCGGCATTACCGCCGAAGAGCATTGTGCCGTCGGGGCGTGTGGCAACGCATTTCTCGTGAAACTGGTTGCTGCCGAGGCCGTTGGCCTTGAGATAACTGCCCATTAAACGGCCGTCGTTCGAAAAATGGTACATGCCGAAACTACTGCTGGCCCAAATGTCGCCTTCGCGGTCCTGTGCGAGGCCAACGATATCGTAATACGGACGGTTTTCGATACAGCGGGTAATTTCATTGGTTTTGGCATCTACACGGAAAAGGCCGTGATGATATGTGCCGAGCCACAGGTTTTTGTCCTTGTCGAGGAGCATGTCGATAGTATTAGCCCTCGCAAGTTGATTGGACAGGTCGAAATGGCGTATAGATAAGTTGTGAATGTCGACAAGGTATAGGTCGTCGGTATATGCTGATAGCAATACGTGACGGTTGTCGTAGGGGATGATCTTGGTGATATTGTTTGAATTTATCACCGGGGCGGCAAAGTTCTTGACCGGGTTGAGGTTATTGTCGAAAACCAGCAGACCGTTGTCGCTTGTACCAACCCACAACTGTCCGAGATTGTCCTCGGCGATGCTTACTACATTGACAAACGATTGGAAAGTCTTGATTACCTTGAGGCCGCTTGCCTTACCCTGCGGTGTATACTCCGGCTTGCATACGATAAGGCTGTTGTTGTAGCCGGCCCAAAGGCGGCCCTGGGAGTCGAAAAACAGCTCTTGCACGAAGTCGTGAGAGTAAGTGTCGAGAGAGTTGGATGTGCGGCTGTTGAAGTATCTCAGGCGAGTTGTTTCTTTGTCGAGTTCGCCGATACCGTTGCTGCGGGTTCCCACCCACAGGTTGCCGTACTTGTCGTATGTAGCGCGGGTAACGAAGTCGTTGCGGAACACATCTACCCGGTTGCGGTTGAGATTGAACAGCTTGGGACGGTCGGAAAGCATCACCTCGCCTTTGTCGAAAGTCGAAACCCACACATTCTTCTCATTGTCGCAGAATACATTGTTGATTTCCGCCGAAGGCAGCTCTTTGAAGTTTACGTTGTGGTACTCGCTGCTAACGGTGTTGAGCTTGTTGTTGTAAGCCACCACGCCGCGGTTTCCGGTCGCTACCAGGTGGGTGCTGTCGTCGACGGCCAGGATGTGTTTTACTTCGATATCGCGGCCTATAACCGAGGGTTTCATCGATTGGTCGGCAGGATTGAATCGCATCAGGCCGTGGGGTGTGCCGAGAAGAAGGTCCTTGTCGGTGCTCGACATTGTGTTGACACGGTCGGAAGCAGCAAACTTGAGTCTGGTCACGGGTTGCAGCGAAGAATCGATGCCCATCATGCAAGTGCCGTTCGATATCCACAGCAGCCCGTCGGGTCCGACAGTTGCCGACGATACTTCTTCGCCTTCTACGGTCACACAGTGCTTTAGTGAGCCTTTAGCCTTGTCGATTTCGTACAATCCCCTTGCTCCGTAGCAGAACAGACGATCGGAAAACTCTACGAAGCCAAATGCGCAGAAACTATATGAATCATTCTCGGGTAGGAAACGGTGGAATGTCTTGGTGTCTTTTTTGAGACCGCATACACCGAGGTTAGTGGCCACGAGCAGCCAGCCGTCCTTGTCGGTATACAGGTTTGTCACCGAGTTCGATGGCACTGTGCCATGGTCGTCGATTTCGCCGAAGTATATCTCGTACTCATTACCATAACTTTTGCACAAACCGTTGGCAGTGGCTATCCATATATAGCCGTAGGAATCCTTGACAATAGCTCTAACGCATAGGTTGGAAAGCTCGGATTGCCTTACCGGATTATAACCGTAAGCAGTGGAAATACCTGCAATTAACAGTATGAATAATGTTGTGAATAATGATTTGGATATAGCAGCTTTCATGATATTGCAAAGTTAATTAAATAATTTGAATTCTCATGTTACAATAGTTCGTTAAAAAATTATTCA
>LUJM01000061.1 GCA_001689415.1 Bacteroidales bacterium M2 | reverse complement strand
GTTGGCGATTAACTGAGTATCCCTAAATAACTCTGCTTCGCGTACATAGCGTGTAGGTTGTGACCTATATTTATCGAATTCTACTTGGTCGTATTCATCTTGAACATAATAAGCCCAAGGCCAAGCATCCTTCAATTTCTTATTCTTATTTCGTGTCGTGCACACAACAAGTTCCTGAGCAGTAGGCACAATCCTTATGTCGGAAAACCTGTCGGGAAAATTCTGAACAACAAAATCCTTGAGATCCGTCAGATACCTTACTTCGGTTTCTGTGCCCTCACAAACAATAACTATGCTGTTACTGTTTGTGGTTCTACTTTTCCTTGCCATTTAGTCAAAGATATAATCAATAGAACCGAATTTCGGCAGGGCGCCGAAACGACCCGAACGATACCATTTTTCGAAGGGAACGTTGATAGAAACATCTTCGAAATCCTGTGCGGAAAAAAGTTCGGAGTTGCCGTTGGTCTTTTCGGCAAACCAAATCTGGTCGGCACGCATAGTGTTGTGGTCGGCAACCGATGCGTCGTGAGTAGTAAATACCAGCTGCGCCCCTTTTGGATTGGATTTTGGATTGTGAAATAGGTTTACTAAAAACCTGAAAAGCGAAGGGTGTATTGCCGTGCTTATTTCATCGTAAGCAAGGAATTTACCGCTATCCAATGCATACAATATATATGGGGCAATCTTGAACAAGGCTTTGGTGCCTTCCGATTCAAGTGAAAGCGGTAATAGACACCGGTCTTTGTTGTTGTCCATTTTATGGATAAGGTTGAATTCCCAGCGATTTTCCTCTATAAAAGATTTTTGAGTTTCGGGCGGAACCGATGTGGGGAAGCTGAAGTCGCTGTCGTCGTGGCGGCGGAAAAGGGCGTCGGAAATACCAAGGTCGGCAATCTGCATCAGTTTGGTGAATCGTCGGTAAAGCGGGGACTTACATCCGTCGAAAAATTCCTCGGCTATCTTGCTCAACTGCGCCCCGCCATACAGCATGTTTTCGGGTGTCTGAATCATCAGGTTTGCCAGATAGAGAGAAACATCCTGCAGCCCATTAGCTTCTTTGGTAGCCATCCACGATAAAAGCAGCTGATTGTTGAGAAGCATCAAATCGTTGATTTCGATAGTGGAAGATAGCCACCCCGGGCCTAATTTAAGCCCAAATTCACCGTCTTTGATTAAGTATTTCTGAAATACAAGGTCGAATTGATTGTTGTTGAACAAAGACAATTCTTCGTTGATAATACCTCTGTTGTCAATTGAGAGCGAATATTCGTATCGTTTGTCATTGACGATGAAATCAATAGACGCATCGGTCGATAGCTCATGCCCTTTGTTGTCTAAACCATAGGGGATACGCAATGGTATATTGTGGGCCTGATTGTAAGATAGGGATTCCCTGACCATATCGGACAATGCACTTAAGGCATAAATGACACTGCTTTTGCCTGATGCATTAGCGCCAAATATAGCAGCCGAATTAAGCAGGCGTAGAGAGCTGCCGTCGTGTAACTTTATAGTAGTGACAGCGCCTTGGCTATATTCTGACGGCTGTGCCAGCAGGGAAAATTCTGCCTCGTCGCGGTATGAACGATAGTTTTTGAATTTAAAACTTACAATCATAAGTAATGGTATGGTGTGCTACAAAGTTACGATAAAATGTTGTATGCGACAAATAAAGTTTAGCCGGTAAAACGGTGGGGTCAGTGGGCGTCGAGCCAGTTGGGGGCGGTGCCGGCGGCGGCGGTGAGGGGTACGCGGCCATGGTAGGCGTCTTCCATGCATTTCACTACGAGTGTCTGCATCTGTGCCAGCTCGCCCTCTACGACATTGAATATCAATTCGTCGTGTACCTGGAGTATCATCCTCGATTTGAGGTTGAGTTTCCGAATCTCGCTGTCGATTCTCACCATTGCTACCTTTATAATATCTGCAGCCGACCCTTGCAAGGGGGCGTTGATAGCGTTTCGTTCGGCATATGAGCGCACGGTGTTGCTGCGCGAATTGATGTCGGGCAGGTACCTGCGACGTCCCATTATGGTTGTTACAAATCCGTCTTTACGAGCTCTTTCGATAGATTCCTGCATGTATTCCGCCACGCGCGGATAGGTGGCGAGGTAGCCCTCGATGAGTTCTTTTGCTTCGCTTCGGGGTATGCCGAGGCGTTCGCTGAGACCGAATGCCGAAATGCCGTATATGATGCCAAAATTGGCGGTCTTGGCGTTTCGTCGCTGAGTGTCGGTAACGTCGTCGATATTTTCGTGATAAATCTTGGCAGCCGTAGCTCTGTGGATGTCGGCCCCCGATATAAAGGCCTCAATCATACCGCTGTCGCCGCTGAGGTCGGCCATGAGTCGCAGCTCGATTTGCGAGTAGTCGGCGCTGAGCAACAGGCATCCGGGGTCGGCGATGAATGCGCGGCGAATGTCGCGGCCGTCGGCGCTGCGGATAGGTATGTTCTGCAGGTTGGGGTTGGTCGAAGACAGGCGGCCGGTGGCGGTTACTGTCTGATTATAAGTTGTATGCAGCTTACCTGTGGCAGGGTTGATGAGCTTGGGTAGAGCATCGATATATGTGGCAAGGAGTTTCTTAAGCCCCCTGATATCGAGAATAATCTGCACCAAAGGCACCGAAGGCGCGTATTTTTCGAGAACATCTTCTGCAGTTGACCAAGCACCGCCTTTGGTTTTGCGGGCCTTAGGGTCGATCTGCATTTCATCGAAGAGAATTTGTCCTACCTGCGAGGGTGAGCTGACATTAAACTTGCGTCCGGCGAGTTCGTAGGCTTGGTTTTCAAGCTTTTGCAGTCGAGCTGTTAGCTGTTGAGAGAGTTTGTTCAATTCGGCCACGTCGATTCGAGCGCCTTGCCATTCCATATCGGCAAGCACGGCCACGAGAGGCATCTCTACATTTTCGAGTAAAGACATTTGTCCGCGTTCGTCCACATCCTTGATAAGCAGAGGCTTGAGCTGCAGGCATAGTGTCGCGGTCTGGCACATTGCTCCTACCGGGTCGAGCGGGGCCGACGAGCGGTCGCCGGGTTTGTCGTAGTCGTATGTCCTGGTGCCGAGATAATTCATTGCCAAGGTCGCAAGATCGTGCTTTTGCTCGGGCTGGCATAGATAGTGAGCAACGGCTGTGTCGAACCAGGCAGCGCCGCCGAACGGCATTCCGAGCCGTTTTAAAATGAGCATATCGCGCTTGATGTCTGCGCCGCATATGGTGACAGCCGACGATGTCAGCAACGGCTTGATCAACTCTGCGGCCATTGGTACGGTGGCAAAATCGACATAAGCTGTCTGAACCGTGTCAGCTCCGTTGACACAGTATGCGAAAGCCATGCCGTAGGCAGTTGCAGTCATGGCTTCGTTACCTACGCTGTTGATAGATATACCGACTTCTCCGGCGAGGATTGCAGCGTCGAGGAATGAGCTCAGTTCTGCGGGGTCGGTGATTTCGCGGGCGTCGAAAGCCGGCGATTTAGCTACGGTTTGTGCCGGGCTTTCAGTGGCTTCGTCTTCGATGAGGTCGAATAATCCGCCCTCGCTCACCTTTGGCTCGGGCTGTGGGGTGAGTTTGGCTATGAATGATTTGAATTCAAGCTCTTTGTAAATGGCAATCAGTGCGTTGGTGTCGGGCTCGCAACGGCGTAGCAACTCCGGTGTGATGTCGGTTGGAACGTCGGTGATGATAGTTACAAGGTCTTTCGACATGCGTATCATATCGGCGTTTTCAATAATTTTCTTTTGCAACGCACCTTTGAGTTTGTCGGTGTTCTCGAGCAGGTTTTCTACCGACCCGAATTCGGCAATCAGTTTTGCCGCGGTCTTTTCGCCTACGCCGGGGCAGCCGGGCACATTGTCGGACGAGTCGCCCTCGAGGGCAAGCAGGTCGATTACCTGTCGAGGGGATGAGATACCGTAGCGCTCGCAAACCTGTTGCGGCCCGCGAATTTCGAATCCCTGGCCTTTTATTGCGGGGCGGTACATAAACACGGAGTCTGATACCAACTGTCCGTAGTCTTTGTCGGGAGTCATCATGTAGGTTGTGAACCCCTCGTTGTCGGCTTTTCTCGAAAGAGTGCCTATAACGTCGTCGGCCTCGTAGCCGTCGATTTCCACTACCGGTATACGGTATGCTTTAAGAATTGATTTGATATATGGAATTGCCAGGGTAATGTCTTCGGGTTGCTTGTCACGCCCGGCCTTGTATTCGGGATATTTTTCGTGGCGGAAGGTATGCCCGTGAGCAGGGTCGAAGCACACGGCTATATAGCCGGGATTCTCTTTTTTGAGCAAATCGTCGAGAGTATTCACAAATCCGAAAATCGCCGAAGTGTTGAAGCCTGCCGAGTTTACTCTCGGAGATCGCAGCAGGGCATAGTATGCCCTGTATATCAGTGCATAGGCATCGAGCAAAAACAATTTTTTCTCTTCCATAATATCGTAGTCGTCCGGCATTTACTGATGTTGGCTGCCGTCCGTGGTTTAAAAGTTAGAGCGTTGTTACAGATTGCGTATTATCCAATAAGCCACGATACCTATAAATATCGCAACAATAATAAGCGGCCTTATCGATGCGGCATGCAGCCTTGGCCAGCGCTTGCGACCGGCCTCGACGATAAGGTAATATAAAGCCAAAGGCACGGCGAAAAACACCATGGGGTTGAAGTTCCAGGCTTTGGCAAATTCGCCATGGAGCAATGCGTGGAGAGCCCTCTGGCTTCCGCAACCGGGGCAGTCGTAGCCGGTAAGGAGTTTGAATGTGCATTTCAGTCCACCGGTAGAGGGGTCAGTGGTGTAGTAATACCATATGCCCGCTACTATAATGGCGATAACGGCCGCAGCTGCCGCTATCGTTGCCAAGCGGTGGTGTGCACCGGGAGCCTTCATCAGCCCATTAAGGCGCTGACAAACATCGAAGGTATCATGCCGAGGGCGAATGATAGCATAATAAGCCATGCGGCCCATTCCGAAGCCTTCTTCGATTTGTCGAGATTGCCTGAGCTATAGTAACTTGAAACGAGGATTGAAGCAACAAGTGCGCCGAGGCTCAGGGGAGAGCAGCAGCAAATCATAAGGAATATCGACCAACCCAGATATGAGGGCGGACAAGGCTCGGCAAGTTGCTGTGCGGGGCGATATACCCGTCCGGGCGCCCACCTGGGCTGATTGTCTTGGGCCGGGTATTCACTTTGTTGGAGGGAAGGTTCTTCCTGCTCGTTGGCCTCTTGCACGGTCTGTGCGGTCTGATCGTCGGTATCGGTCTCGCTGTGGCGTTCTTCGGTATTTTCCTCTACGGCTTGTGGAGCATTCTCGCTGTCGGTAGGTTTGATAGTTCCGTCGAACAGAGGGGCGAGTTGCTCAAGGCTTCCTGCAGGATACCATTTGGGGAGTCCTTCGAACCATACGCGGGTGTTTTGGTCAAAACCGGCTTTCGAAACCAGGTCTTCCATTTCGAAAGGCCCTTTCTGACGCCCGTCGAGATAAATCCATACTTTCATTGCTGCGATAAAAAATTGGAGTGAGGTGTGGTTTTATAATATTTAAATCGATGCCGTAGGGGACTGTCCCCTACGGCATCGTATTAATTAAAAGTGGTTTACTTCGTAACCTACGATAGCCGATAGCAGGTTGTTTGCCAGGCGTGATGCCCCGAGGCGGAAGTAATCGTTGTTGAGCCACTGCTCGCCAAGGATTTCTTTAGCAAGGGTGTAGTATTTAACAGCATCTTCGGCGGTAGAAACACCTCCGGCAGCCTTGAAACCAACCATTCGGCCGGTCTTTTCGTAGTATTCCTTGATACATAGCATCATAGTGTATGCTGCCTCGAGGCTTGCACCGGGGAATTCCTTGCCGGTCGAAGTCTTAAGGAAGTCGGCACCGCTGTAGAGGCTCAGTATTGATGCTTTCTTGATATTGCGAGCGGTCTTGAGAGCTCCTGTTTCGAGGATGACTTTGAGTCGGCCGTCGCGAGTGACTTCTTTCTGCTCTTCGATTTCGTCGCATACACTTTCGTAGTCAGCGTCGAGGAAGTCGCCTACATTGAGCACGATGTCGATTTCGTCGGCACCGTTAGCCACAGCGAGCGCTGTCTCGGCAATCTTGACTTCTTGGAACGACTGGCACGAGGGGAATGCTCCCGAAACGCATGCGATACGCACGCCTGTAACCTCGAGCACGGTGCGAACTACAGATGCGAAGTTGGGGTATACGCATATTGCTGCAACATTTGGCAGCGAGGGGAACTGCTCCTCGAAGTCGTTGACCGCCTCGGTGAAGCGGGCCACAGAGCTGGGGGTATCGGTTGCTTTGAGGGTGGTGAGGTCGATAGTGTTGAACAGGAATTTGTATACCTCCTTATTATTGTTCTCGTCGAAATGCTCGTCGAGTATTTTTTTTACGGCTGTGTCAACTGCAGCATCGTCTTCGCCTACTTTGCTGGCGCTGATAACCTGGGTGTATTTGTCTTCGAATGGTGTGTCTGCCATAGTTGTAAGATGTTTAGTTAGTTATGTTTGAGTTTCGGGTTGAGGAGATGCCTCTCGAAGTCTCTAACGTTTTTCTTATTGATATTGTTGGCAAAAGCATCCGCGAGGTCTATTCCGTGCTGGTTTGCAATCGCCATTGTAACCCACAGCAGGTCGGCGAGTTCGTCGGCCAAGTCGAGCTTTTCGCCCTCTTTAGGCGATTGCTCTCCGTCGGTACGAGCAATAACACGCGCAACCTCGCCGGTTTCTTCGGCAAGGATTGCCATGTTTGTCAACGGCGAGAAATATCGTACCCCGACCGAAGTGATCCAGCGGTCTACGACAGCCTGCGCCTGACGCAGCCCTATGTCGGTGTCTGTATGAGTCATATCAATTGCAAAAATAAGGAAAATCCACGATAACGGCAAATTTGTTTGCCGGAGTCCGAAACTTTTTGTTACCTTTGTATGTTTTAAGAAAGAAAACTACTAACAAACCAAAAATATAACAACAATGAAAGGATTACCCGTTATCATCGCCGCAATCGGTGGCGCCCTCGTAGGCGCAGCAACCGCCCTGCTTCTTGCCCCCCAGAAAGGTAGCGACACACGTGCCGCAATTCGCTCATATATCCGCAGCCATGTGCCCGGCATCAAAGAGGGAGACCTCGAGAGCTTGGCCGACCAGATCGCTGAAGAGATCAAAGAAGTAAAATAAATCTATTAAGTATAGCAAGTTGTGACTTGCCAAACTGCCTGGTAAGGGTTTGAGGCCGCGGAAGATAGACATCGTATGCAAGCGGGCTGTTTTCCTCGATCGAGAACCCTATAGGCATAACCCTAAAGCATACAACACACTACTATGAAAGGATTAATGACATTTGTGCTCGGCGCAGCTGTCGGCGCAGCCGTTACCGCCCTGCTTACCCCCACCACCGGAGAGGAACTGCGCGAGCGCATCAAACTCATCCTCCAAAAGAAAGGTATCATCGCAGTTGAAGATGTTGACGAACTGGTAGAGATGATTGCCTCGGAGGTAGAGGAAGCTAAGAAATAACAAGATACTCCGGCAAGAGCCGGAGTATCCCGGTTTATACCGGGAATCAAAAGAATATCCTCGGGCGGTTGTGGCAGGATTGGTCATAACGCCTTGAGGTAGAATATGTAATCCGGGGTTTGGAGTTTCGCTATATACTTCGAACCATAACCGCTATTCACATTATGGAACCTACTGAGACCCCAACCGGCTTTTCGGGCATCAGCCGGATAGTGAGCAAGTATGTAAAGCTCCTGATCGAGGATGCCCGCTTGAATGTGACCGAGAAGCTCACGCGGCTGTTGTCGGCCATAGCGCTTGCCTCGCTGCTGACTATAATATTGACTGTGGTAATGGTTTTTGTGTCGATTGCTATCGGCATTGCGCTCGCTGCGTCGCTGAGCCCGCTTTGGTCATTTATCATAGTGGCAGGATTCTACATCATCTTGCTGATTGTGCTTGTGGCATGTCGCAAAGCTTTGATTGTCAATCCGATTGCAAGATTCCTCAGTACCATATTACTTGACCCTCCCGCAACAACCGAAAGTAACCATGATCAATCTACCCCCGTATCCTAAGGAAGAGGACGTACAATGGTCGGGACTTACTCTCGACCAGATACGTATGCGTCGAGCACTTGTGCAGGCGCGAATGGAAATACAAAAGTTCAAACTCAGCGCCGAAATCAGCTCCTACAAGCAGAAGATGCCTCTCGTAGGCGGTCGTTCGTCGCTGCTGTCGCGTGTCGCCGGGGCTTTCTCGGTTGCCGAATATGCATTTTTAGCTTTCCGCCTATTCAGAATGGCAGCGCCACTGTTCCGACGTAAGAAATGAAACGTATATTTGTAGTACTTAATCTCATACTGCTCACGCTGGCAGCGTTTGCAGCAACATATACTGTCGACCGGATACCGAATGTACATCTGGCCGACAGTACGCGTTTTGTATCCGATCCTGATAATATACTTTCGCCAGAGGCTTTGGCTCAGGCCGATGCCATTATGCGCGATATACGCCGCTCTACGAGTGCCGAGGCTGTTGTTGTGGTGGTCGATGATATCGAAGGCGGCGATATAGACAGTTTTGCGACAGAATTGTTTACAAAGTGGGGGCTTGGCAAAAGCGATGTTGACAACGGTCTGCTGATACTCGTGGCAAAAGACCTCCGTAGAGCAGCTATAAGGCCTGGCTACGGCCTCGAAGGCGTGCTGCCTGATGTTGTTTGCGCGGGCATTTTGCGCAACCAGATGTTCCCTGCATTCCGCAAAGGTGATTACGGCAAGGGTATTGTGGATGCCTCAGAAACCATAAGGGGCATTCTTTCCGACCCCGATGCAGCCGCCGAAATCTTGTCGCGTGAGCAAGATGCGGATTTTGCCTCGCGTCGCGAGGAGATTGACCTCGGCTCGTTTTTCGGCATGTATTTCGGTATAGCTGTAGTTATTGCATTGATAATGCTTGGTTTGCTGCTGCTGACAATGTACAACAACCGCAGCAAGTCGCGCCACGACAAATATCTGGCGCTCAATGGTCTGAAACCGGTGTATCTTGCGATGACTTTCTTTGGCCTTGGCGTACCGGCTGTGGCGTCGGTGCCGCTGCTTCTTGCCATGCAGCGCTACCGCAACAGCGCACGCAAATGCCCTCGTTGCGGAACAAAGATGAACAAGGTTGACGAAGTTCACGACAATGATTATCTAAACCAGGCCCAGGACACTGAGGAGCGTATAGGCTCGGTGGATTATGATGTGTGGCTGTGTCCTAAATGCGGCGAGACCGATATCGAGCCGTATGTAAAGGCAAATTCGGGTTACCGCGTTTGCGAGCTTTGCCATTCGCGAGCCTGCCGACTCACTCGCGACCGAATACTATATCCGGCCACAACGGCTCGTAAAGGCCAGGGCGTCAAGGAGTACACTTGTCTCAATTGCGGTCATGTCAACTCTGTATACTATGTCATCCCTACGCTTGTTGCCCCTATCATAATTAGTGGCGGTGGTCGTGGCGGTCACGGCGGCGGAGGCGGCTTTGGCGGTGGTATGACCGGAGGCGGCGGCGCTTCGGGCGGCTGGTAATATTTACTTGTACAGTTTCTTTGCAGATGCGAGATAGTTGATGAAATCGGCTATCTTGTAGGCTCGTATTGTCAGGTTTTTGGTGTCGTTTACCCAGTCGATTTGGTCTATGGTGTCGCTGAAAAGAGATGGCGCGATGAATATGCACTGAGCGTCACTAACTCTGTTGACATGGTAATTACCGGACAGTTAAAACTGTATCGTCAGCCACATTCTCACCTACGTAGAATAGTGGCGAACGATTCACGTTTTTTTGTTTCATCTACTTTGGTAATAAATAGTAATTCTTTGTGGTCTTTAAACTCGGTCTTGCCGGTGTTGAAAGCAGAGTGGCTATGCTCGTAAACACGTGTTTCGCCGCACATTTCGAGAATGCGCTTGATGTCTTCGAGTTTGATTTTGTTTTCCGACGACTTGCTTTTGGAGTTGTAGGTGTTGTTGTAAGAAACGACAAGGTATCGCGCATTTATATTTGCCACGAGGTCCATAAACGATTCTGCCGCTCGGTTTGTGCAGTAGCGGCTCATATTCTCGGGCGCCGGTTTTAGAGCGGTGCCGAAAAGCTGCGGCATGTCCCACTTTACGAGTGTTTCGTATAGGTGGTAGAATCGGCAGTATTGTCGCGAATTGTAGGGCGGGTCGATGTATACTACATCTACATCTATGGCGCGGGCGAGTTCGTTGGCGTCGCCCCGGTATATCTCTACATTAGGTATTGACTTGGCATCGATCAGCCTCATTCGGAATGGGCGTTCCTTTATCGGTTTTTTGATATATGCATCGAAGTGCCCTACGGTGTTGGCAAGCTTGTCGATATTGTATATCAGCGAAGCGAGGAGTATATTGTACTCTTTCTCTGTCAGGGTGGGCTTGAGGTCTTCGATGTCTTGTCGGATATAGCCTATCAGTTTTGAAAGACCGTATTCGTAGAATTTGCCGCCGAAGTTGATAGAGAAATAATTGTCGTCTAAATCGCGCGGGTCGAGGCGGTTGTACGAGTATATGATGTCGTATAATTTCGACTGGCTCCATTCTCCGGGTGCGAAAAAAGCCTTATATATCACATTGTTGGAGAATAGGAAGTCGTTCATTATCACTTTGTCGAATAATCTAACGGCTTTGTTAGACACCGTACCCGTACCGGCGAAAATATCGCAAAAAGATTTTACATCTTCGGTCTCGCTTAAAATGGTTGTCAAAATCCAGTCGGTAAGTTTGGCTTTGCTGCCGATGTAGCGGCGGCTTTCGAGCTTAATCGTGCTGGGGTATATAATTTCTTGAAACAAAGACATGTATTGTTCGCCGTAGCGAACTTTAGCTTCTGCGGCCTGAAGGGTTTCTTCGGCAATTTCAGGGTATTCGATCGACTTTACGATGCGGTCGCTTTCTCTCTGCACGATAAGCTGTTGCTCGTCAACATTGTAAATTTGCGACAATTGGCTTATCTGCTGCAATGTAGGAAGTCTCCGGCCATTCTCGATTCTGCTCAAAAGAGTGGCGTCGATGCCCGATTTCTCCTGCACAGAGTTTACGGAGATACCTCTATCTTCGCGTAAGTCTTTAAGAATTAACCCGATCGTATACATTTATTGTTATTCGCTATTTTGACAAAGTTTGGCAAAAATAGGAATAAAAATCAAGATTGGCAAACAAAAGATTAATTTTGATTTAGCATTCGGCATTATCCATTATGCATTCTACATTCTTCATTACGCATTACCCGTTGCGCTTAGGCTCGACTTTACGATGCGGGCTTTTGCCGGGCCAATAATGGCGGCGATGTCGCCCTCGGAGGCTTCGCGAATTCTTTTTACGCTCTTGAAATGCTGTAGCAGAGCTTCGGCAGTTTTTGGCCCAATGCCTTTGATGCCGTCGAGCTCTCCGACGAGTGCGCTTTTGCTGCGTCGGTTGCGGTGGTGTGTGATGCCGAATCGGTGGGCTTCGTCGCGAAGATGCTGTACCACGCGCAGGGTTTCCGAATTCTTGTCGATGTAGAGCGGAATGCTGTCGCCGGGGAAGTATATCTCTTCGAGTCGCTTAGCAATGCCGACCGCGGCAATCTGACCTCGCAGCCCCATTTCGTCGAGAGCTTCGACGGCGCTGCTTAGCTGTCCTTTGCCACCGTCGACCACGATGAGCTGCGGCAGGCCTTGGCCTTCTTCGACAAGGCGGGTGTATCGGCGGGTGAGGACTTCTTTCATCGAGGCGAAGTCGTCGGGGCCTTCGACGGTGCGTATGTTGAAGTGTCGGTAGTCTTTTTTCGACGGCCTGCCGTTGCGAAAGACTACGCACGATGCCACCGGGTTTGTGCCTTGGATGTTGGAGTTGTCGAAACATTCGATGTGCCTGGGTAGCTCGTTGAGGCGGAAGTCGGCCTTCATGCGCTCCATGAGTCGGTCTACGCGTTCTTCCGGGTTGTGGCGCTCCATGTGTTTGAGGTCGTCGATACGGTTCTGTCGGGCATTACGCTCGCTGACCTCGAGCAACTTGGCCTTGTCGCCGCGTCGCGGAATGGTGAACGTGATGCCGGTCATTTCGATTTCCGGGGCTTCGGCAACGATGATTTCATCGTATTCTACGCCAAGGCTTTGGCGTATTTCTTCCATGGCATAGCCGAGAATCTGTGCTTTGGATTCTTCGAGGCTACGTTTATATCTCAGTGTCACGCTGCGAACGACAGCGCCGCGTCGCACGTGCATGTAGTTGACATACACGTCGTTGCTGCCGTCGTCGTCGAAACCGAATACGTCGATGTCGCCTATTGTCTGGCTCACAATCACGCTCTTGGAGCGGTAATTTTCGAGCAGCTTGTAGCTTTGCTTCAACTCCTGGGCTTCTTCGAATCGGAGTTCCATGCTCAGTCGTTGCATCTCGTCGCGGAGATATGTCATAAGCTCCTGTGTTTCACCGCGAAGAATCTGTCGAATCCTGTCGATATAGCCATTGTAAGTCTTGGCATCTATTTCGCCGGTGCAGCAGCCTTTGCATCTTTTTATATGGTATTGCAGGCACAGGCGGCCTTTGCCTCGGGCAAGGTAGTCGGGTGTGATAGGGGTGCGGCAAGTGCGAATAGGGTAGAGTTCGGAAACAAGGTCGAGCACTGTTCGGACAACGGCGGTGTTGGTGTAAGGACCGTAATATTTCGAGCCATCGCGAATGTGCTGACGAGTGAGGTATACTCGGGGATAAAGTTCGTTGGTAACGACTATCCAGGGGTATGATTTATCGTCTTTAAGGAGCACATTATACCGAGGCTTGTACTCCTTAATCATTGAGTTCTCGAGGTTGAGGGCGTCCTGCTCGGTTGGCACGACGATATACTTCATATCGGCGATGTTGCGCACAAGCAGGTTGGTACGCAGTACATCGTGGGTGCGGTTGAAGTATGACGAAACACGTCGCTTCAGGTTTTTTGCTTTGCCGACATAAATCACCGTGCCCTCTTTGTCGAAGTACATATATACTCCCGGGGTATCGGGCAAAATGGCAATCTTTTCTTTTAATTCCTGACTTTTTTCGTGTTTCATTGTATGGAAAAATATTTATACAAAGATATAAAATCCCCGGCGAAAATAGTTTTAAAGTAGGCTAAATATATTGACATAACATGAAAAAACGCCCAACGCCCAATTATGCGATTTGCATTATGTGATTTGCATAATTGGGGGGTAGTTGTTATATTTGCAAAAACTTGAGTTATGGAAAAGCCTCGTAATCCCTTCATTCTTGGTCATCGAATAAAGCGGCCTTATTTTTGTGACCGCGAAGAAGAGCAGCAAAGACTAACTTCGGCGCTTATAAACGGTCGAAACGTAGTGTTGATCTCTCCGCGTCGTATGGGTAAGACGTCGCTTGTTTATGTAACCTTGCAAGATTCTAAAGAGATTGCAGACGAGTATCTTACGTTCTTTTTCGATATTCTTCAGACCAACTCATTGGGCGAATTTACCTATTTGCTTGGCAAGTCGATATTTGAGGCCCTTAAATCAAAGGGCGAGGCGAGGGTGAGAGGCTTCCTTGCTGCACTTAAATCGCTCAATGGAACATTTGGTTTTGACCCGGTGAGCGGATTCCCGACTTTTGACATCCAGTTGGGCGACATTAAGCATCCGGAATATACGCTCGAAGAAATTTTTAACTTCATAGAGCATAGCGAAAAGCCTGTTATAGTTGTGATTGACGAGTTTCAGCAGATTACGAAATATCCTGAAAAGAATACCGAGGCTATACTGCGAAGCCATATGCAACGCCTTGGCAACGCCTCGTTTGTTTTTGCCGGTAGTGAGCAAACGATATTACAGGAAATGTTTGTGTCGTCCAAGCGTCCATTCTATAATAGTTCTGAGATTATGCACCTCGATCCAATTTGCGAGGATGTGTATGTGGCATTTGCTCAAGAGCTTTTCTCTCAAAGGGATAGAACTATCGATGCAGAACCTGTTCGTTGGGCCTTCCGCCTTTTTGAAGGCAACACATTTTATATGCAGCGAAGCATGAATGGTGCTTTTGCAGAAACGGCAAAAGGGACAAGGTGTGGACTGGAGACAGTTCGTCGCGCCGTAAATGCCATGTTGGCGGCTAACGAGGTGATATATCGCGAAATGCTGTCGAATGTAAGCGTAAGGCAAAAATCGACACTATATGCTTTGGCTAAAGACAAACTTGTAGAAAGTCCGATGTCGGCCGAATTTATAAAAAGGCACTCGCTGCCATCGGCGAGCTCGGTGCAGAGTGCATTGTTAAAACTAATCAGACTGGGCCTTGTGTATAAATCGGAGAAAGGCTATAGCCTTACCGACCCCTTAATGAGGATTTTTATCAACGGCTTGTATTCTATACCGGAAGTTTAACCGACAAAATCACGACGGCTATTTCAGAGGCCGGGGTTAAGGTTTAGGTATATGTAATAAGCTAATGTAACCAATTGTCTTTTATATATTTAAATATTTCTTGTCCTTGAAAGTCTGTAATACGATATCCCATTCCCCAATATTCTATATAAATTCGATAGATATCGGTTTTGGGTTTCTTTATTGATTTCAATTCGTCTTGCGCAACTGAAACAAGGATGTTGTCATAATCCAAATTGAAATATTTAATCACATAATCTATTCCAAACTCCGGGGTATATTGGATGGGGTTTGCTCCGTAATATCGTATGTCGCAATCTTTGATGCCATAGATATTGTTTAAGACTCCATCATGATATATAATGTCAATTCCTTTTTCTGAAATCTTTATATTATTTTCACCTCGTGAATCAATAATGAATATTGTATCTTTATTTATTACATATATTTCCGGAGAACCATAACTGTCATTATAATCAAATTCCAGAATATCTGCATCCTCGAATGACCCTACGCGGCTAAAGCTTAGCTGCAGTATTGTCGGTTTGTCGGGATGCACTCTTTCGAATTTTATATACATGTCCAACTCCGGTATATAAGACACATTCTCGACATGAGCCGCGTTTAACAAGAAAAACGCTATTAAAATACCGAGAGCTATAATAGCCCAAAATATTTTATTTCGAATGAGTTTTTTCATAGTATCTATAAAGACCTATTGGTGAATACATAATTGATTTAGATAAATTCGTGTCTCTACATCGAGGTAGGCAACTTGCTGCAGGTTTGCACCGGAAACTATGACTCTGAATAACGTTTCAATGGTTCAATGCTTTAGCTGTTCTCAAAGTTAAGAATAAAAGCCCGGGGCTTGCAAAAATTTATATGAGAAGATGAAATCGCCAGAGCGGCCACCATTCGCCTAAATGTTGATTAAGATTGATTGGCCCAAACAGCATTTGGGTGGGGATGAAGAAGATGTGAAGTAATCTATGGAATATTATGTTTGTCAAAATAGCAGCGAGGGGGGTAAAGGGGGATACCTCACTGAGCCGGGACTTCTTTTGCGCGTCGTTTGCTGTAGAAATCGGCGAGGGCATGTTCGGCGCTCCGTATGACGGGGCTTCCATCCGGAGCGACCACAACAATCGGCCTGCCTTTGGCGGCCTTTTCACGAAGTGTACGCTCAATCGCTATGTCAAAGCCTGTCCTCAGTTGCGACAGCCGATTCTCCATTTCGGTTACGGTCATATGTTGCTTTAATTTGCGAATAGGTCGTTGGGTTTTCAATTTTGAGAGAGGAGGCTACGATTTCGTAAAGCCCCTGAGAGTTGTCGACAATGGTCCAGAAGTCGACAATAGGCATGAATACGTCGAAAAGGTTTGCCAGCCCGGCGGCGTATCTGCGCTCAATTATATGGTCGGGAATGTCGTGGCCTCCTTCAGCCACACGCCTTGCCACGCGCACTTTTGCAGCTTGGGGGCTTGCAAGCCAAACAAACATCAGTTCTACCGTATATCCGGCTTTTTGTGCCGCTTTAACCAGTTGTGCGTACGATCGAGTGGCCAATGTAGTCTCAATCGCAAATGTTGCCTTTGCCGCCATGAGGATTGCAACTCGGGCCAGCATTATACGACCTGCAGCGAAAGCGACGCTGGCAGGGTCGAAAGGCGAAAGGCCGTGGGCGATTTCGTCGGCATTGACAAACTGGTTGCAGCCCAGAAGTTCGGGCAGCAGGGTCATCGCTGCAGTTGTCTTGCCGGCGCCGTTGCATCCGGCAATGATGAATAGTTTGGGGGCGGATTCCTTTTCCATAGAGGAGGCGTGTTGGTGTCTACAAAGTTATAACAATTTTCTGATAAAATTGTTAAATCCGCAGATAAAAGGTGCTAAAATAGGCAAATAGCAAAGTGGTCAGTCTCTGCCCGGTTTCTTGGGAAACCAGCCCTTGCGCACCCTCTCTCTTTGCTGGAATACCTCTCCGATGCTCCAGAAGGAAGAAAATGCAATCACACCGCATAGTATCGAGAGAATAGAGTTGGTCACAAAAACCGACAAAGCGCACCCGGCGATGCCGAGTACGAGGAATGCCCACCAGCACTTAACGCCGAAGTGGTATTCGCCCTTGATTACCAGGGGGTGAAAAATACCAATAATCAGAAAAGTGGCAAGGCCCACCACAAGCCCGAGGATGTGGTATTGAGATAATATTGCGCTCAAATGGTCCATATATAATCGAATTAAAGCACAAAAATACGCATTAAAAATGAAAAAACGGGTGATGCTATGTATGATATGCCACTTTTTCACTATATTTGCCGTTTGAAACAGGTGCATAACCATAAAGCCAATCATACAGAACGAAATGAATAAAGAATATAAACGTACCCTCATCACCACCGCGCTACCGTATACCAACGGTCCGGTGCATATCGGCCACCTTGCCGGAGTGTATATTCCCGCCGACATTTACGCCCGTTATCTGCGCCGCAATGGCCGCGAAGTGCTCCTTATCGGCGGTAGCGACGAGCATGGTGTGCCTATCACTCTTAAGGCACGCGCCGAGGGTGTGACACCGCAGGATATTGTAGACCGTTATCACAAACTGATTAAGGAGTCATTCGAGGGTCTGGGTATCTCTTTCGATATTTATTCGCGCACCACCTCGGATATTCATCACGAGACGGCGTCGGAGTTCTTCCGCCACCTTTACGACAAGGGTGAATTTATAGAGCAGACATCCGAACAGCTCTACGACCCCGAAGCCCAGCAGTTCCTTGCCGACCGCTATGTGACCGGCGAGTGCCCCCACTGCCACAACCCCAAGGCTTACGGCGACCAGTGCGAGGCTTGCGGAACATCGCTCAATGCCACCGACCTAATCAATCCACGCAGCGCTATCAGCGGCGCAGTGCCCGAGTTGCGCACAACCCGCCACTGGTATCTCCCCCTCGACAAATGGGAACCGAAGCTCCGCGAATGGATTCTCGAAGGACACAAGGAGTGGAAGAGCAATGTCTACGGCCAGTGCAAATCGTGGCTTGATATGGGCCTGCAGCCTCGTGCAGTATCGCGCGACCTCTCGTGGGGCGTACCCGTGCCTGTAGAGGGTGCTGAAGGCAAGGTGCTATACGTTTGGTTTGACGCACCGATCGGTTATATCTCAAATACAAAAGAACTGCTGCCCGATACATGGGAGAAGTGGTGGAAAGACCCCGAAAGCCGCATCATCAACTTTATCGGCAAGGATAATATCGTGTTCCACTGTATCGTGTTCCCTGCCATGATGATGGCTTACGGCGACGGTTTCCAGCTTCCCGACAATGTTCCCGCCAACGAGTTCCTCAACCTCGAGGGTGACAAAATTTCGACTTCGCGCAACTGGGCGGTGTGGCTCAACGAATACCTGGTCGATTTCCCCGGCAAGCAGGACGTGCTTCGCTACGTACTCACAGCCAATGCTCCCGAAACCAAGGATAACGACTTTACATGGGCCGACTTCCAGGCACGCAACAACAACGAGCTTGCCGCTATCCTTGGCAACTTCGTCAACCGCGTGACCGTGCTCACTCATAAATATTATGAAGGCGTAACCCCCGCCGCGGGCGAGTATCTCGATATCGACAAGGAGGCGTTTGCCGAAATGGAGCGCCTGAAAGTGTCGCTCACCGACAACCTCGAGACCTTCCATTTCCGCGAGGCTCTCAAGGATGCCATGGGTATCGCCCGCATGGGCAATAAATACCTTCAGGATTGCGAGCCGTGGAAGACAATCAAGACCGATCCCGAGCGCGTAGCCACAGTAATGAATGTGTGCTTGCAGATTTGCGGTAGTCTTGTTGTGGCCATGGAACCGTTTATGCCCTTTATGAGCGAGAAATTGGCCCGCATCCTCGGCATGGGCGACTACAAATGGAGCGATATCGCCCGCCGCGACCTTATACCGGCAGGCCGTACTATCGGCCAGCCCGAGTTGCTTTTCGAAAAAATCGACGACGAGGCTATCAAGGCACAGACCGACCGCCTCGAGGCTATCAAGAAAGAGAATGCCGTCAAGGCCTGGGAACCGGCTCCGGTGCAGGCCGAATGCAAGATCGAAGATTTCGAAAAACTCGATATCCGCGTAGGCACAGTTCTCGAATGCGAGAGGGTTAAGAAGGCCGACAAACTGCTCTGTTTCAAAATCGACGACGGCACAGGCCAGCCCCGCACTATCGTATCGGGTATCGCGCAGAGTTACCGTCCCGAGCAGCTTGTAGGTAAACAGGTACTCTTTATCGCAAACCTTGCACCGGCAAAAATCCGCGGCATAGTATCGCAAGGCATGATTTTGTCGGCGATGAATGCCGACGGCAAGCTTGTAGTCGCAGCACCTTCAGCTAAGACTTCAAACGGCGCTCAGGTGAAATAATTGTTCGAGCTTTGGTGTCAGAGGCCACACCAAAGCCTCTGACACCAATAAATAATAAAGACCTCTAACATCAACCTAACCAAAGCATAGCATGAAGCCACGCATACTCATCATTTATACCGGAGGTACGATTGGAATGATAGAAGACGCCAGGACAAAAGCCCTGAAGCCTTTCGACTTTTCACATCTTATGGAAAATGTGCCTAAGATTAAGATGCTTGAGTATGAAATCGACAATATTCAGTTTCATCCGCCGATTGATTCGTCGGATATGAATATTTCGTACTGGCAGCAGATAACACGCAGTATAGCCGAGAATTACGATGCGTACGACGGCTTTGTTGTGCTGCACGGAACCGACACCATGGCATATACTGCGTCGGCACTGTCGTTTATGCTCGGCAATCTGGTTAAGCCGGTGATTATTACCGGTTCGCAGCTCCCTATCGGCGAGGTGCGTACAGATGGCGAGGAAAACCTGATAACAGCCCTTCAGATTGCCGCAAGCCGCGAGGCCGACGGTAGGCCGACTGTGCGCGAAGTGGCGATTCTGTTTGAAAACTATCTATGGCGCGGTAACCGCTCTACCAAGCGCAGTGCCGATAATTTCAACGCTTTTAAGAGCAATAATTACCCCTATTTGGCAAAAATCGGCCTTGGTATTCAGTATGACCGCGAGGCCCTTGCGCATCACCACCAGGCATGCCCCCTGCAGCCTCGCTATGAGCTCGACAGCAACGTTATGGCGATAGACCTTTTCCCGGGTCTCAACTATCAGGTTCTCAACCACATGCTCAATACACCCGGTATCAAGGGTATAGTGCTGCGTACCTATGGCGCGGGTAATGGCCCTACATGGCCCTGGTTCCTCAATGCCATTCGCAGCACTGTAGACCGAGGCGTGGTGATAGTCAATGTCACACAGTGTGTCAACGGCGGCGTACACCCCAACCGCTATGTCGCAGGCGACGTGCTTGCAGCGACCGGTGTGATTCCGGGGCATGATCTTACTTTTGAGGCCGCTATCACCAAGATGATGTTTCTTTTCGGTCTTGGCCTCGATGCCGAGGAGGTCGGACGCCGCATGGCAATACCGATCGCCGGTGAACTAACAATCTCTACATCAAAATGAAATATATCATAGCATCGCTTCTCGTGGCCATAAGCCTGTCGATACCTGTTGCTGTTTACGGTGGCGGGGATGTCCCGGTGTGGGAAGAAGTGTCGCGACGTCCGGCTTCAGAAAGGGAGTTGGCGCAGCAACAGGACGCTGTTGAGGTAGTGGTGCATGACGGTGCTGTGTATATCACTACTTCACATCCGGTAAAAATAGAGGTGTTCTCGATTTTGGGACAGTTGATTGCCTCAAAGCGAGTACCCGAAGGTACCGTTCGCCTCAATCTCAAGCAGAAAGGTGTATATATCCTCAAGGCCGGTACAATTACCAAGCGCATCAATCTTTAGTCGCCGTGCGGCTTAGTTAAGCTTTTGTAAAAACTCCGATGGAAAATAAAATAAAAGTTAAAATTGTAAATACTTCGCGCAACCCTTTGCCCACGTATCAGACCGACGGCTCTGCCGGAATGGACGTGCGAGCCGATCTTGAGGCGCCGATTGTAATCGAACCCTTGTGCAGACGCTTGATTCCCACCGGTTTATATGTGGCCATTCCGCAGGGCTACGAATTGCAGATGCGTCCGCGTAGCGGCCTTGCCCTCAAGAGCGGTATCAGCCTGGTAAACACACCCGGCACAATCGATTCTGACTATCGGGGCGAGATAGGTGTTATATTAATAAACCTCTCCGGAGAGCCTTTTACCGTCAACCCCGGCGACCGTATATGCCAGATGGTTCTCAACCGCGTACCCCAACTGGAATGGGAAGAAGTGGCTCAACTATCCGATACCGACCGAGGTAGCGGCGGCTTCGGGCACACCGGAGTTTAACACCACATCGAAGTGAAGTACAATAAACTGCTACACCTGCTGCCTTTTGTAGCTCTGGCGCTCATATGTGCCGGGGCTATGTCGGCACGAAAACCGGCCGCCGACCAGAGCTCGTCGCTTAAAGCCGAATACATATTTCTCGAGGCTGCAAATGCGCGAGCCAACGAGAATATCGACGATTATTACATGCTATTGCGGCATGCCAACCGCCTTGCGCCGGACGACCCCTATATCCGAGCCTCGCTTGCCGAGGTTGAACTGGCAGTGCCCGGAACGGATTCGATAGGCCTCGAACGGGCATACGATGCAATCGCCGAGCGTTTCCGCCTCGAGCCTACCAATCAGCGCTATGCCGCTGTATTCAGTAATCTTGCGCAGCAGGCCCGCCGTATCGACGATATTGTGGATATCTGGCGCATGCAGGATAGCCTGCGTCCCGACCGCAGCGACCCGGCTTTCAACCTTGCAGCATCGCTGACAGCGCGGTTCGGACTCAACGGCGATACAGCCGACCTCGACGAGGCCCTTGCTATATATTCGCGCCTCGAAAAAGGTCTCGGGCATACATTGCCGGTGTCGGGACGTAAAATCAACATATTCCTTGCCTTGAAAGATACGGCGTCGGTGTTGTCCGAAATCAGTATGCTCGAGCATGACGCACCCCGCGATATTGATACCAAACTCTTTGCAGCCACGCTCTACGACCACCTCGGCATGCCGGATTCGGCTATGTCGCGTTTCGAACGTGCCGCGGCTATCGATCCGGACAATGGCAGTGTGTATCTGACCCGGGCAAGCTTCTTCAGGGAACAAGGCGACAGTGTGCGCTACGATACCGAGGTTTTCCGTGCTCTTGAATCTCCTACACTCGACTTTGCGCCTAAGTTTCAGTTGCTTACCGACTATGTGGCCAAGCTCTATCAGGATAGTGCGCAGTGGCCGCGTATCGACCGCATGTTTGTGGTGATGCAGGAGCAGAATCCCGGCGAGGCAATGCTCCACGAGCTTCTGGCAAGTTACAAGAGCGTTACCGGCAAGACAGCCGAGGCCGCCGAACAGCTGTCCTACAGCATTGACCTCGATCCTTCGGAAAGCCGTCGCTGGAGCGACCTCGTGCAGCTGTATTTCAGTATGAACGACACTGCCCGTGCCGGTAGTACGGCAGAGCGGGCCATGGCACTCTTTCCCGAAAACGGTTATTTCCCCCTGGCAATATCATCGGTAATGGCTATGGAAGGCCGCGATACGGCGGCGCTGGCGATGATAGATACCCTCGATTTGCGCTCCTATGGCAACGATCTCGTATCATCGGCCATACTTTCTACCAAGGGCGACATCCTTTGGCGTCTGGGCAAGGCCGAGGAGGCTTCGGCGGCATATCGCGAGGCAATACTTCTCAATCCCGAGAACTATATGGCAATGAACAACTTTGCCTATTTCAACGCCTGTGAAGGCACCGAACTCGGCGCCGCTCAGCTCTATGCATCGATAGCCACTACTGCCGAGCCCGATAATATAACCTATCTTGACACCTATGCGTGGGTGTATTTCAAGAAGAAAGATTATGCCAAGGCCAAGGATATTATCGACAAGGCTTTCAAGGCTGCCGAAGACGACGGCTCGGGCAAGGTGGCAATCGAGCCATCAGCCGAAATCTATGACCACGCCGGTGATATATACTTTATGAACGGAGAGCCTAAAGAGGCTGTGAAATTCTGGGAGAAAGCTCTCGAGCTCGACCCGGATAATGAATTGATTCAGAGGAAAGTTAAGCATAAAACCTACTTCTACGAATGATTCGGCCTCGATTTGGCTTATTGTTAAACAATCAATCTGCAGATGATTATGACTCGTAAATCAGCATATCTATTATTGGCAGTAGCAGCCGTGGGCCTTTTGCTCGCTACGGCATGCAGCACTACCAAGAAAACATCGAAAGGCGAAGGCTACCAGCATGCCGGAGCGCCCACCGAAGAACACCGCAATACAGTAGAAGGCGAATTTGCAGCCCTCGCGCAGTCGTATACCGATTGGAACTCTGTTTCGATGCCCCTCAAGGTGCAGATCAACCAGCCCAAGAGGCTCAATGTGTCGGCAACTGCCAAGATGGTTCATGGCAAGGCCCTGGCGGTTTCGCTGCGTGTTTTCGGTATCGAG
Organism: Bacteroidales bacterium M2; assembly: GCA_001689415.1. Classification (GTDB taxonomy): domain Bacteria; phylum Bacteroidota; class Bacteroidia; order Bacteroidales; family Muribaculaceae; genus CAG-873. The sequence goes on along the minus strand of LUJM01000061.1, from coordinate 10,292 downwards.
GTCGGTTCTTTATATGCCGACAATGATTCAGTGATCGTGGTGGCAAAGTTTAATAATATGTACTGCAAGGAGTCGATGTCGTACATCACCCGGACTTATGGCCTCACCCTTGCCGATATTCAGGCCGTGCTTCTGGGTCAGGTATTTACCCCCGGCAACGGCAGGCTCGACGCCAAAGATATCAAGCAGTACAAGGTGGTACTTGGCGAAAGTTCGATCAGTCTTACACCTAAAAAGCTGCCAAAAGGGTTGTCGTGGACATTTGCAGCCGCTCTTAGCAGCACAGCCGCACCGTCGCTTCGCACCCTTACTGTGAACGCCGACGGTCACGAGCCTGTGGTTGCGGCTTATGGAACAGCCAAGTCTTCAGGTGCCGGTATGGCAGCACCGTGGGTCAACCTCAACACAACTCTCAAGGGCCGCAAAATCGACGCCACACTCACTTGGGACCTTGATAAGGCTAAATGGGACGCCGGTATTGAAATCGGCAAGCCCCGCATACCCTCGGGAGCACGCCTTATACCGGTATCCAAGGTGCTTGAGATACTGAAGAAATAGTTAGCAAAGTTTGCGCTCTGCCCTAAGGGGGGGGTGGCGCCTTGTTTTTAATGCACTTCAGTGTAATGATTCGTTTCTTGTATGTTTTTATTGCTATGTTGCTGTGCCCCGGTTTTATGACCGAGGCTCGCCAGCGTACGCAAAAATCGGTACAGAGCGAACGCCGAGCGGCAACGCAAAAGATAGAGCAGGCTCGTAAAAATCTGACGAAAAACGAGCAGGAAACCCGACGCGAGCTACTGAACCTGCAGGCGCTCGAAGGCGAAATACGTGAGCGCGAAACCGAGGCATCGCGCCTGTCGGCAGAGGCTGCTGCCCTGCAACGGCGCAGTAAATCGCTTGCCGACAGTGTTGAAGCCAATGAGAAACGCCTCGCTGTATTGCGCGAATCGTATGCCAAGGCTTTGCGCACAATGCGGCGTCAGCGTCAGGCCGCCGGGGATGCTTCGTTTATATTCAGTTCAAACTCATTTGCACAGGCGAGGAGCCGTATGCGCTATCTCAAAGAGCTAAGCGACTGGCAGACAGGTAAGACTGTGGAAATCGGCAAAGAGACAACTTTGCTACAACAGCGCCGGGAGCGGCTCGATACCTTGCGTTTGCGCCTCGGGATGAGTCTCGACAGTCTCGGCCATGTGCGCAGGGAACTGGGCGAGCGCAAGCATAAGGCTGATGCCGTAGTTGGCTCGCTCAAGCGACAGAGCCGCAACCTCAAACGCGTAATATCTGAGCAGCAGCGTCTTGTCAAGAAACTCGACGACGAACTCAACCGTATAATCGAGGCTGAGGCTCGTGCAGCCGCCGAGGCTAAGCGCAAGGCGCAGCAGGCCGCGCAGCAAAAGAAAAAGAGTCAACCCAATGCCCCGGTGCAGGCCGAACCGGCTGAGAGAGTCGACCGTCTGACAGCTCCTTTCGAGCAATGCAAGGGTCGTCTGCCGTGGCCTCTCGACCGCAAGGCTACTATTACGTCGACCTTCGGCCGACATACACATGAGAGTCTTGAGCGCGTAACTGTGCAGAACAACGGCATTGACTTCGAGACAAGCCCCGGAGCGTCGGCGCGGGCGGTATACGACGGCACTGTGTCGATGATAATCGTAATGGAAGGCTACCAGAATGTGGTGCTACTGCGCCACGGCGAGTATCTTACCGTGTATGCCGGGTTAAACAACCTGCGTGTGCGAAAGGGCGACAAGGTTAAGGCCGGACAACTGTTGGGAGATGTCTTCTCTGACCCTGCCGACGGTAACCGTACCAAGCTGCATTTCGAAGTGCGGCACGAAAAGACAAAACTCGATCCCGCTAAATGGCTCAAACCGTGAAATCGACATCATCGGCAACATCTAAGGTGCTCAAGGCCCTCGGGGTCTTTGGCAGTGTGCAGGTGGTGACGATTCTGTGTTCGGTCATCCGAACAAAGCTTGTGGCCTTGTGGATAGGCCCGGCGGGTGTCGGGCTGATTACACTTTATAATTCGACGGTCGACCTCATTTCAAATACTACGCAGCTCAATCTGCGTCAAAGCGCCGTGCGCGATATATCAACCGAAGCCGACAAGGCAAAGGTAATCGCCGTGACCAGGAAAATAGCCTTTGTCCTCGGCCTTGCCGGCATGTTGCTCACCCTTGCCGCCTCGCCATTGCTGAGTATCTTTACCTTTGGCGATACTGCACATACAGTGGCTTTTGCGGCCTTGTCGGTGATGATGTTGCTGTCGGCTGTTGCGTCGGGCGAATGGGCGGTGATGCAGGGCTTGGAGCGCTTGAAGTTGCTTGCCCGCAGCACTTTGCTGTCGTCGCTGACGGCAACCGCTGCGGCGATACCATTGTTTTATTTTTTCAGGATTGACGGTATTGTGCCGGTGCTGATAATATTTGCCGCAAGCAACTGCCTCTATGCCTTTGTGCTGCGTGTGCGCGACGTGCCGCAAATACGCCTTTCCCTGCGTCAGTCATGGGAATGTGGCCGCGGTATGCTTGCCCTTGGCTTCTATATGACTGTGAGCATGGCTCTAACCTTATTGGCTTCGTATGTCTTTGCCGTGTGGCTCTTTCATCAAGGCGGCGACAGGGCCGTAGGTATCTACCAGTCGGGCTATACCTTGGTCAATTCGTATGTTGGCATGATTTTCACCGCTATAGCCATGGAGTATTATCCGCGCCTTGCTGCGGTGGCAAAGAGCCGGATGCGTACCGAGCTTGTTGTGTCGCACGAAATCAAGATTGCCCTCTTGGTGCTGATGCCGGTTGTGGTACTTTTTGTGGCATGTAAGGAAGCTGTGATATATGTGCTCTACAGCCCCGATTTCTATGCTGCCTTGCCATATGTGTCCTTGGCTATCGTAGGCGTGATTTTTCGCGGTCTGTCGTGGTGTATGGCATATATTATCCTTGCGCGTGGCGACGGGCGTATATATGTGTTTACCGAGCTTGCGAGCGCGGTTGTATACCTTGCACTCAACATACCTCTATACTCTTGCTGTGGCTATGCCGGGCTCGGTGTGGCTTATATCGCATGGTTTGCAGTATACACGGCTGTATGCTACGGCGTATACCGCATGCGCTACGGCCTCAGGCTGCGCGGCGGTGTCGTGGCTCTGGCGGTAATGGCTTTGGCGGTGTCGGCTGTGGCCTTGTGGCTGGATAATGCTTTCGGCTTTGTAGCCCCGCTGATTTTCTTTGTGCCGGTGGCTGCTTATGCCGTCTACAGACTCAGGGCAATGCTGATTGCTTGAGGGTTAGAAGCACGATGCGTGAATCTAAAAAAAAAGTCGTCGGAGACGACGCAATCATGGTTAACCCCACGATGCTTGCTTCGTGGGGTATTGAATCACCCCTTAAAGAATGTCCTCGAAGAGGACGCCGTATGATATCTACAGCGTCCTCCCCGAGGACTGTTTTGCCAGGGGGCGACTCTGTACCCCACGAAGAATCGTGGGGTTAACCACAAAAAACGTCCTCTTCGAGGACTTTTTGATGCCCGTAACATGTAAAGAGTCTTAAGTAAACAGCATAGTCTCGGAGAGACAAGCCTCAGTTGGGCGATGCTAACTTACAGATAGTCAGCATGCTATCTAACCACCCTCTCGTAGGGTCGCGGCATGCCGCGACCGGGTGACAAAAACATTTGTAGTTGATTATCAGAGAGATAGTATCGCCTACCCGGTCGCGGCATGCCGAGGGCACTGGAAAAGTGTGCATTTTTCGGAACAAGGTTTCATTTTGCTATATATATTACTCAGTTTAACATATGGTAACGGTTTAAAATTGTGAATTACCTCTATTTCGAGTGTTTTTACAGCGAGTTACAAATTTGGCGATAGCAAAATGACACCCAATTTTACTTTTTCAGTGCCCTCGGCATGCCGCGACCCTACGAGAGGCCTGGGTGGCGTTTGCCCTTAACTTAGTGACATTGCGGCATGCCGCGACCCTACGAGAGGGCGGGTTGCTGGCTGTGGCTTGGTTTTTCGAGCGCCATAAAAAAGAGGATGCGCCGGGTGGCACATCCTCGATATGGTTGGTCTTCGGTGAATTTATTTCACGAAAACTTTGGTGGCAGTTTTGCCCTGACGTTTGATGTAGAGACCGTTTGCGGGGTTTTCTACACGTAGGCCCTGGAGGTTGTAGTATTCAACAGGAGCGTTGGTGTCGGCAACAGTGATGTCTTCGATACCTGATTCAATGGGGATGTCGAGGTCGAGAACTATTGTTGACTCGAAAAGGAAGCTCCACCATGAATTTTGGTTGACGCCGGGGTATGTGCCAGCTTTTACAACGAGAGCTAATCCATCGTTTGTCAGGATTGTGCGGCCTTCTTCAGAGCGCATGGCGAAAACGACAGGTAGTACCTCGCTCGGTTTGCTGCTAATGTAAGCTTGGAGCAGATAGCCCTGCATGTATCTAGAAAGTAAGATCTGTTCAGTAGCAGTAGCTTCAGCCTTGGCGGGGTCTACTGTAAGGCTGATACCGCTGTAATAGCCACCGTAGTTGCAGAGGAAAAGATTGTTTGTCTCCGCGTTGTATTCAGCATACAGGTCGCAGGTAATATCCTTGCCTTTGAACTGGCCATCTTCAGTAACATCTTCAGAAAGGAAAGCCTGCATCTGACCATTGCAGATGGGCATTCTGCTGTTGAAGGTAAGGTTGTATACGCTGTCGCCGGTCTTAGGCAGCATGCAGAGGCCTGTTACGTTGTCTCCGAGCCAAAGCATGAATGAACCGTCGTTCATAAGAACAAAGTCGATATCGTCAGTATATGCGTATAATACGGTTTTACCTTGTTCATCTTTTCCATAGCCTGCGAGGCTGAGTTCGTAAGTGCCTGCGTTGTCTTTGTAAATTGGTGTACCGGTGGGAATAGTGAGGAAAATCAGAGGGATTGCATCGGTCTCAGATACCTGAACATTTTTTACTACAAGTTCGGCCTCAACTTGCAAAGCATCGGGGATGAAGAAGTTGTCGATCAGGTAGAAGCCGCTGCCGGAAGGTTCTGAAGAGTCTTCGTAGATGTGGCAGGGATATGCGTCGAAATCAGAGCAAGTTGCAGTGGTGTCATTTGCCGAAATCAGCATGAATGTATTGTCGATTACAGGAAGTTCGTCGGCGCGTGAGCCACTCCAGAAGTCAGCGGCAGTTTTGCCATATCGCTCCATATCCTGTATTTTTTTAACCGATGATTTAGAAGTAACCACTTTCTGAACATCAGCTTTTACCAGGCCTTTCTCTGCTTTGAAAGGCAGTTGTGCTGTGGCAGTGCATGCAACAGCTACAGCAAGAAGCAATGTGTAGAGTTTTTTCATATTTTTCTGTTTATGTTTTTGGTTGTCTAATTTTTAGACTGTTCTTAAGCCTGAAGAAGAGCGGAGAATAAGATTTTGCACATTGGAATTATGCTTGTGTAGGGCAAAGTTAAATACTCTTTTGCAAAGTGCAAAATTTTTTGGTAGAAAATTTACTTTTGGTTCGTATTTTAACAGTTCGGCGCTACAGAACGTCGGTGAAACAGGCCCAATATGCGAGGAGTGCTGTATACGATACGGTTGGGGACAGAAAAATATAATAACAGATAAAATGTAGTAGTTTAGAAAACTAATGCAACGTTGTCGACAAGGAAATCAGTGCCTATTGTTCCTACGTACGGCTCTCCGCTTCCGGCCGAGAACATCACCAAAAGGTGTGTTGGAGATGCAGTGGCGGAGTCCCATGCTTCTTCAATCACCGGTACCATTTCGCCCTTGCTGTTGCGGGCGTAGTAGCTCTTTTCCTTAGGTATAAGGCCCATGTATGGTTTGTAATATGGTTGGCCCGAGATGTCGCCATAGTTTATTTTGAGCCTGTGGCCATTGACCCACCTGCCGGTTGAGCGCCCGAGGAGCTCGCGACCGGTGCCAACGCGTGTGGCGTGAATGTTGCCGTCCTCATCTTCCCAGCGGCGCTGCAGTATCACGAAAACTTCGGCCTTGTCCGACCCGGGTATTGTTTTTTTCTTGCCAAAGCCGCTTGAATAAGTCTTCTGAGCATTGGCCGGGATAGAAAGATTGTAGTCGTAGCGCAGAGCCTTGGGCCTTTTGGTGTACGGTATACCCATTTCCATTTTCTTATAGGGGTCGGAAGTGCCTTTTACAGGTTCGAGCATCTTGCCTAAGAACATAGTTCCGGCCACAACCACATCTACATCAATCAATCCCATAGCCTTGCAATGCTCCATAATAGTTGACAGCCTGGCGCATTTGTTCCCTGCGGCCCTGTCGTGAGGAAAAACGGCGTTGCTCACCTTTGTGATTCCCATTACCTTGGCCATTACATTAGATGTCGCCCATGGCGAATTGCCCATATTACTGTAAGGCTTGTCGCCGTCGATAGTTGTTGTCGGGCCGACGGCGTAGCATTGCTTGGTTTCGCCACCTATGATATGCGATTCTTTAATATTGCGTGTAACCCACTGGTTCATGTCGCCATAGGGCAGCTTTTCTATTTTCTGGCCTAAAACAGATAGAGATAAAAAAAGTAAAGCAAGAGATAGGAAGCGTTTCATAATGCGGTAAATTTAGTTGTTGTAAACCGGAGTAATTTATATTTTAAACAAGCGAAAAGGGGTGCTGTTCGGAAATAAATAGTTAATAGACGCAAAAATAGCATATTAAACAGCCTACATATGGCCCGGATATACCCATTCTTCCACAATCGGGCCCATAATGGAAAGGGTAATAGAGTCAGGGAGCGGCCGTAGGCAAGCCTCATCCGCCCGGGGCGTTTCGTTCGATTTTGGTGTGTAGATAATTTTTTGTACCTTTGCAAATCATTGAGCAATGATGACAACACTTGAAACGACCACACACTCGCATCAGGCCGATATCGACAGCCTCAACGAGCGCATATCCAGGCGCTTAGATAGCGCCAACCCCTTGATGAGCCGCATAGTCATGTCGCTATTGCGCACCAAGGGCAAACAATTGCGCCCGCTGATGCTGATAATGTGCGCCAAGATTTTCGGGCAGGTAAGCGAAAAAGTCCTTGCCGCGGCATCGGCTGTAGAGTTATTGCATAATGCGTCGCTAATCCACGATGATGTGGTGGATAATTCCATGACCCGGCGCAACCGTCCGACCGTCAATGCCATATGGGATAATCATATAGCAGTGCTGGTTGGCGATTTTTTTACATCCTCGGCGATGCAAGAGGCTATATCGACAGGCGACATCCGCATTATCGATGCGTTGTGTCACCTTGGACGAGACCTGTCGCTTGGCGAAATCGACCAGATCAACAATGCCCGAGAGCATACTCTTACCCCCGAAGCATATTTCAGGATTGTAGATTATAAGACGGCATCGCTTTTTGTTGCCAGTGCGCGTATGGGTTGTCTTGCAGTCGATGCCCCCGACGAGGCCACCCGGGCCTTGGCCGAGTATGCGTTGCTGTTTGGACGTTGCTTCCAGCTGCGCGACGATGTTTTCGACTACTATCCCTCGACCCTTGTAGGCAAGCCTACCGGCAACGATCTCCGCGAGGGCAAAATATCGCTTCCTCTGCTACTTGCACTCGAACACACCACCGGCCCCGAGCACGACGAAATCGCCGCTATGCTCGCTTGCGATGACTTGACCGACAGCCAGATAGAGCGTATAATGGCCTTCGCCCGCGACAACGGCGGTATAGATGCGGCCTACCAGGTAATGACCGACCTGCGCGACCGAGCCCGCCAACTGCTCGACACCCTGCCGCAGTGCGAGGTGTGCAGGCAGCTCGCCGAACTGTTTGACTTTGTGATAGAAAGGCAGTACTGATGAGAAACGCCGGCGATACCATGCGACTGCTGCTATGGGCTGTGGCTGCGAGTTTGCTGGCTGCATGCGCCAATATGGGTCGCCCCGAAGGCGGTATGCGCGATGAAACCCCGCCCAAGTTCGTGCGATCGAACCCCGCCCCCGGTGCAAGAAACGTATCGCGCACCAGGATGACTGTGACTTTCGACGAGAATATACAGCTCGAAGACGCTTTCAACAAGGTAGTTGTGTCTCCGGCCCAGAAAACACCGCCGCAAGTAAGTTCGAACGGTAAGAATCTGACCGTGGATTTCCGCGACACTCTCCGCCCCAATACAACATATACAATCGACTTTGCCGACGCAATCAAGGACTTGAACGAAGGCAATATCCTCGACGGCTTTGCGCTCGACTTTTCGACCGGCGACAATATCGACACCCTCAGGATATCGGGAATGGTGCTTCAGGCCGAGAATCTCGAACCTGCACAGGGTATGCTGGTGGGCGTTTATTCCGACTTTACCGATACCACGCTGACAACCCTGCCGCTCGACCGTATCGCCCGCACAAATCAGTTGGGCCAGTTTACCATTCGCAACCTGCCCGAGGGCACCTATCGTATATTTGCAATCAACGATATCAACCGCGACTACCATTGGGACCGCTCGGAAGATATTGCATTCTACGACGATTTGATAGTGCCGACGGTAGAGCCGATCGAGGTGACCGACACTCTGTACTCATCGACCGGTGAGGACTCGCTCGTGCATCGCCAGGGTATACGCTATCTGCCCAATGATGTACTGCTTACATGGTTTAATGTAAATTACAAACAGCCCTATCTCGCCGACTACAAGCGTCTTGATCAGCGTCGTATAAGCCTTACGTTCGGAGCCCCGCAGGACAGCCTGCCCGAACTGACAATAGTCGACGGCGCACCCGTGCCCGGGCGCAGCGACCGCGAATGGGCCTTGATGCACCCCAATGCCACCGGCGACTCGCTTACCTATTGGATTGCCGATACAGCCATGGTGGCACATTCCGACTCGCTCAGGCTCGCTGTGAAATATCAGAAGCTCGACAGCCTCGAACGCCGGATATGGACGACCGACACCTTGCGCTTCTACTTCAAAGACCCGGCAAAGAATAAAAAGAAAAAGGATAAGAAAAAAGACGAAGACAAACCTCGTTTTATGGTAGACAGTGTCAGCGGCGACACCACATTCTTGCCGCCGGCAGATTTCGAATACCTGCAGCTGATGCTCAAAAGCGGCACTACTCAGCAGCTCGGCCAGCCTCTGATGCTTGAGACCAACCTGCCACTTGCCGAGGTTGATACCGCCGGTGTGCACTTCGATATCAAGGTAGACACAATATGGCAGCCGTTGGAGTTCAAGTTGCGCCCCGACAGCCTCAATCCCTTGCTGCGATCGTGTATAGACGTTAATTGGAAGCCGGGTGAGAAATACCGCATAAGCGTCGACACCATGGCCATGCGCAGTATCTATGGTCCTTTTAACAAGCCTATGAGTCAGGAAATTACGGTGAAGCAGCTCGAGGATTATGCCAATCTCAATGTTACCCTTGTCGACCTTGACTCCGTGCCGGCGGTTGTAGAATTGCTCAATTCGAGCGATGCTCCCCAATATAGGGCAATAAAGCCTGTAGGAGAGTCTGTTGTGCGGTTCAAACTCCTCGCTCCGGGCACATATTATATGCGCTTGTTTATCGATGAAAACCAAAATGGCAAATGGGATACAGGCAACCCTGTGGATAGCCTGCAGCCCGAGGAAGTGTATTATTTTGCCAAGAAACTCGACCTGAAAAAGAACTGGGATGTAGATCAGGACTGGGATATCACCGAGTTGCCTCTCGACCGCCAGAAGCCCTATGCCATTAAGAAAAACCGACCCAAGCTGAAACGCGGCGAGAAAGCACCCGAGGAAGAAAAAACCGAAGAGGATGACTATTACTACGACCCCTTCGGAGAGCCCAACGCCCGCGACAGCCGACGCAACCTCGGCACATTCGGGCGGTGATGCCCGGTTTAGGGTTTGGGTTTAAGGTTTAGATAAATGTTTTTGCGGCACAATGTTGTTTGCTTAAGGCCTTTTACCCATCCACACTCTCGTAGGGTCGCGGCACAATGCTGTTTACTTAAGGGTTAGATGTACCATGTGGGAATTTTAAAAAAAAGTCCTCGGAGAGGACGTGATTGTGGTTAACCCCACGATTTTTCGTGGGGTTAGACAACGCGCACCATTCTTAATGTCCTCGGAGAGGACGCCGTATGATATCTACAGCGTCCTCTCCGAGGACTTTTTTACCGGGGGGCGACTCTGTACCCCACGAAGCAAGCATCGTGGGGTTAACCATGATTGCGTCGTCTCCGACGACTTTTTAGATTCCCGAATCGTGCATCCACCCCTTAATTAAAATGACAGCAACGATAGGAGCTTGGCTCTCC
>LUJM01000060.1 GCA_001689415.1 Bacteroidales bacterium M2 | reverse complement strand
CCCAGCACATCTGCGTATTCTCATCTTCCTACTACCTTAAAAAGAACACGCTGGTATTGTCGGCAAGGATTGGCGATACCATAATAGAGACGGTAGAGGTTGACTTGCAGACCCTCAAAGTGGTGCAGTGCCACGGCAAATATAACAAGGACACCGAGTATCACGACCGCATCATCGACCTTGTGAACTCAAACGCCCGACTCATCAAGGAGAGAATGACCGCCTAAAGTTTAACCCGACCACCGCCCGAAATATGGCGGTGGTCATAATCCCCACCCATTATGAATGTAATAATTGAAAGTCTTATATTTGATTTTGACAACAAGGTGCGTGAAACAGTCCTTGAACTGATAAACCGCATATTGCTTACGAAAGACGAAAAGGAATTGCGGGAAACAATCTCGGCATATGCCCTTCGCAGCGACCTTGACAGATACTTCGTGTATGGCTTTGGCAAACATCACTTTTGGGTAAAACAGCGCAAGGTCAGCGACCCTGAACAGACTTTTGAACAGCGTATGATATTTGTAAAATTCTAAAACGTAAGAGATATGGCAACGAAAATGACCGCCAACGGAGTGAGCACAACCACCACTCCCGGCACTGAACAATACGAGGTGTTTTACACCGGATACCGCACAAGGCGAAAAAAGCATTACCAATATGACTATCGCCACACTGACGGAGAATTGTATTCCTGCGTGGCTGATACTCTCAAAGAGTGCAGACAACGCCGTGATGAATGGCTGAACAAAAAGAAATAATATTTGCCAAGTCGTAATATAGCAAGTGGAGCGACCTCGTGATGAAGTCGCTCCATTGATTTTGCCAAAAATTTCGGCCGCCACAGGCGGCATTGGCGCATGATAATTGCTATCGCAAATCAGATTATTTCTGGAATAATACCATAAATTCCATAATTCTCCGCTGGTGTAACTGCTTATGGAATTTGCCTTTATAGCGGCAGTGGGCAGTGTAGGCTTTGAATATATTGCGGTCTCCGGCTTTCAGTTTCCGATATACCGAGCTTTTCTTTACCGCGCCCGGTCCGATATTATAGGACAGCACTCCCAAAAGCAGTGCATCCCTCGGTTCGAGGTCGTTGAAGATACCGATAAACTTATTGAGATCTTTGCGTAGAAGCGCATCAGCCTCCCGCTCACTCATCTTATATCCACGGAAATATTTTTCACCGGGGAGTTTTCTATGACCATAACCCAGATATGGCCAGTGCCGGCGAGAATCATGCAGCGTCTCATGGTGCTTGATAATCAGAACAGCTCTCTCATACGGAGGCAATTCCATTATTGACTTTTTCGCGGCGAAAGCCGGCGAAGTGGCGGTAAACGCCACTATCGCCATAAGGAATATCAGAATTTTTCTCATCGGATAACCGGGGTTACGGGGCCGACAACCGGACCGATGATTGTGCCGCCTTCATCATCGCTGTCCTTACTGTTGAACTCGAAGGTCTGCTCCCACGGTGTCGAGCCGAAATTGTCCTCAACAACCACGAGGAATTTATGGGCATCGGCACTCTTGGCGGTGTAGTTGAGCCGGAATGTCTTGTTTTCAAGAAGAACACGGTCGTTATTTACCAGCACTGGGCCATCGACGAGTTTGAGAGTGCCTTCGCCGTCATACTGGAAATAGCGGATTGTGTAGAGGGTGTTGGTGTAGTTGCCCTCCGGCTTAATCTCGAAGCGCAGCTCAACGGTCTGCCCCTGCATGATTTTGTCAGCGTAGGGCATCACTTCCACCGTGAACGGATAGGACTGCTGAACATCGAGGTCGTCGGAACAGGATGTGAGGCTGCACACGGCAGCGATTACGAGGGTGAGGAAGGCGATTAAGCCGAATGATTTTTTATTGGATTTTTTCATTTTCGTGTCTGGTTTTTTAGAGTTTCAATTTTGAAGTTCTCTTGGGTGTGAGCGATTGCAGATAGTCGTTCAGATCCTTGTGGTCGGGATAGAGCGCGGATTTGTCGCTCACTCTGTCGCCGAACTCGCGGCGCAGTCTGGCGACTGCGGCACGCCCGGCGGTGTCGTTGTCAAGATAGCACAGTATCAGCGGGTATTCCGCAAGAACCGGGATCGCCTTGCCGACATTAGCAACGGAATTAAGCACAACACTGTCGTTGCCGTCGTTGTAGCCGAGGCGTTCAGCCGAAAGAAAGTCTATGAAGCCCTCGAACACGTTGCAGCGCGGATTGCCGCCGGATATGCGTGTAATGCTCTTTGGTGGATAACTCCCCTTAAAAAAGGGATTCCGAAGCTCAAATCCGTGGTCGTTGTTCTCAAAGCCGATGGCGTAATAGTGTTTGCCGTGAAACTCATAGTCCACCTGCACGCAGTAGCGTTGTGCAATCTCTTTCGGTATCCCTCGCTCTGACAGATAGCGGAGTAACGCCGGCGACTCCAGACGGGATATTTCAAGGTTCTCGAATGTCGGTTCCTCAACAAACGGCATCGGTTTGTATGGGTCTGCCACAGGCATATTCATCTTTTCGGCAATATACCGTGCCTGCTCAACGAAATCGGTCTTGCCCGACAATACCCCGGCGAGTGTGAAGATGTCGCCGCCTTCGCCCGTACCGAAATCGAACCATACATTTTTGCGCGGATTTACATGAAACGACGGCTTTCTTTCGTTGCGGTACGGCGCATAAAACCACAGACCTTTGCTGTCGCGTCCGGTCGGATCGTAGCCGAGGCGGTGCAGAAAATCTACAAGGGATATTCCTTTGATAGCGTCTATATCCATAGGCTAAAAGCGCATTTTGCGTCCGGGCTTCGGCTTCCGGGTTTCCTCCTTCGGCTGCTCCTGCTTGGCATCGGCTCTTTTGCCATCTTTGTTCTTGACAAGCATTGCCAGTATCATATCAGCATTGGGACTTTCACCGTTACCCAGAACCTCGTAGCATTTGAAATCCATAATCTTTTTCATCTCGGCGGCGATGAAAAGATTTAATTCCGAGCGATTGCAACTGCCGGTTATCTCATAGGCAAGATCATAAATTCCACCGTAGCATTTCTCCGGCTCCTGTTTGTCGTACCAGCCGTTCTTTTCGGTATCCACGACGATGGAATCGTCAGAGGAATACGGACTGTCGTATGTCAGCCGGTTGCCGTCGCGGGCTGTCGGCTCATAGCCCATAGCCCGCATGAAATCCGCGAGAGGCAGATTGTGTATGTCAAGGTCGAATACTTTGATACCCATAGCTCACTCGATTATGAATTTGACGCCGACACCATACTGCGTATGGAAATGCCCGATTGTGTTGCCGAATACAAAACGCTCCTTTACGTTGGCTGTCAGCGCGATTTTATCAGAGAGATAGAAATCAGCTTGCAGAGTGAGCGCACCGCCATAGATGAAGGCGTCGCCGTTGTGGAGCGTGGAGCCGTCGGACAGGATGTGTTTGCCCCAGTTTACCGTTTCGTAGCCTCCGAGAGCCGACACACCGCCATAGAGGTGGAATGTCTGGGAATAGTCGCTGACAAGGTGTAGGTTATATCCCGCCTCCGCCGTGAACTGCGCCACGGGGATGCGTCCCTTTTCGGCGTAAGGTTTATAGGTCTGGAGATACTCGCCGCCGAAGCTCCATGTGTTCGCGCCACCTTTGAACACCGAGTAATACACGCCGAAGGAATAGCCGCAGTCACGGGAACTGCCGGTATAAAAACCGTCTGTCATATCCGTCTTTATTTCCACGGCTGACATACCGGGGAGGCATCGCTGGGCCATTGCCTGCCCTCCGCAGAGGGCAAGCATGGCAGCGATTATCATCATCGCTTTTCTCATGGGTTACTGAATTGAAAGTTCGTCGATTACGTTTGCTCTTACAATATCCTCGTTCTCCACCACGAAGGACTGGTGTCTGCCACCGTCCTTCTCGGCGACCTCGATCACAAGGTGCTTATCGTCGGGAATTGTGAATTTTTCCAGAGCGAACACAGTGCGCTCCGAGGATTTTGCCGGAACGACCACTACATAGTTTTGGGCGCGCAGCGGCTCCAACACCTGCTCCTGCATGGCGGTTCGCTTGATAACCTTCTTATCCACAATCTTGAACGATACAAAATCTATGTCGAAAGGAATGTTGGAGGTGTTTTTCAACTCGGTATGAAAGTAGAGAAGTCCGTTGTTGGCATAGATGGATTTCAGAAGGAACTGTACCCCGAAACGCTTTGAGCCTATATGCTTGATTTCACGCTTGTTCTGCTTATAGATTGATTTCATAATCAGCTTGACAAGCATGGGCGATTCAGAGCCAAGACGCTCCAAGTATATCTCCTGCGCGTTGTTGGGACGATTCACCGATTCTCCGTCGTGGAGAAAGTCTGTCATCTCGATACTGAGCAACAGCGGCTCTTTGGCGAATTTCACGTTAAACGTATAATAGCTGCCATCCTCCGTGATTACCGACAGGTTTGTTTCCTGCTTGAAGGACTTGAAGGCGGATTTCACACGCAGCACGTTCTTCGCACCGTCAGCAAGTCCGGCGACAAGGTTTTCATTGCCCAAATCCACATAGGTGATTTCTGCCGGGAAAATGATGTGCGTAGTCTTCTCATAGCATACTTCCAGAGCGTGAGGTGGAATCATCCGGTCGAAGCCGACTTTTCGGGTCAGACCATCAAACTTGTCGCCGTCGGTGTAGTTGGAGCCGTACACATTGTGGTCGTGTTCGGCAACCTGTTCAGTGTCAGGCGACACGTTGTTATCGGCACTATTGGCTGTCTTTTTGCCTTTTGCGAAGGCGGAGGTTGCCATGCCTATGACGGCGATGGCTGAAAGAATAATTTTTTTCAGTTTCATTTTTACGTTGGATTTAAGTGGTTTAATTGTTTTCCGGCTGGTAAAGCATTACGCGGTACCCGGATTTCAGATGTACTTTGACAGTCCGCATCTTCTTTGTGAGATATTGGCTTACACCGTTGATAAGCCCACGGCCCACATCGGAGACAATCTGCGCACCGGCATCGGTTGAGATGTTGATTGAGCTGCCCATCGTGCTGCCCATATTGGCTCCGATTTCGTGAAGTGCGTCAGATTCCATCGAGTTGGGGATATTTATACCCTCCTGACCATCGGAATCATACACTTTCAGCTCAACTTCATATATAGAGCCTCCGGTTTCCACCGAGGTAATCTCGATTTCCAGACGCTCGTCCTGCAACCTTGCCAGTCCCGTCAGCGTAGTCTGGCGAGGGATGAGCCTGTTTCCGATCCACATTGGTTCGGTTGTCCGCAGCTTTACGGACTGCCCGTTGGTTACCGACTGGTCTCCGGCTATGACAGCGGCGATTGTGTTCCTACCTGCCGAGCGTTTTATGCCGACAGAGGTGTTGAAGCCACGGTCGTTTGTGGCGGCACTTAAAGTCGATACGACATTGTGGGTCACGTTCTGCATCGGCTGTACATTGCGTTTACCTTTCTCTTCGGATTGTGCCGGAGGTGCCTGGCCGTTGACATTGTTGCCATTGCCCATATACTGCGCCGCCAACTGATAAGACCTTTCAAGCAGTTCCATCTCGTTGGGTTGTCGGGTCTGCTGTTGTGCCATAGCATTCTGCATCTCCAGCTCATCAATCCGTGCCTGCAATTCGGCCACCTGCGCCGATTCATTGTAGTCAGGCACATAAAAATCCTGTAACGATGCCTGCGCCTGCTGGTATGCCGCCGCAGAGTTCTGGATTTCATCGGGGACTGTCGGCGTTGCCGGGGCAGTAACCGTGTCGAGCTGGAGCGATACGGCGTTGATTGTGCTGTCGTTGCGCGACTTCTCTTTCTGCGCCTGTTCCTGTTCGTATGCCTTCAGTTTGGTATCGGGCATACCGGCGGAAGTCTGGTCTGGCAGCTCCATGTTCGCCTTTCCTTTTGCCGTCTCATCCTCGCTGCTTGGGGCGAAGATGATCCACAGGCATACAAGAAAGGACAATATAAGGAGTGTATAGACCGTGAGGCGTTTGAGCCGCTCCCGTTCAGCCACAGTCTTGGGCGTGAACTTCGTTTTGAGGTCGTCAATCAGTTTCATGGCTTATGTTATAAGATGAAACATCGGGAGCATTATCCTTCGGAAGTTCCAGTTGCCTGATATGCTCTATCTCGACCGCCTGCCGAGCGTGGCCGGCACCCATCTTGTAGCAGGCGTGTCCGAACACGAAGAAGGCAGTGAGGATGAACGCTGACAGCAGGACTGTAACGACCATCAGCCGCTGGTTACGGGGAAGGTCGTCGCACGCCTTTTTCACCCGTTCTTTGATTTTCCCTTTCGGGGCGTGCCACACCTTATTATATAAGGGTGCCACGAGGTTGTTGATTTTCTGTTTTATGCTCATTGGGATAAGTTTCTTTTTGTGGTTATCAAATCTTTGTTCTCCAAGATTGTCAGACCCTCGATCATGAAGCCGTTGGGATTGTCGTCGGAGCGCGACACATTAGAAAGTCGGCATTGTGTAATCAGCGACCTTTCGGTCACGTTGCTCTGACGGATAATCATCTGCCGTGCATAGGTTCTAACCTGATAGGGATAGTCGTTGAAATCGGCGACTATGCTATCCACCTGAAGCACCTGTGTGATGTTTCCGGCGATGATGCGGTTGTAGTATCCTTTCTCCACATAATCGGAGTAATAATTGTAGGCACTCCTGTCGGCCAGTGACATGGCGCGGTTGATGTTGTGTTCAATCGCCGACTTGTCGGGCGACAGGGTGAAGAACAGTTCGTGGAAGCGGCGCACGTGTTCCCGCGCCTCCGCCGGTCTGTTCTGCTCCATGTCCTGGGACAAGGCGAGCATAAGCGACTTGCCGTTGTCGAGGACATAGATTTTCTCGCGCTGCTTTTCGGCGAAATTCAGCGACAGCACCACGGAGCCGATTGCGATGAAAGCGCAGAGCGACACCATGATTATGCCGAAAAGCCTTATCTGCCGAAAAGAGGTCTCGATGTTTTTTAATGACTTAAATTCCATTTAATCAGTGTTTGAATAGTGTCAGAATACTATTTAAGGAGTTTGCCGACGCGCCCTGCGACATTGCCGGCCACGCCACCTGCGACACTTCCGGCCCACGAGCCTCCGGTCATTGCGGTGTTGTTGATGGAACGGTTGTAACTGCCCATGCCTCCGGCTTGTATGATCCATCCTGCCACAGTGGGGATTGTGAAGTAGCCGATTATGCCAATCACCATAAATATACAATAAGCGGTGTTACTCCCGTCAAGGTCAACATTCGGATTATTAGTCAGTTCCGAAATGTCGTTCTGCAACATCAGGACTTGGATTTTCGCAAGGATTGTGGAGAACAAATCCGCGACCGGTAGCCACAGATATGTCTGAATGTAGCGGCATATCCATTGGACGAGAGTGTTTTGGAATCCGTCCCAGACTGATATGGCAAAGGAAATCGGTCCGAGTATCGCCAACACTATCAGGAAGAATGTCCTTATCGTGTCTATCGTGAGCGAGGCAGCCTGAAAGAGCATCTCCAATAATTCCCTGAAGAAATTCTGGATTGCCTTTTTCACTTTGTACATACCTCTCTCGATATACATTCCGGCGGCGGTGCCAATCTCCGTCACACCCAACTCATCAATCTGCCTGTCAAACTCGGCGTCGTCCACGAGGTAAGCGGTTGATGGGTCGTTCATCATCTGTTCGTATTCCAGCCTGTCCTTTTCCTCCCGGTACTTCTTCATGTCAAGAGTCTGGCCTTCGAGCATCGAGGCGGTGCCTTGCACAATTGGCGACATAACGGAATTGATGGTACCGAGTACGACCGTGGGAAAGAACATGATGCAGAATCCGATTACAAACGGGCGAAGCAGCGGGAACACATCTATCGGTTCGGCTCTTGCGAGTGCCTGCCATATTCGGTAGGCGACAAAGAACAACGCGCCTAATCCGGCTATGCCCTGGGCCACTCCAGCCATGTCGCCGCAGAGGGGCATCATCTCATCATACAGAGACCGGAGTATGGAGTGGAGGTTGGAGAAATCAATAGCGCAAAGCATAGGCATCACCAGTATTTTTCAGAGCCATCGCCATAGAGACTTATGACGCGCTGGGTATCGGCTTTCTTCTTGGCTCTAAGGTATGATACGGAAATATTTTTGTTGGTGAAGTATGCCGTCAAGTTCTTCAGACGCTTCATCTCTTTGTGGCAATTATCAACGACATCCATACGGTCTTTGTCAGTCATGCTGAGCGTTGTGATATTGACCACCTGTTTCAAGTCGCCCAATACTCCGTTGGCTTCTTCAAGAATCCGGGTGTAGCCGGAGGCTATTGCCGAGAGTTCCGCGCTGGTGAAATTCGGATCTGTCAGCATCTTCTTGAAGTTGTTGACATAGTAGCCTGATATATCGCCTAACATCAGGACTGTCTGCTGCACCTTGCGGGCATCGCGGACAAGGTTATTTACCGATTGCAGGGCATCGTAATACTTTTTCGCCTGCTGATAAATCTTGACCGTCTCCTTGAAGTTGTTAATCATATTTTGAGCGGTCGTTGATTCCTGCACAAGTGATTTTGAGGAATTTACGATGGATTGGGCGATGTTCGACGGGTCTATGACCGTCCACTGGGCGTTTGCCCTACCCGTACCTAACAGTAGGCACAGGGCGATAAGGGGAAATAGAAATTTCAGTTGTTTCATTTTGACTTTGGATTTTTGCTTTGGCAAAAGCCATAGCGATTATTGATTGTGTGGATTCACTCGGTGAGGTGCATTGAATAATCCTCAAAAGAGCCGTCTTTCCTCTTATAAGAATCATTCGGATAGATTGTGAGGAACGAACCGTCCGGATCCGGCAGGAGTTCTGTCCGTATTCCACGTTTGAAAAAGTGGAATACATCGTTTTCCCTGTCGTAGTGGAGAGGATACATTTCCGATTTTTCTACTAACTCGGAATTATAGTTGGCTCCGAAGAAGATAAAGAAGCGGCCACCGTGTTCCGATATTTCAATATCGTGAGGCGCGCCCTCACAGCTTTCCCATTCACCGAGAAGCTGAAAACGAGGGTCAGCAATCAACCGACCTTTGGTTTGAAGGGGCATTTCTATTTTAATCATATTTTTGTGGTTATCTGATTTTGGAGACCATGCCTCCGATTATTCTCACTCCGATGTAAAGCAGGAGCAAGGGGAAGGTAATAGCGGCGATGAAGGCGACTGCCATACTCGCCAGTATCACCCATAGCACATAAAGGACTTTCATAACGGCATCCATTGTGAGAGATAATTGACTAAGTTTGAAAAGGTCTCCACAACATACGGTCTGGCATATAGCACCAGCTTATATGTCGCCACGAATACTGCGGACAACACCGCTATCCCGGCGAGAAATAGGATTGTTCCTGTCAGCACTCCGAGTATAGGGTGGAACACTTTGGGTATCTTCATGTGGCACCCTCCTTTCTCTCGTTGGCAAGCATCTTTATCGCCGCCTCGATGCTGCCACCGAGTTGAGCGGCTTTGTTCAGTACCTGAATCTTCTCCGTTTCCTCGGTGGTGTAACATAAATATTCTTCGGTAGATACCTCCGTAGCATATACGGCTGACTGCGTTCCGCCAAGACCAATCCAAACCTCTTTATACAGGCGGTTAGGATTGATTGCCATATTGATACTGAGTATCTGCGCTTTCTCCTTGTCCGTCAGACCCAACAGTTCCTGTATCTGGTCAAAGCGGTTCATATACTTTCTCTGGTCGAGAAGTATCTTGCAGTCAGAGTTGTTGATGATGGTTTCCTTGACAATCGGCGACGATATTATGTCGTCAACCTCCTGCGTTACCACAACCGCCTCGCCGAAATACTTTCGGACGGTCTTGAACATATATCTCAGATATTCAGCCATATTCGCCGAAGAAAGAGCCTTCCACGCTTCTTCCACCACCATCATCTTGCGGATACCTTTCAACCGCCTCATTTTGTTAATGAAGGCCTCCATAATGATGATAGTGACCACAGGGAATAATTCTTTGTTATCCTTCACCGCGTCAATTTCAAAGACCACAAACAGCTTGTTGAGCAAGTCAATGTTTTCTTTGGAATTGAGCAGGAAATCATACCGGCCTCCGTGGTAATACTGGCGCAGGGTTGTCAGGAAATTATCTACATCGAAATCCTGCTTGTAGATGGGAATGGGACGCTGTGCCATTTCATGCACGATATTCATCGCGCATAAACTCGTAGAAACGAGTTGAAACATGGTACGATATTTTTATCGGTCCTCATCCTGTCAAGGAACATCGACAACGCAGAGCCCAAGTTCGCCGCTTTCCGTCTTTGGTAACTCTGTCGTCCTCTGACTTCCAGAGCGTAAGGAGCAGCGTCTTGATAGAGTCTTTCTTCTCCACATCGAAAACACCGTCGTCCGTGTAGAAATGGATTGAAAGATATTGGGTTATCCTCCGTGTAGGTGTAATAGATACCGTCCTCGCCGTGGGTACGGTTGTGGATAAGATTGCACAAACCTTCATAGGAGTTGCCGGTATCTATCAGCAGAATATGGGTGTTTTGCTCGTAATACTGGCGCACGAGGTGGTTGGTGAAGAATGACTTTCCGCTACCCGACGGCCCAAGTATGAACTTGTTGCGGTTAGTGGTGATACCACGCTTCATCGGCTCATCGCTAATATCCAAGTGGATAGGTTTACCAGTAAGGCGGTCAACCATTTTGATACCGAATGGGGACAACGATGAACGATAATTTGTCTCGGCAGTGAAGAAGCAGACGGCAGGTTCAATGAAAGTGTAGAAACTTTCCTCGGCTGGAAAATCTGCCTCGTTACCGGGCATAGCCGCCCAGAACAGCGTCGGGCAATCAATGGTATTGTGCCGGGGCATACAACCCATTGTCGCCAACTGACCGCCGACATCATTCTTGATGCGCCGCAGTTCCTCGGTATCATCGCTCCATGCCATAACATTGAAATGGGCCCGGACCGAGGTCAGTCCGTAGGAGTGTGCCTCATTGAGATAGCGGTCAATCCACTCCTTATTGATGGCGTTTGAGCGTGAGTAGCGGCTCAACGAGTTCATATTTCGGGCTGTCTTTTCAAACTTCGCCAGATTCTCGTCATGGTCGTCAATCAGGATATACTGGTTGTAGATATGATTGCATGGTAACAGCAACCCGACGGGACTGGCAAACGAAAGGCGGCAGTCGCTCCGGTCAGTCGATAACCTTTCATATCGGTTGTCGGTGCTGACCTTTGCCGGAAGATCGTCCGTGTCTGACAGCGTGTGCAGACACAGCATCTTGTCGCCGATACGCATTTGTCGTGCCGAAAGGTCTATGTCCTCCAGACAGGTAACATCCTCCATAGTAAGCGACATATATCGTTCGATAAGCCCGGATTTGTCGTCGGTGCCGACAATCTCATCATCTGTCAGGCGGCGCAGTCTGATATAGCCGGTGTCGTTGATGATTCGCTCAAACTGCTCGACACTCTCCATGAACTTCACCACCATTTCGTGATTCAGTTCTTTCGGTGTAAGGCGACCTCGGCAGAGCGTTGAAAAGTTGCTCTGCTGACGCGCTCGTTCTTTCGTCGTTTTTGTCAGGAACAGATAGCATCTGTGTGAAAGATACGGACGCTCATTGAAATGGCGTTCAAAGCTCCTGTCAAGAAAAGACAAATCATCCTTCTGTAATTCCGGCTTGTAGCGTTCACTGATGAACCAGTCCTGCTTATGCACCACCGAGTAGTGCGGCAACACCTTGATTGCCTTGCACCATGCGCCGTGCATAGCCTCATATTCGGCAGAGGTTACAGTGAACAGCTCCGGCAGGGCAACCTCGAAAGCGACGGTTATGTCGGCATCCTTCGATATGATGCAGCCGTGTTCCACCGCCAACAATGGCAGCTTCGATTCCAGCGTCGTGGCTTTTAGTGTATTTCTCATTGTTTTCTTACTCTGATTAGGCGGTTCAGGCGCAGACGGTTGATGATATACCGGGGATGATATTTCACAGCCGAGAGTTTCATCAGACCGTATTCGCCGTATTTTGTATTAAGATGGAAGGTGAGCCAGACAAGGGCTGAGGCGGCAGTAACGCCGAACCCGATGCAGATCCATTGGGATATGCCCGCTATATACATGATGACGAACACCACGAACAGGGCGAGCAGTCCCCCTGCGAAGATGAACAGGTACTGCGCCTTCAGACCCTTGTATTCCACCGACCGTCCTATGCCCTTGTTTATAGCATACTCGGCCATTGGCTCATATGATTAGAGGAAGAACGAGCGCAGGATAGTGGCTGCGACGATGAGGAAGATGCACGCGCCAAACCACGACGCGGCGGTCTTGCTGGTATCGGGGTCTCCGCTCGACCACTTGGAATAGACCTTGATGCCACCGATAAGACCCACTACGGCACCAATGGCGTACACCAGCTTAGTGCCGGGGTCGAAATATGAAGTTACCATAGAGGTAGCCTCGTTGATACCCGCCATGCCGTTACCGGCAGCGGCAGCCCTCAGTCCGCCGAGAAATCCGGCGAGGATCGCCACCATAAGGCGGCATTTGAAAATCAGATACCTGTTTTTGAGATTCTTGATTGTTTCTTTCATGTTTTTTGTTTCAGTTTCTGAAGCACAGGCAGCCCCCGACAGCTCCACAGTCGGGAGCAGCCCACACTTCGGGTTGATAAATTGAGTTTGGATTTTGTCCTTGCGGACGCGGATTAGTGTTTTTTGCCGGTTATCTCAATAAATCGGCAGGGTCAAAATCATCTATGTTGGCAGCGATTTTGAAAGTGGAGGTGTGTTTCTCCGGGGCTGGATTTTTAACGGATTGAGCTTTCTTTCCCTTTCCGTCAGGCTTCCGGGCCTGTTTGTCGGCGATATTCTCCCGTAGCAGCTCAGTCATACAGGACTGTATGCCCTTGTAGATTTCCTCGTATGACATAAGACCTTCCATAAGGTTGGTATCCATGAGAGGTTCAAGCACCTTTCCGGCTTTTGCCTTATCTTCGGGAGTGGCATCGGGATCGACGGCTGTACTGATGGATTCCTCAATATCCTCCATCGTCGCCCCTGTCGCTGACGGAGCTGAAACAGTATCCGGCTCCACATCCTCGATGCGGACATCCTCAAACGCCGACATTTCCTGTTCCGGTGTCATGCGAGCATTTTTCACGGGCTGTTCCTGCATCGGAGGATTGTCCTTCCGAATCTCATTCCCGGTCGGGGCGGCTGTCGTTGCCGAGCTTTCATCGCCAAACTCAACATCGTTCAGGTGCACATCGCCCAGCATAGTCAGTTTTATGCGGCGTATGTTGCGGTCAAAAGCGTTGTCAACCAGACGGTCTATGCGCGATTCAAGCTCATCATCTATGTTGAACTTGCTTTTGCCGACCATCGACCGTGGTGTCGGTGTATCAGGTGCCGGAGGGAGCGGATCCTCTGCGGGAGCATCTTCAGGCGGTTTGTCAGCCGGAGGACGCATCTTCCTGTTGCGGTCAAGCAGGAGATACGCTAAAAATCCGATATTTGAGAGAGCCACCACACCGAGCAGGAAAAGTGAAGTGCCTGTCATAGCTCCACGGTTTTCTCGCCCAGCGAGGACAGTTCGTTGATTACATCCCGGTTTTCCACAAGGTGGCGGACAAGGATGTTGGTGACGTAGGCACCGATTGTCAAACCCTCGACATCGTAAAGGGATACCAGTTTGGAGAGCTTGTTAACCAGCTCGCGGGGAACGAATATCCCCTTGCGCGCCCCGACATTCGACGGAGCCAGATAGTTGTCCGAATATGCCCTGACTTTCTTGTTGTCAGGGGCTATGGTCGGTTCCGCACCCTTCATCTTATTGCAGGTACGGAGGTCACAGAATTTTGTATGTACCATTTATTATAGAATTTTTGAGGGGCATTTCTTGGATATGCCCTGAATGATGGGATAGTATTTTCTGAAATGTTCGGTAAGCACCTTATCTATATAGGTTGAGATGTTGGCTTCCTCATCGAGCATACCGAGTATGCCGAGGATCATGGAGAGGTGCCGCTCCCTGATGAAAACCTGCCTGCCGTTGCGCGATACCCTGCGGAACCTGCCGTCGGCGATGAATTTCTTTATGAAGTCAATCTCATCTGCGGTCATGTTGAGTTCAGAATATCTCGCCTCCCGTTCAGCATCGTAATCATCATACGTTTCGGGGCTTGGGCTTATGTCCTCCTTTATAGGAGGTGCATTTGGTGCCTGACTGTCCGCAGCTGTGTGATATGTCGGCACGGACGAAGCCCTTACAGATTCGATGAAGCCGTCGGCGTCAAATTCATCGGTCTTTTTCTTTGCCATACGCCTAAACCTTAATAATTGAACGGATTTCCTTCACCAGTTCTTCAAGGTTGGAACCTTTCAGAAGACGCTTGTCGGGAGGGAGCATCGTGGAGCGGAATATCGCCCCGTTGCCGGTCTCCATACCGTCCTTCTCGAATTTATTGCTTTTGACAAGCACGGTGTCGAGGGAGCTTAGTCCCAGTTTCTCCATGTAGTTGTCGATAATCTCGCACAGGCGGGGCTTGTCGCGTGAGTTGACCTTGTTCCAGACAAGGCGCATCTCCCGGATGCTTGACTGGCCGGTTGTGATCATCCGGTTATAGACATTGTTGGCGAATGAAATTGAACTTGCCATTTCCCCGGTTTCGGTCGTTATCGGCACGAAGATGTAGTGCATCTTGGCGATTAGGGTTACAATATCACGGTTGTTTATGGTTCCCGTGATGTCGAAAAATACCACTTTCGGATTGTTACCCGCCTTTATAAAATCCTCCGCCACTTTCACCGCGTCGCCCGGCGAGGTCATAAGAATTTGATAAGGCTTGATTTTGTGGGTAAGGTAGAACTTGTGCATGATGCGCTTGAGACGGGGATTCTCGTTTGTAACCAGCAGGTCGTGTTCCCGATAGACATTCATCGAGTGTTGTGTGTTGTCGCAGTCTATGACCGCGACTTCCACCCCTTCAACGTAGCGGAGATAACTCGCCACAAGAGCGGTCAGGGTGGACTTGCCCGCGCCACCCTTCTGGGTAGCGAAGGCGACATAGATTGTATCGCTCATAATTGGATGGGATTAAATTTGGAAATTGAATTGATCTGGTGTCGCCACCATTCTCCGCCCGGCTTGATAACCGTGTCCGGGTCAGGCTGCCCCGTTTCCGTGAATCGGCTTGTTTACAGACGGGGCATTAGAATATTTGTTTGAATGTTTGTTCAAATGATTGTTAGAACGTATGATCAAACAAACATTTGATTGATCGTTTGATTGATTGCTCAAACAAGCGTTAGAACGTATGCTCAAACGGACATTTGATTGATTGTTTGATTGATTGTTCAAACGAGCGTTAGAACGGATATTCAAACAAACATTTGATTGATTGCTCAAACAAACAAGCAAACAAAGGTTCGTACACACCTACAAACATTTGATTGAACCTTTGAACGGTCATTTGTCTGAACGCCCGAATGTCTCGGCGTTGTCGCCTCCGGCATTTGAGCCTCTGTGCAAGTAGAACGACGGCTGTGTCAGAAAAGATTTCTGATTGTCAGGCACTTCCCAACCTTTCTGCAAAGTTGCCCAACTTTTCCCCACTTTTTTCACGGTAAAAACTTAACGACCCCGCCGAATTGTTATATCTGCGGGAGCCGACACACACGGTCGTTTTCTCATAGACCGCCGTTTCAAGGACTGCGCACCATTATAATATCGGTATGAATCGGCACCGATATTATGTCCCGCCACTGTTTGCGTACACATTGCGTACAACATTCAAGGCGGGTTCCGATTACACTATTCTCATTATCAGTTCAGATGCACAAACGTGCATGGCAAGGTATGTTCCGAGGCACTTGTAACCAAGATTGTGCCCCGAAACCCTTGCCATTGCATGGAGCCGGTATTTCTCCAAAGTCGAAATACCCACGATGAAACCTGCGGTTGGCAATCCCACACCACCCACTAAATTTTATCCCAGAAATGAAACAGAACTTTAATCAAGGCGGACGGCCTCACAAGATAAATCCGTCTGTCCACCGCTACGTCGTGAGATTCGACGCGGCGGAGAACACGGTATTCCTCTCCCTGTTCGATAAATCGGGCGCCATCAACAAAGCGGCTTTTATAAAAAGTGTTCTACTCGGAAAGCCTTTCAAGGTTTTTGTGGTCGATGAAAACACACGGATTTTCATTGACAAGCTATCCTCTCTCAATTCTCATTACCGCACGTTGGTGGTGGATTACGACACTCTTGTAAGGACGCTGCGGGAGAATTTCACCGAGAAGAAAGCCATGAGCGCACTATACCGTCTGGAGCAGATTACCATAGAACTTGTGAAAACTAACCGCGAGATTGTCGCACTCGCCAAAGAGTTCGATGTCCGATGGTTGCAAAAATCTCTTTAGGCAGCTCACTATACGGAGCGATTGTATATAACGGCGAGAAGATAAACAAGGAGAAGGGTCGTGTCCTCGACACCAACAAAATCTACAATGACGGTTCCGGCAATATTGACATACACCGGGCTTTCGAGGATTTCAAGCGGTGGATGCCCCAGCATACCAGAGCCGAGAAAACTATGATGCACATTTCCCTCAATCCCCATCCTGACGACCATCTGAGCGAGATGCAGTACACGCAACTTGCCCACGAGTATATGGAAAAGATGGGGTTCTCGGAGATGCCATACCTCATTGTGAAACACGAAGACATCGACCGCCATCACATACATATCGTGGCTCTCCGCGTCCGTCCCGACGGTTCCTGTATCTCTGACAAAAATAATTTCTACCGTAGCAAGGAGATAACACGGGAGCTGGAGAGGAAGTACGGGCTGCATATCGCTGAGCGTCAGAAAATCACTCCCGATATGCCCATCAAGAAGATTGATCCGTCAGGTGACATCAAGCGACAGGTTGCCAGCACGGTCAAGATGGTCGGTATGCGCTACAAGTTCCAGACCATCGGCGAGTATAACGCCATACTCGGTCTGTATAACATCAGGTGTGAGCAGACCGACGGCAGGGTCAACGGCAGGGAGTATCACGGTCTGGTGTATTTCGCTACTGACGACGACGGCAAGACCATCGCATCGCCGTTCAAGGCGCCGCGCCTCGGCAAGTTCGCCAGCCGCACGGCGATAGACGGAAGAATGGAGAGGGCGAAAGACAAAATCAACATCCATCCGACCAAGCAAGCTGTTTCGGAGGCAATGGCGGAATCTTCGGGCAAGGACGATTTCATCGCCAAACTCAAGGAGCGGAACATCGACCTGATACTGCGCTATACCGATACCGGGCGCATATACGGCGCGACATTCATAGACCACAATACAGGAACGGTTCTCAACGGTTCGCGTCTGGGCAAGGAGTTCTCAGCCAACTCACTTGAAAAGTGGTTCACCGCCGGAGAAAAGCCATCGGTTATGCCCGTTGCACCCGATATTCAGCAGGAACAGCCACAGCCGGATATGCAATCAACATCTGATACCCGACAGCCACAACAGGACAACAGTCAATCCGGCAATTCACAGTCCAGCACAACAAACGGAGGACAAAACACGACAGGCAGCGGTTCGGCCGCCTCACAAAGTCAGCCGTTCAGCCAGCCTCAATCCCAGACACGGCAGGGCAATTCTTCCGCTTACGATGATGCTCCGACGCTACCCGGTCTTGACCTGTTCCAGACAGGACCTGGATTCGACCCGCAGGAGGAAGCCTTCTATCGCGAGATGCAGCGGCACAGGAAGAAAAAACGCCGTGGCCCCAAACTATAATTTGTCAAACTCCAAACACAAGATTTATTATGTCACAACAGGAAGATGACCTCAGGGCGTTGTCGAAAATCATGGATCTTCTCCGTGGCGTCAGCATCGCCGTGATGGTTGCAAACATTTACTGGTTCTGCCAGCCCCTTGTGTCGGGCTGGGAGTTCCACCCGCAGACCTTGAAGGTACTGCGCGGTCTTGACGAGGCCGGAAGCCTGTTCCACAATCCGTGGAACGCCAAATGGTGGACGCTCCTTCTGCTTGCCCTCTCGTGTTTCGGCACCAAAGGTGTCAAGAACGAGAAAATCAAATGGGGCCAGATATGGCTCATAATCTCTATTGGTGCCGTGCTGTTTTTCCTCGATTGGTGGATGGTGTCTCTCGGTTGGTACTACACCTATATATTCACCACCATATCAGGATATGTCTGCCTGCTGCTCGGAGGGGTATGGATGAGTCGCCTGCTGAAGAACAACATGATGGACGACCGCTTCAACGAGGAAAACGAATCGTTCATGCAGGAGACCAAGCTGATGGAGAATGAATATTCCGTAAACCTCCCCACACGCTTTTATTATAAAAAACGGTGGAACAAAGGCTGGATAAACGTGGTAAACCCCTTCAGAGCCTCGATAGTCCTCGGCACTCCCGGCTCCGGCAAGTCATTCGCGGTGGTCAACAATTTCATCAAACAGCAGATAGAAAAGGGGTTCGGGCTTTATGTGTATGACTACAAATTCCCTGATTTATCGCTGATTGCGTATAATCATATGCTCAACCATGCCGACAGTTACGGTAAGAATCCACCCACGTTCTGCGTCATAAATTTCGATGATCCGGAACACTCCCACAGGTGCAATCCGATACATCCTGATTTCATGTCGGACATCGCTGATGCCTACGAATCGGCATACACAATTATGATGAACCTTAACCGCACATGG
>LUJM01000059.1 GCA_001689415.1 Bacteroidales bacterium M2 | reverse complement strand
TCAAGCCATTAACTGAATATCCCTACTTATTATGATATCTCTCTCAATCTCAAGAATCCTCGAAAGCGTATATGCGCACAGCGCCGCTGAAATTGTGTCTACAGGCGTAGAGCGCCCCGAAATCCTCGGTCGCAGCCACGAGGAGATGCTGAAAGTGATAACCCGCGACACTATCGCGGCCCTGGCATATGCGATGATGCCGATCGTAACCGACTCTAACATCGCCGAGAAACCCATACCCGAGGTTATTACGCTCGAAATCAAGGTACCCGATACCGTGTCGGAGGGGCTGCTACGCGCTGCAATCGAAACTGCCGTGGCGTCGGGCGTCCTCGCCCGGGCATGGAGTGGAAGTGAAAGCCCTATGCACCGGCGATATAGCAAGGCTTTCGAAATGAGCCTCGAGGCATTGTCGAACATAAGCGGTCACAGCACTGTGCCGGGCTGTATCGCTCCTACCGCCTGAAGGAATCTAATAAAGCACATTTCTGTTACAAAATGGTAACATTGAAAGCTATGTAACAAATGTGTAACAATTTTCAAAGGCTTTAAATGACTGAAAATAAATTCGTTACAAAGTGTTGAGTGTTGATTTTGTTGAATTCACATTTGTTAACATTAAAATACTTGCAATGTGTGAATTTGGGTGTAATTTTGAGTCATCAAACAAAAACAAAATATCTAAACCCATAAAACTTCACCACTATGGCAAGCGTTAAATTTCAGAGCAACTTAATGAACCTTCAGGGTAATCTCCTTAATTTTGCATACATGCTGACTTCTAATCGCGATGATGCATACGATCTTCTCCAGGACACAACCCTCAAGGCCCTCGACAACGAAGAAAAGTACTCAGAAGGAACAAACTTCAAAGGCTGGGTATTTACAATCATGCGCAATATCTTTATCAACAACTACCGCCGTGGTGTTCGCACTGCCACTGTTGTTGATACTACCGACAATCTCTACCACCTCAACCTCAGCCAGGACAGTGGTATCGATTCGCCGGAAGATAGCTACAGCGCAAGCGAAATCACCGATGCTATCAACTCTTTCTCCGACGAATACCGCATCCCGTTCTCGATGCACGTTGCCGGTTACAAGTACAATGAAATCGCCGACCACATGGGTCTTCCCCTCGGCACTGTAAAGAGCCGCATATTCATGGCTCGCAAACGCCTCCAGGAGCGCTTCGCCGACTACCGTTAAGGTGTGATATTTGCCATAGGGAAAGATAAGTACCTCCCCCACAACCGATATTTCAAGTTGGCCTAAGCCAAAGATTCAAGTTTCAAGATATATATACTTACAATACATAAAGCACATAGTAACACAAAAGAGCAAGCCGGCCGGCTTGCTCTTTTGTGTTATATCAGGGGTCTAAAGTGTCATCAGGTGTTTGCGCTCGCATCGAAGCACCCTGCCGGGGAAGGAGCGGGTAAACGACAGGTTGTGTGTGGCTACGATTACCGCTGTGCCCGTGTCGGAAATCTGATGCAGGTGGGTCATAATCTGCGTGCCGGTGTCGGGGTCGAGGTTTCCTGTTGGCTCGTCGGCGATGATAAGCCCCGGATTGTTGAGCAGGGCGCGGGCAATGGCAATGCGCTGCTGTTCGCCGCCGCTGAGCTGGTGGGGCATCTTGAAGGCCTTGGTCTGCATGCCTACCCGGCGCAGCACCTCGTCGATGCGGGCATCGCGCTCATCCTTGTCGCGCCAACCGGTAGCGGCAAGCACAAAGTCGAGATTATCCCACGCCGTGCGGTCGGTCAGCAACTGGAAATCCTGGAAAACGATGCCGATGCGCCTGCGCAGATAGGGTATGTCGCTGCGGCGCAGGTTCACGAGGTCGTAGTCGAATACCCTGGCCTCGCCTTTTGCGACGGGAACTTCGCCGTAAACGGTTTTTAGCAGCGATGTTTTGCCCGATCCAACTCGGCCCAAAAGGTACATGAATTCGCCTGCCTCTACACGCCAGTCCACGTCTTTGAGGGCTACGTGCTCGTTGCGGAGAATTTCTACTCCTTTGTACTCGATGAGGCTCATAGTCTACTGCCTGTTTGGTGTCTGCGCCTTACTTGGGCTGCTTGCCGAAGGTGTCGCGGAGTGTGTCGATTACATTGATGATGTAGTCACCGGTGCGCTCAAGGTCGCCGATGATATCCATATAGTAGATACCGGCCTGGTATTCGTAGTGCTTGTTGTTGATATTCTCTACGTTACCACCGCGAATGGCATTGCGGAAGTTGTTGATTTCGCGCTCTTTGTTGTAGCTGTCGAGCAGCGACTTGGCGCTTACGTTTTCGATATGCTCGAGCTGCGATGTCATCATCGACATAGCGTCTTTGACATACACGTACATCGCATCGATATTCTTGTATATCTCCTCGTTGAATTCTACGCCGCTCTGTATCTTGCGGTTGAGGATTTTGCCGATGCCAAGGCAGCTGTCGGCGATACTCTCGATTTCGCTGATGATATTGAGCATGGCGGCGATGCGCAGCTTGCCTTCGTTCGACAGACGGCCTTCGGCGCAGCGGTTCAGGTAGTTGGCAATCTCCAGCTCCATGCGGTCGGAAATATCCTCGTATTTTTCAACTCGCGAGAGCAGGGTGTTGTATTCCTCGCTCTTTTCCTTGGTGTGGATCAGGGTCTGTGCCATATCGATCATGCGGCCGACGCGCTCGGCATAGACTGCGATTTCTTTCTCAGCCTGGGCGATGTTGAGCTCGGCTGCCGAAAGCATACCGCCGGAGATAAATTTGAGAGTGAATTCCTCGTCGTCGCGGTTCTTTGCAGGTACGATCCATTCAACGATTTTCACATATACATTGGTAAGCCATATCATCACCAATACGTTGACGATATTGAATGTGGTGTGGAAAATCGAAAGGCCGAACGACACACTCATCTGCATTGTGGCGATATTCTTGAGTGCATCGTGACCCGCGGGCAGCGAGTTGTCGAACAGGTGATTATAGATTTCGGGGGCTGTAGCCTCGAGATTTGTCACATATTTATACAGTGCATTGGGGTCGCCCTGGCCAATGGCTTCGGTGAGCCATGCGTTGAAATCGGCAAAGGGGATAAAGATACACACGCACCATATAGTGCCGAGGAGGTTGAATAGCAGGTGGCCCATCGAGGCTCGCTTGGCGGCAACATTACCGCTCAACGAGGCAAGGATAGGGGTAATGGTCGTACCGATATTGCTGCCGAGTACCAGCGCACAGGCAAGGTCGAAGGTAATCCAGCCTTTGCTGCACATAATCAGCACAATAGCGAAGGTGGCTGCCGACGACTGGATAATCATGGTAAGCACAAGGCCCACAAGGCAGAAAATCAGCACCGAGCGGAAGCCCATTGAGGCATATTCCCTCAGGTAGGCAAACATCTCGGGATTGCTCTGTAGGTCAGGTACATAGGCGCTGATCATATCAAGACCCATAAACAAGAACGAGAAGCCGATAAGGAACTCGCCGATATTCTTGGTCTTGCTCTTATTCATTAGCAGCAGTACTACCGCGAGGCCGATAATAGGCAATACGAAGGCCGAGATGCTGACCTTGAAGCCGAATAAGGCTATGATCCAGGCGGTGAATGTAGTACCGACGTTGGCGCCGAATATTACAGCCATAGACTGCGACAGCGACATCAGGCCGGCATTTACAAAGCTGACCACCATTACCGTCGAGGCCGACGAACTTTGAATCAGGGCGGTTATCGCACAACCCGTGAGCAGGCCCGCAAAGCGGTTGCGCGTCATAGCTGAGAGAATGTTGCGCAGGCGGTCGCCGGCGGCTTTCTGGAGCCCCTCGCTCATTACTTTCATGCCGTAGAGGAAAAGACCTACGGCGCCGAGGAGGCATAAAAAGTCAAGTATACTGTAGTCCATTGATGTGGATATCGGTGATGCGGATTTACTTTTGCGTATTCCAAGCGCAAAATTAACAAAAATTTTGATTGCTGCAAAAAAAACTCACTCTGCTGTGAAATACTCGCTTATTCTGCATCAATGCAGTCAATTAAATTACCTTGCATCTTTACCTTAAACTTTTTTTGCTGCATATGCGTTTTTTCTTTAACTTTGCCTATAAAAGTAACTCTTAAAAATTAGTCTATACAAAAAATCAATGTAACTCGCAGCTAATTTTTGCGAGTTACTTAAAAACAATACTTCGGTTATTTTTTGAGAGTTTGTTAACGGCTCCGAGGAGCCAGGTGTTTAATCCATTAAAAATCTGATGTTTAGCATAAAATTGAACACTAAAATTTGGTCAAGTCGCTGAATTTCAGTAACTTTAAGGTTATTCCAAGACACTTA
>LUJM01000058.1 GCA_001689415.1 Bacteroidales bacterium M2 | reverse complement strand
ATGAATAATTTTTTAACGAACTATTGCTTGATATTCTCGACCTTAAATATACCGAACTCGACAACGGCCAGATAGCAGTTAGTTTCTACGACGAAGAGACCTTCCCATATCAGATTGTCACATTTATCAGTATCACCGACGATACGATGATATCGTTCAGCAGCCGAGCTTTCGACTATCATCCCGAAGGCGACCTTCTCATGATGGCCAACCGTCACAACTGCCGCAGCCATACACCGGCATGCTTTATCGACAGCGACGGCGATGTGGTTATGGACCGCACATTTATCATCGATGCCGAGGTGTCGCCACACTACCTGCTCGAAAATGTGATTAAGCCCTCGATTTTCCTTCCTCTCGACAGTTTCATTTATTTCGAACTTACCGACGAGGAAATAGAAGCTCGCCGTAACCAGGAATAAGTTCTGACTCACAGTTGCTTTTTGCATCACTTTAACACACCATTCACCATGACACGAGACCAAATACGAACATATATCGACCAACTCGGGGTATCATCGAGAATCGACGACGAAGGCGACCTCTGCATCACTCTCGAGGCCGACAACGACTTCGGCTACAATGTCAACATATGGATAGTCGTTTCCGACCCCAACCGCCTGGCTTTCATCGCAAATGCTGATGGATATAATCCCGGTGGCGACCTGCTATACCTGGCCAACCGCAGCAATAGCCGTCGCAACTTCCCCACAGCAGTGGTGCGCGGCCAGGAAGTGAGATTCGAATACTCGTTCTATATCTCCGAGGAAGTGTCCGACGATTATCTTCGCAACTGCCTCCGCTCGGTTATGTCGTCGGTATGGTCGGGATACCGCGACCTTGAAAAGGAAACGATAGAATAAGGCGGGTTAATTGATGTTAAATCCGCGTAATCCTTTTGGCGTATTTCCTTTTTATCTTTACTTTTGACATATAAACTAAACAACTATATTATGACAGTTGACAAAAAACTTATTCGCGAGTATCTCGACGAACTCCACATCTCTACCCGTATCGACGAAGATGGCGACATGGTAATCGTACAGTCTGCCGATGAAGACTTCGGCCATGATGTCGTAATCTTCGTTATCGTCAACAACAACCGCCTCAGCTACGCCGCCGGCGCTCCCGGCTACGAGCCCGTGCAAGATCCTTATTTTTTGGCCAACCGCCACAACTGCCGCCGCAACATGCCGACTGCAGTCGTTCGCGATGGAAACGTGAGAATGGAATGCTCATTCCTTCTCGACGAAGAGGTTTCTAAGGCTTACATCGTAGAAAACTGCATCAAGATGGTTCTCGGATCTATCTGGCAGAGCTACGTAGGTCTCGAGAAAGAGGACTAATCACACCACCATATACAAGCGGAGAGGACGCAGTATAACCTGCATCCTCTCCGTTTTTTACGTCCTCCACCGGGGTATGTAGTCAGTTTTTACAGTAGGCCGTTGATAAATATTAGGGCTATGGCGGCGGGTGCCACGAAGCGGAGACAGAATACTATGATATTGATAAGTACGCGGGGTGCGGGCGCTAATTCGTGGTTGATAATGCTGCGCTTGAGCACCCAGCCGGTGAATATTGCTATCAACATGCCGCTGAGGGGCATGAATATATTGCTGGTGATATAGTCGAAGAGGTCGAACGTGTTCATGCCAAATATTTTCATACCCGCCAAAGGGCCGAATGAGAGTGCGCATACACTGCCTAAGGCCATGGCTACTACGGCGTTGACGGCTACAGCGACGGGGCGCTTCATGCCCCATTGTTCGCATAGGAAGGCCACGCATATTTCGCTCATTGATATCGTGGATGTTATCGAGGCGAGGGCGAGTAGCAAGAAGAATGCCGAGGCCCAGATGCTGCCGCCGGGCATCATCGCGAATATGTCGGGAAGGACTTCGAATACGAGTTTTGGACCGGCTGCCGGGCTGCCGCCAAACGAGAATACGGCAGGGAATATGAGTATGCCCGCCATTATGGCTACCAAGGTGTCAAGACCTGCGGTTGTAGCGGCGCTGCGTACGATAGGGGTGCGCTCGTCGAAGTAGCTGCCGTAGATCATCATAGTGCCCACGCCGAGCGAAAGCGAGAAAAATGCCTGGCCGAGTGCGCTGATTACCACGCCGCTGTCGATTGCGCCGAAGTCGGGTGCAAAGAGGAAGTGCAGGCCCTCGGCCGCATTGGGCAGAAGGAGAGAGTTGACACACAAAATGATAAGTATGGCAAAGAGGATGGGCATCAGTATGTTGCTTGCCCGTTCGATGCCTTTTCGTACGCCGCCGAGCAATACAAATGCGTTGATAGCGAGCACCACCAAAGTCCAGCC
Source organism: Bacteroidales bacterium M2 (assembly GCA_001689415.1). Classification (GTDB taxonomy): domain Bacteria; phylum Bacteroidota; class Bacteroidia; order Bacteroidales; family Muribaculaceae; genus CAG-873. The sequence goes on along the minus strand of LUJM01000058.1, from coordinate 24,117 downwards.
TACGCATCCCCACCCGGCGGTAAAGGTATCGAAAGCTGTCTGTCGCGACACACCGCCCATGTTGTCGATCTTACCTGCGAGAGATTCGTAGAGGTATTCGAGTGTCCAACCGGCCACAACAGAGTAAAACGACAGAATGAGTATCGACGACAGTATGCCCAGGCACCCGACAATGACCCACGCCTTGCCGCTGCGAGGAGCGAGCGAACGGAATGCACCGAAGATATTGAGCCTCGACGATCGTCCCATAATGAACTCTGCACACACTACCGGCACACCTATTGCCGCCACAAATATGATATATAGCAGCAGGAATGCCCCGCCACCGTTTGCGCCTGCCTCGTAGGGAAAGCGCCATATGTTGCCAAGGCCGACAGCAGAGCCTACTGTGGTGGCTATCACGCCGAAACGTGTGGCAAATCGCGGTCGTTCATTTTGATTCATACTTGATATGTTTTTAGTTTTTTAGAGCTTAGTTGTTATTAGAGCTTAGTTGAGAGTTTGAGATTAGAACTTAGTTGAGAGTTGAGAGTTTAGATAATAGCTTCATCTAACCCAACCCTAAATGAACTTCTAATTGGTAACTGCTAAACTCTAAACTAAGTTCTAAGTTCTAATATCAACTAAGTTCTAAACATCCCCCGCAAAGGTAACGATATTTTTATCTTTAGCATGTATTTTGAACATTCATATGATGCATATTGTTGTGAATAGTGAAGCGCCGCTTGAAAAGCTCCGCTTGCGACACGTTTCAAATATTAAAACACGAAAAAACATTTCATATTATGAAGAAGACATTCATTGCAGCGATCGCCCTTGCATCGCTGACCACAGCCGCCAATGCGCAAGTGGTAGAGTCACCCTCATTCTTTGACAACGTAACAATCGGTCTCGACGGTGGTGTTACCACCCCGATGAGCCATAACGCATTCTTCGGCTCGATGCGCGGCGCTGCAGGCTTGCATATCGGCAAGCAGATTACTCCGGTATTCGGTGCCGGTGTTGAAGGTCTATTCGCCGTGAATACCTCGTCGTGGAGAGGCCACGCTCACTCGAGCACGGCGTTCGATAACTCCTATGTGGGCGTATACGGTACTGCCGACCTCTTCAATCTATTCGGTGGATACCCCTGTGGCATACGTCCGTTTACAATCGAAGCCCTTGTGGGTGCCGGTTGGGGACATGACTACTATGCCAAGAGCGACGGTCTTGACGACTGGAACTACTTCGCAACGAAGGTTGGCCTCAATTTCAACTTCAATGTCAGCGAGCATGTTACCTTCGCGCTTAAACCTTCAATCATATGGAATATGAACGGAGACTTCAAGCAGAGTGTAACCGGCTATAACATCAACCAGGCAAGTTTCAATCTCCTTGCCAGCGTAAACTACCGCTTTGGCGACGGTTTCCCCTGCGTACGTCCGTATGATGCAGCCCAGGTCGATGCCCTCAACTCACAGATCAACGAGCTTCGAGGCTCACTCGACGCAAGCGTAGCAAATGCCAACCAGTGGCAGGCTAAGGCCGACGCTCTCGCTACTCAGCTTGATTCGTGCCGCAACCAGGCTCCGAAGGTTGTAAAGGAAGTCAACAACGAGTACAATTCCGTACGATTCGTATTCTTCCGCATCGGTTCGTATAAGATTACTGCCGACCAGATGCCTAATATAACCATGATTGCCGATTACATGAAGAATCATCCCGATTCGAAGGTTGTAATCAAGGGTTACGCTTCGCAGGACGGTAATCTCGACTTCAACATCCGCCTGGCCAAGAACCGTGCCGAGGCTGTGAAAGAGGCCCTTATCAAGAAATATAAGATTTCAGCCGACCGCATCCAGGCCGAAGGTCAGGGTATCGGACACATGTTCGAAGAAGAAAGCTGGAACCGTGTAAGCATCTGCACCCTCGAATCTGCCAACAAATAATTTCTTTCATAATCGCTAAAAATGCGGGCAAGGTCAACCCCTTGCCCGCATTTTTGCGTATGTGTTTATCTAACCGACAGATTATGTTACAATTTCAGCAGCGATGAGCCGTTGTCTGAATTGTTGAGGCTTCGGCGTGCCGAGCGGAATATCGAGCCGAAATCGGCGGTATATACTGCCGACAGTACTACCATATTGCCGTTGTCTTTGATATAGCGTTCGCGGTAGTTCGGGCTGACAAGAGAGTAGTCCCATGCCGGGTATTGCGTGCCTTTTGTTTCGAACATATACATCCAGCTTGCCCCCAAGGTCCAATGCTTGTTTGGTTTGTACTGCACCTGAATTGCATCGCCGTTTTCGCCTTTGCCGGCTGTGTGCCCGCTGAGATATTTGCCGGGAATCGTGCGCCAATACGAAATGGTAATCGGTCCCTTGTTCCACCACACCGAGAAGTTGGCGTCGAAAGATGTGAGGTGGTGCGACCAGCCGTTGCCCGCGGTATGATAGCTGTCGAGATTCAGGTTCAGATTGGCGCCAAAGCCGTATATACCATTGATTTGAAATGACATCCTATTGGCAAATGTCCTGTTGTAACGTGCATTTACCATCTGTGATAAAAACAAGTGGTCGCCCATATAGGTTATATCACTGATTACACTGTTTTTATTGTCGACATATGCTGCAAAGTACGATGCATTGAATTTTTTGTATCTGTAGGTGACACCGATGTTGTAAGTGAAATTTTCTGACACTTTGAGGTCGGGATTACCATTAGATATGAAATAGGGAGATATCTGTTGCGGATAATCGGTAAGCGCCGAAAGCGAGGGTATCGAAGGTGTGTAGACAAAAGCGCCCATCATCACCCATTTCTGATTGATGTACCACGTTAGCTGCGCCCTCGAGAGGTTGCGGATAAAATGACGCTTGTTATTGTCGTTTTCGATCCAATACATTTTCAGGCCTGTCGAAAGCGACATATATAGCTTGCTGCCGATAGACTGGCCAAGGTTGGCAAAGATATAGTTGTTGTTTTCGGTCAGAATCGGCTTATAGTTCGAGTCAATGTAGGTGTTCTTGCTGTGCGAGATTGTATTTTGGAATCCGCCCGACAACTGTGTCTTGTCACTGAAGGTGTGAGTATAGTTAATCTCTGAAATCAGCGAGCGGCGGTGGCTGTCGGCGTTGGTCGAGTATGTCTGTTCCGTGCCGTCGGGATATAGGTAGTCGTTGTCGCGGATGTAGTTGCTCGAGTTCAATGTACCCACAAGCTGTATTTCGATAGAGTTTTTATCGTTGAAATTGCGACGGAAGAATAAATCGAGCGAGGGGCTGAAGTCATTGCTCTTAGTCTTGCTATAACTGTCGTATTCGCCAAGGTAGGAATCGGAATAATCGGCTATCGAACGGCTTTTGTTGCTGCTCGGAGAGGCTGAGAATGTGGCCGAGAACAGTGTGTTCAGGCTCGGGCTGTAGTCATATTTAAAGTTTATGTTATTGAAGAAGTAGTTGAAGGGGTTGCGGTCGTGGCTCTCGAGATCTATCTTAAAATCGGGGGCAATGAGACTTCTTGTTTCATTGTCATATACCCTTTGATAATTCCTCCACGAAGGCACGTAGAATAAAGAGAATTGCGAGGGTCCCTGGTGGTACGAAGCTCTCAAATTTGCATCGACAAAAGCGGTGTTGACCGCGCTACGGCCATAGGCGTAGATGCTGCCGCCGTCGTCGCGTTTTTTCAGTATGATGTCGATAAATCCGCGGCAGCCCTTGTCGGCATAGCGGGCTGGAGTAATACGTGAAAATTCTATTTTCTCAATGTCCTTGGGCGAGAGGCTGTTTACCTCGCTCATCGATGCGGGCCTGCCGTTGATGAGGATATACGGCGCTCCGCCGTCGACCGACATGGTCTGGTGTATCGGATTGATGACAAGTCCGGGCATAGGGAGCTTTTGAAACAGCTCTATCGAGGTCGACGATGCCTTTACTTCCGAGGCCGAGGGGTATACGATTGTGCGCCCTCGCGATTGTACCACCTGGTTGGCGGTTACGGATACCTCTTTTAGCTCCACACTCTTTTCGAGGAATACCTGGCCGAGGTTTACATCGTTAGAGCCGCCTTTGATCAAAATCTCAGTAGTCGAAAACCCAATCTTCACTACTTCGAGCTTGAGCGTGCCCTTGTCGTCGCTTGCAACGGCAAAAGTGCCGTCGACATTCGACCGCCATGAATTCACCAGCTTATCGCCCGACAACAACCTGCAATCCGCCCCCTCGACAACGGTAGTGTCGACAGCAGAAAAAACTCGTCCCTTTATAACCCTTGCATTTACCGTGTGAATTGCAAGCGACAGGATGAACAATAGGAATAGAGATAAATGCTTCATTGTAGTACTTTATTTGGTTTCTGTATATATTAAGTAATAATCGTGCCAAAAACGCAAGCGCCTGCAAATCAGGTGGGAGCAAAGATGCCGATTGTCCGAAAACGGACAACCTTGTCCGCTGTCCGCTTTTTAGAGTGACAAAATAGAGAGGCTCTTCGAAAACGATAAAGCGCCACGGCAATCCGTGGCGCTTTGTCGTTTTTACTGTATTGGAGCTTAGAATTCTGCGTTGTTGGGGGTGCGGGGGAAGGGGATTACGTCGCGGATGTTTGCCATGCCGGTAACGAAGAGCATCAGGCGCTCGAATCCGAGGCCGAAGCCCGAGTGGGGCACAGTGCCGAAGCGGCGGGTGTCGAGGTACCACCACATATCTTTCATCGGTATATTGAGTTCTTCGATACGAGCGAGGAGTTTGTTGTAGTCGGCTTCGCGCTCGCTACCGCCGATGATTTCGCCGATTTTGGGGAAGAGAACGTCCATGGCGCGAACGGTGCGGCCGTCGTCGTTTTGCTTCATATAGAAGGCCTTGATATCCTTGGGATAGTCGGTGAGGATAACGGGCTTGCGGAAGTGCTGCTCTACCAGGTAGCGCTCGTGCTCGCTCTGGAGGTCGATGCCCCATTCAACGGGAACTTCGAATTTCTGGCCCGAAGCTTTCAGGATTTCGATGCCCTCGGTGTAGGTGAGGCGCACGAAATCGTTGTGGAGAACAAACTCCATTCGCTCTACGAGTTCGTGGTCGAAGTGCTCAGATAGGAAGTCGATATCGTCGCGGCAGTGGTCGAGTACATACTGTATGCAGTATTTTACGAATTCCTCGGCTAGGTCCATATTGTCGGTGATATCGTAGAAAGCCATTTCAGGCTCGATCATCCAGAACTCTGAAAGGTGGCGCGGGGTAAACGAACGCTCTGCGCGGAATGTGGGGCCGAAGGTGTAGATTGCACCAAGGGCTGTTGCGCCGAGCTCGCCTTCGAGCTGACCGCTCACAGTGAGGGCGGTTGGGCGGCCGAAGAAGTCTTCGCTATAGTCGATAGCGCCGTCTTCGGTGCGTGGAAGGTCGTTGAGTGGCAGGGTTGTTACCTGGAACATAGCGCCGGCGCCTTCGCAGTCACTGCCTGTGATGAGAGGAGTGTGCAGATAGAAGAAACCTTTGTCGTTGAAGAACTTGTGGATAGCGAAAGCGAGGGCGCTACGGATGCGCAGGATAGCGCCGAAAGTAGCGGTACGAGGACGCAGGTGAGCCTTTTCGCGCAGGAACTCCATTGTATGTCCTTTCTTCTGCAGGGGGTAGGTCTCGGGGTCGGCAGTGCCGTATATTTCGAGAGTATCGGCCTGTACCTCGCATGTCTGGCCTTTACCCATAGACTCAACGAGTTGTCCGGTCACATGTATCGAAGAGCCGGTGGTAACGGCTTTGAGTTCCTCGTCGCTGAAACGCGAGAGGTCGAATACAATCTGCAGATTGCGCACCGTCGAACCATCGTTGAGAGCCACGAACTGTACGTTTTTGTTGCCTCGGCGGGTGCGAACCCAGCCTTTCACGTCTACCTCGGAGCCAATCAGCGCCGGGTCGAAGATATCGCTTATCTTTGTTCTTTTCATCGTTGTTAGTGTCGTTTTTCTTTTCGAACCGCAAATATAGTCAAAAAATTAAAGTTTCGCAAACTCAACTTGTTTTTTGCTAATGTGTTATCGGGCTTTAAAAAGCGGTTTAGGGCCTATACATCGGGATTATTGCGGCTCTTGTATGTCTGTCGCAGTGCCACACGGCGTATTTTGCCGCTAATGGTCTTTGGCAGTTCGTCGACAAACTCTACGATTCTCGGATACTTGTATGGAGCAGTTGCCTGCTTTACAAAATCCTGTATCTCCTTTGCCAAAGCGTCGCGGTCCTTGTCGCGGTATTCCTCCGCCAGTACTATCGTGGCCTTGATAATCTGGCCGCGTATTTGGTCGGGAACACCTGTTATCGCACATTCTACCACCGCCGGATGCTTCATCAATGCACTTTCGACCTCGAATGGGCCGATGCGGTAGCCCGATGATTTGATTACGTCGTCGGTGCGTCCTACGAACCAGTAATATCCGTCGTGGTCGCGAATCGCAACGTCGCCGGTGTGGTATAGTCCGTCGTGCATTGCTTGGGCTGTAGTATTGGGGTCGTCGAGGTATTCGCGGAATAGTCCGGTGGGGCGCTTGTGGTCGATGTGTATCACAATTTCGCCCTCGTGGCCGTCGGGCACGGGATTTCCTTCGAGGTCTACCAGGTCGATATCGTACAGCGGCCCCTTCTTGCCCATTGAACCGGGTCGAGGCTCTACCCATGGGTAGGTGCCTATGGTAAGGGTGGTTTCGGTCTGACCGAAGCCTTCCATAAGGCTTAGACCTGTGAGCCATTTCCATTCTTCGAATACCGAGGGGTTGAGAGCCTCGCCTGCTATTGTGCAGTGGCGCAAGGCCTTTAGATCGTAGCGGCTCACGTCCTCGCGGATGAGGAATCGAAATACCGTCGGTGGTGCGCAAAATGTAGTTATATGGTTGTCGGAGAGAATGCGCAGAATGTCGGCCGGCACGAATTTATCGTAGTCGTAAACGAAAACATCCGCCCCGGCAATCCACTGTCCGTATAGTTTGCCCCATACCGCCTTGCCCCAGCCGGTGTCGGCAATGGTGAGGTGTCGGTCGGTCTCGCGCAGGTCGTGCCAGCACGAAGCTGTGATAATGTGTCCGAGCGGATAAGTGAAATCGTGAGCCACCATTTTGGGCTCGCCGGTAGTGCCCGAGGTGAAGTAGAGCAGCGAAATGTCGGTATTTGTATTTACAATTTCGGGGCGTACAAATGGCGCTGCGGCCTCGATGCCGCTGTCGAAGTCGAGCCAGCCTTCGGGTAGGCTCGGGCCGGTAGAAATGCGGGCTTCAACCGTGGGACATTGTGGCATGGCGGCATCGATGTGCGCCGTTATCTGCTCTTCTCCGGCAGCGATTATGGCTTTGATGTGAGCTTTGTTGCAGCGGTATGCTATGTCGTGGGGCATCAGCAGGTGTGTGGCGGGTATGGCTACAGCCCCCAGTTTGTGGAGGGCTATAATTGCAAACCAGAACTGGTAGCGCCGTTTTAGCATCAGCATCACTCTGTCGCCTCGGCCAATACCTAAAGATGCTAAAAATGAAGCTGTATAGTCGGTTTCGGCTTTGATGTCGGCAAAGGTAAAACTGCGCCTGTCGCCGTGTTCGTTGGCCCAGGTAAGGCATACTTTATCTGGAGCCTGCTCAGCCCACACATCGACGACATCATAGCCGAAATTGAAATTTTCGGGCACTTTCAGTTCGAAATGTTCCATGAAGTCGTCGTAAGAAACAAATCCGGTTTGCTTTAAGAAACGTTCAAGCATAATGTATTCTAAGTCAGTTTGTAAAATGCTTCCGTATGGGAGCAAAATTCCAAGTATACATGTGTAATTGCTGCAAATGTAGCACAAATACACCACATAGGCAAACAATCTGTTGGCTTAATATGTTTTTGCTCAAAATAAAATTTATGTAGTTACAAAAAGCACCCGCTTGGCAGACTACTGCCAAGCGGGTGCTATATCTTGGATTTGGGATGTCTTTTTAGATGAGTGCTAATATCTAAACTCTCACCTCTCAACTAAACTTAGAAAAAGTAAGCCACGCGAACAGCCCACTGGCGGTTGCGAGCGCTCAGGTTGTCGAGCTTTCGTGTTTTAAGCAGATAGGTCATACCCCATGTGTACTGTAGCGACACCTGCCAGCGTTTCCATAATTCGAAACCGCCGCCGGCAGTAAGGCCGAGGTCGCCTCCGGAATACCTATAAGGGTTTTTCACATCGTCATTTCCTTTGATGCGGCTGTGGCCAACGAGAATACCGAAGTCAGGACCGCCGTATACGAAAGGTGCGATATAGTCTTCGAGGCCGTTCATACGAGTCCATTTGAAACGGACATGTACAGGAATCTGAAGAGAGTGTAGAGTTACTCGTTCGTTTCCGAAACCGTCGACAGCCCATACGGGGCGGCTGCCGATGTTTGTTTTAGCACCCATTTGATTGTACAGCAGAGCAAAGTCCATACCGAATCCGATACCCGGGAACATGAGTTCGCCCTGAACACCGAGCTGGAATCCCACCAACTGCTTTACGGCGAAAAGGTCTTGCTTGAATTTAAGGTCGCTGATATTCACACCGACTACAGGCGCGTATCTGAACTGTGCCGCGGCGGGCAAAATAGCGATTGTGGTGAGGAGTGCGAGCAACAGTGCGCGGAAGCGTTTCATATTGAGATTTTTGTAATTTCGGGTTTAACAGGGCAAAGATAGCTTAAAAAAACGAAACACACAGGCTATTAACTGTTTTTAATAGTCTGCTGCCCCTGTCTGAGATTGCAAAAGAAAGGTGCTGAAGGATGTCGGCCCCAGCACCTGCCGGGCTTTTCGAGCCCGCTGAAGTTGTCATGGTTTAAGTGATATCTTGGTCTTTTCAAATATGAAAAGTGGGTATATACGTCACCGAGCCGCTACGGTTGACCGAGCGACTATAATGCGGGAAAAATAGAAGAAGTGTTGTGATTAATGAGTTCATATAACTGCATAAATATGCCCGGCATTTTGGATGCCGACGATATTTACTGCAGACGGGACACAGTTATATGATTGTCGAAATGGATAAAGAGCCGTCCCATTGCTTTTGACATCCGCGCGATGCGAGGCTGTCAAATTGCCAAGGCAATGTAATTATCCTACACGATAATAGTGTTTTGCGCTTACAAAGTTATTCTAAAAAGGCGTGAAATGGAAATCTTTCAATGCTTTTAACATATGTTAAAATCAGAGCCCTAGCATATCGCTATAGCATGGTATCTCTCGCAGAAATGTGTAGCCACTTTCCGAATAGCGGCAGCAATAGTGGTGCATGCCGTTGCTAACAATCAGGTACGGGGCCTCGATTACGCTGTTGTAGCGGGCAATCTGGTCGAAAACATTCTGAGTCAGTACTATGTCGGGGGCTTTGTATTCTATAACACACAGAGGCTTCAACGAGCGGGTGTAGACCAGCGTGTCGGCTCGTCGTGCGGTGTTGTTGAGCTTCAGCGCCACCTCGTTTGCCATAAGTTCGCCGGGAAAGGCGCGGTGGGTGATTAGGAAATTGACAAAGTGCTGCCGCACCCACTCCTCCGGGGTCAACGCTATCCATTTCCTGCGCAGACGGTCGTATATCTCCAGCCCTCCACGCCGCGAATCTTCATCGCGACGAAGTTCTACATCGTAAGCCGGTAAATTTAATTGCGTCTTTGCAGCCATGTCGAAAAATTTTTGTAAATTTACGAATAATTTCGCAAACAATTAAGACCCCACATGGCCGCAGCCCCTGCAACAAGTTTCGAAGACATTCGCAAGTCGCTTAAAAAAGGCGAGATAGCGCCTGTATATATACTCCATGGAGAAGAAGGCTACTTTATCGATGCCCTCGCCAAAGACTTCGAAAACCTGCTGCCCGAGGCCGACAAGGAATTCAACCAATACGTAGTCTACGCCCCCGAGACCGAGCCCGAGACTATAATCAATCTGTGCCGAGGAGTGCCTATGATGGCCGACCGACAGGTGGTGATAGTAAAAGAAGCCCAGTCTGCACGTGCCGACAAACTTGCAAAACTCAAAAATTACCTTGCCGCCCCTGTATCGACTACCGTGCTGGTTATATGTAGCCGAGGTGCTGTCCTTAAAGGAAAAGAACTCTTCGACGCTGCTAAAAAAGGCGGTGCAGTGATTTTCGACTCAAAGAAAATCGCCGACTGGAATATTGCCGCTTTTATCAGCGAATATATACGTAAAAAAGGTCTCAATGCCGATCAAAAGGCAGTAGAGATGCTCCACGACTTTGTCGGCACGGATTTGAGCCGCCTATTCAACGAGGTCGATAAGCTGGCATCCTTGCTGCCGCCTAATGCGTCGATTACCCCCGAGGCTATAGAGCGCAACATCGGTGTCAGCCGCGAATACAATAGCTTCGAACTCGTAGATGCCATTGCCGCCCGCGACCCACGGCGTGTATTCCGCATACTTGCCTACTTCAAGAGCAACCCAAAGGCAGTGCCACTCGTAATGGCCACAGCATCGATATTCAACTTCTTTACCGACCTGTTGGTAGCATACTACACCCCCGACCGAAGCGATGCCGGCTTAATGGCCGCGCTAGGGTGCAAACCATTTGCGCTAAAGCGTATAAAACTCGGCATGAGCCGCTACAATGCCCTGCAGATAGTAGAAATTATCGGTGCAATACGCGACTTCGACGTGAAGAGCAAAGGTGTAGGCTCGCGCCAGAACGAACACGAACTCTTCCACCAACTCGCCTATCACATCCTCTCAGCCCCGGGCCGTGTGTGATAGGTGGCTTGTCTCGGATAGCCGGGCTCTTGTCGAGCCAAATCCCCGTACGTTTTTTGATAATTTGCGGTAATAAAGTCGAAAGTTATTTTGCAGAGATATAAAAAAAGCATTATCTTTGCCTCAAACCGATTAAACGCCTTATAAAAATGAAATTCGCAGAAAAAGCTTACGCAATTTTCGAGCAGAGTGTTGCAGACTACCATATAGACGATGATGTAGACGCAACCAGCCGCCAGCCCTACGAGCCGACGAGCATAGAGGGCGTACTATATGCCAAAAACCGTATCGATGCCGTGCAGTGGCATCTCGAAGATATTATCCGTGACCCAGATATCGACTCGTTGGCAGCGTTGGCGCTCAAACGCCGTATCGATAAGTCGAATCAGGATCGTACCGACATGGTCGAGGAGCTTGATTCATACTTCCGCGACACATACAAGGACGTGGCAGTGGCCGCCGACGCGACAATCAACACCGAAAGCCCGGCATGGGCTCTCGACCGCCTGTCGATTCTCGCTCTCAAGATTTATCATATGCAGGCTGAAGTCGATCGTACCGATGCCTCGGCAGAGCACCGCAACCGCTGTGCATCGAAACTTGCAGTACTCACCGAGCAGCGAGCCGACCTTACCGAGGCTATCGACACCCTTCTCGACGATATTGCTGCCGGACGCAAGTATATGAAGGTGTACCGACAGATGAAGATGTACAACGATACCGATACCAATCCGGTACTGTATAAGAAGTGATATGGAAGGTCGCACGGTGCTGTTGACGCGCTTCTCGGCTTTGGGCGACGTGGCCATGACAGTGCCGGTAGTGTATAGCGCATGCCGTTGTTATCCACAGACTCGCTTTGTGTTTGTAACACGCCCGGCAATGACATCGATATTTGTCGATGCCCCGGCCAATCTTACCGTGCTCGGCGCTGATGTTAAGAAAGACTACAATGGCATTGCGGGCTTGAGCCGACTTGCTTCGGAGCTTGTAGACCGTTGTCATCCTGATATTTATGTGGACCTCCACAATGTGCTTCGCACCAAGATGCTGGCGGTGTTGCTCAAGCTTCGTGGCGTGCCCTCGGCACGTATATTCAAGCCACGTGCCAAGCGGCGTGCCCTCACGCGCCGACACAACAAGGTGATGTTGCCCTTGATTTCGCAGAGGGCCCGTTACCGCGAGGCTTTCTTTAAGGCAGGCCTGCCCCTGACCGACCAATTCAACGGCCTCTACAATGGCCGTAGCAAGGCCGACCCGGCGGTTTTTGCCGCAATCACACCACCAAAACCGGAGGGTGAGATGTGGATAGGAATAGCTCCGTTTGCCGCTCATGAGGGCAAGGTGTATCCGCCCGAAATGATGGAGAAGGTATTGGCGCGAATTCAGCAGGATGTCGACGGCGGTAAACGCATCAGGGTATTTCTGTTCGGCGGCGGAGAGTCGGAGCAGGCTGTCCTTGGCCGCTGGGCCGCAGAATATAGCTGTGCGGTGTCGTTGGCGGGGAAACGCTACGGTTTTGCCGTTGAGTTGGCCCTGCTCAATCACCTCGACATTGTAGTGACCATGGATTCGGCCAATATGCATCTTGCTGCCATAGCCGGTGCGCCGGTGCTTAGCATTTGGGGTGCGACACATCCCTATTGCGGTTTCAAAGGCTGGCGACAGACCGATGCCGATACCGTACAGTTGCCTCTCGACTGCAGGCCGTGTTCGGTTTTTGGCAACAAGCCTTGCCACCGTGGCGACCACTTGTGTATGACTGCAATAAATCCTGAATTGATATACAAGAAGATTTTTAAGGTTTAGGTTTAAACCCTCGGCGCAATAATTCTAAAATCTAAACTCTACATTCTCAATTTCCGGAAAACTCTCCCCTAAAAAAAGGAATAAAATAATTGGAAGAAGAAGAATTCGACATACGTCGCCAGGCTGTAGGCAGCTCTGAGTCTGATTTCGAGAAAGCGCTCCGTCCGGGGCGCTTTGAGTCGTTCAACGGACAGGAGAAGATTATCGAAAACCTGCGAGTGTTTGTAAAAGCCGCCACGCTTCGTAGCGAGGCTCTCGACCATATCCTGCTTTTCGGCCCTCCCGGCCTTGGCAAAACCACCCTTGCCGGTATCGTTGCCAACGAGCTTGGTGTAGGCCTTAAAATAACATCCGGCCCGGTACTCGACAAGCCCGGCGACCTCGCCGGCATATTGACCTCGCTTGAGGAAAACGATGTGCTGTTTATCGACGAGATACACCGCCTGAGTCCTGTGGTAGAGGAGTACCTTTACTCTGCCATGGAAGACTACCGTATCGATATTATGATCGACAAAGGTCCCGGAGCCAGGAGCGTGCAACTTTCGCTCAGTCCGTTTACCCTCGTTGGTGCGACCACACGGTCGGGCTTGCTGACTTCGCCGCTGCGTGCCCGCTTCGGCATCAAATGTCACCTTGAGTATTATGACCACGCGGTACTGCGTCGTATCATATTGCGTTCGGCATCGCTGCTCGGCGTTGCCTGCAGCGATGATGCCGCCGACGAAATCGCTATGCGTAGCCGAGGCACGCCCCGTATTGCCAACGCTCTCTTGCGCCGTGTGCGTGATTTCGCCCAGGTCAAGGGCAACGGCTCTATCGACCTTGGTATTGCACGCTATGCGCTCGAGGCACTCAATATCGACCGCTACGGCCTCGATGAAATCGACAATAAGATACTTCATACTATTATACGCAAGTTCAAAGGCGGTCCGGTGGGCCTTACCACTATTGCGACTGCTCTTGGCGAGGACCCGGGCACGATAGAAGAGGTATATGAGCCATATCTTATCAAAGAGGGTTTTATCAAGCGTACACCGCGAGGCCGCGAGGTGACTCAGCTGGCTTACGAACACCTCGGCGCTAAGAGAGATGATGATTTTGGCTTGTTTGGATGATTCTTTTAGTTTAGAGTTTAGAACTTAGTTTAGAGTTTAGCAGTTACCAACTGTTGGGTCGACTGAAGCTATTGTCTAAACTCTAAACTCTCAACTAAGCTCTATATCAACTAAGCTCTAAACCATAGACTAAAAGCAATGAAAAATACTATATTTATCACCGGCGGAAGTACCGGTATCGGGGCTGCCGCTGTGAGGCGCTTTGTAGCCGAGGGCTGGCAGGTGGCATTTGCCGATATCAACGATGAGGCCGGGCAGGCCCTTGCCGCAGAAACCGGCGCTCTATACCGCCATGCCGATACCCGCGATGCCGCCGAGGTGCAGGCTGCGGTAGATGCCGCTGTAGAGGCTTTCGGCGGTCTGACGAGTGTATTCTGCAACGCAGGTATTCATCGTCGAAATACAATGCTCGATACGCCCGAAGAAGAATTCGACCTCGTGGTGAAGACAAATCTTTACGGCACATTCCATACCCTCAAGGCTGCAGTTCCTGCAATTATAGCATCGGGCGGCGGTACTGTGGTAATCAATGCCTCGGACCAGTCGATGACCGGCAAAAAGGCCAGCTTCGCCTACGGTATGACCAAAGGGGCGTTAGGACAGATTGTGAAAAGTCTCACTCTCGACCTTCTGCCAAAAGGGGTACGTGTCAATGCCGTATGCCCCGGAACGGTGCGTACACCGCTCGTCGACAGGCTCTTCAACGAGGTTTCTGAGCGCACCGGCGAGAGCGTTGAATCGATGTGGGCTGCCGAAAATGCCGATTATGCCCGAGGCCGTGCCGGAGAACCCGACGAAGTTGCCGAGCTTGTGCACTTCCTTGCCTCCGACCGTTCGAGCTTCTGCTCCGGCGGCCTCTACCTCATCGACGGCGGCCTCTCGGCAGGATAGCATCAGGAGTGAGGTTAGGACAAAAATAAAGCCATACAAACAATTTATGTCTTGTATGGTTTTTATTCTTAGATACTTATCTAAAACTCTGCAATCATGATACTTTTCATAACATTACTATTGGGAGTAGGTTTGGCTATAATACCCTTAGGGCGGGTATATATTTCACTTAGCCGCCGGAAACCCGGCAGCAAGATGCACGACAAAGCGTACTACAACAAATTTCGTGCGATTGTATATATCGTGAGTATATCGATGTGCCTGCTATCCCTGCTCACACTGTATCTGTTTGGTAAATATCATGGAGCTTGGTAAGGAACATAAACGACAATAATTAAGGGCTAACGAGTTTTGTGTCTCGTTAGCCCTTAATATTCTTCTTATTTTTTTACTTTTCGCGCTTCTTAAACATCTTGCAGGCGCTCAAATCCTTATTGCGCTCCCAGCGGTCAGACAAATCCTTGTGAGAAATCTTCCCCGCCCGGCGAATGGTATCAATCAGCCAAGTATACTTCTGCAGTTGAGTCATTTGAAGATTTTTGTTTGCAAAGACAATCATATCCTGTCGCATCCTGCAATACAGGATTAAGATTTATTCCTTTATGGAATTGAGGTCGCGGAACAGCTTTATGTATTGCGGCCACATATATGCAATGCCATAAATGATTGCAAACAGCAGGGTTGCAGCCATCGCCCAAAAACCAATTTGGTTATGACTCCAGAAAGATTGGAAAAGGAGTGTGAAAAAGACTACGAGACAAACAAAGAAGAACACCTCTCCGGAAATCATCATGAGTTTAATGTTCGCCGTTTTGGAAAATAAGTTGGCAGGTTTTAGTGTTGCAACATCAATACGGCTCAGTTTAGAGTAAATGAAGATATACCATGCCGCCCCCAAGACAAGGCAAACAGCCATGCTTATTTTGAGATAGTTGGGAAACGATTGTGTTTCTACGTTACCAAATGCCATTGCCGTGAAAACTATAGCAAGTATGATGCAGGATATAAATCCCTGACGGAATTTTTTGAGTAGCTTGGTTTTGGCCGTTTGGGACGTTGACACATTAATCTTTATGTCTGAGTTTGTCTTTGCGAGCACTTGCTCAAGTGTTGACATGCTTTTTTTTAATTCGTCGAGTTGCATATTATAGCTGTTTTGAGAGTTTTTCTTTGATTCGGTGAATTTTAACTGCAACAGTGTTGCGTTTAAGTCCGAGTGTGTCGGCTATTTCATCATACGAGTATTCATCGAGCCACAGGAGTATGATAGCTTTTTCTATATCTTCAAGTCTATTAATCAGCGAATGCAAAACTTGAAGATTCTCTTTTTGCGTATCATCAAACTCGGATGAAATGTCAAGCAGGCTGAAATCAAGTGGCACAGTATCGATTGTTGATTTAGACGAGCGCAAGGCCATGAGAGCCGAGTTTACTGCTACACGGTAGATCCATGTGGATATTTTGCTGTTGCCACGGAATTGTTTTAATCCCAGCCAAATATTGACATAGATTTCTTGGCGAATATCATCAAACGGCAACTTATCTGTAGCATAGAAATAGCTGACTTTATTTATGATTCCGGAGTGCTGCTCTATGAGCGAGGCAAAATCCTTTTCATTTGTTGGTGGGGCTGTCATATTTAGTTTGTTTTGACTCATTAGGTGCAGATTTTGCCCCAAAAGTTTCATGTTGACGAATTTTTTTTGCTTTCTATGCAAAGATTAAAGGGCCAAGACTAAGACTGGCCCGGTATAATAACAACTCAGGGCGGGCCGGAGGCTCGCCCTGAGGGGGTTGGTATGGTGGGGTTATTTTTTGTTTTTGCAGTAGGCTTGGCATGGGTGGCAGCTGCTGCCGTCGAAGCAGTGGGTGCAGATGCGTTCTTTGGGTAGGCCTATCGATGCGATAAGGTCTTCCATTTTATTGAACTGCAGGGTGCTGAGGCCGAGCTGGCGGGCGATTTCTTTTACCATGTTTTCGTACTCGGGAGTACCTGCTGTGGCATAGCGGTCGAGCTTGGCTGTATGGTCGCCTTCGAAGTCCTGTATGATTCGGCGAGTGATGAGCTCGAGGTCGCTTTTCGACGATGTGAAGCCAATAAAGGGGCAACCGTAGATGAGTGGCGGGCACGAAATGCGGGCATGTACCTCGGTGGCACCGGCTTCGAAGAATGTCTGCACGTTGTCGCGGAGCTGGGTGCCGCGTACAATAGAGTCGTCGCAGAATACTACCCTCTGGTCTTTAAGCAGAGCGGCGTTGGGTATTAGTTTCATACGGGCTACCAGGTCGCGACGCGACTGATTTCCCGGGGTAAAGCTACGAGGCCATGTGGGTGTATATTTTAGCACGGCCCTGCGGTAAGGTATGCCGTGTCCTTCGGCGTAGCCGAGAGCACATCCAACGCCCGAATCGGGGATGCCGCATACGCTATCGGCTTCGGTATCGTCTTTTTTACCCATAGCCTTGCCAACGGCCTCGCGCATGGACTCGACATTGATGCCGTCGTATGTGCTGGTGGGGAAGCCGTAGTAAACCCATAGGAACGAGCATATTTGCTCGTGCTTTGCAGGCTCTTGCAGCACTTCCATTCCGTCGGGGCGGAGTCGCACAATTTCGCCGGGGCCAAGGTCGCGCTCGATAGTGTAACCGAGGTTTTCAAACGCGCCGCTCTCGCCGGTCACGGCATATCCGTCGTCGTTGCGGCCGATAACCACCGGTGTTCGTCCGAGATAGTCGCGGGCAGCGATAATACCGTCCTCGGTAAGTATCAGCATCGAGCAAGAGCCTTCGATTTTGCTGAACACAAGGTTGATACCGTCTACGAAGTCCGAGCCCATATTGATCATCAGCGCTACGACTTCGGTCTGGTTGATATTGTTTGCCGATAATTCGCTAAGGTGCATTTTCTGAGCCAGCAGTTCGTCGGCAAGTGCGCGAAGATTGCCGATTTTAGCCACAGTTACCACCGCATAGCGTCCCAAGTGCGAGTTGACCAGGATCGGCTGGGGGTCGGTATCGCTGATTACACCGATACCGGCATTGCCGGTAAAGCTGTCGAGTTCGTCTTCGAACTTCGAGCGGAAATAGTCACGCTCGATACTGTGAATCTTACGGTTAAAACCCCATTCTCGGTCAAACGTGACCATTCCGGCACGTTTAGTGCCAAGATGCGAGTTATAATCTGTACCGTAGAAAACCTCATTTACACAAGGCTTGCGCGAAATTGCGCCGAAAAAACCTCCCATAGGATTGTTCCTTTGAATTAAAGTGCAAAATTACAAAATTTCTATGAACATTGCCTATCTTTACTATAATTTCTCTGAAAAAATCTATGGGAGCCATGTTAAATCGAGCGGTTATTATAGTGGATACAATTGTAGGATAAGCTACAGGTGCTGCTCCCAACGAAATGAAAAAAGTACGGCGATAGAGGTGTGTCAGAGTACGTTTTTGTATTTCCAATTGCGCAGCACATTGTCAGCCTTGGAGCTGAATGAGCCATGCCTGTACGATGATTCTTGCATCAGTCTGACGCCTTTGCGCCTATCGGGAGTGCAGCCTTTACCATAATATGTCATCAAAGCCAGCCTGTACAAGGGCTCTGAATCATGCCTGTCGAGTTCGATTATTCTTTGAAAAATCTTATAGGCATCATTATATCGTTTTTCCTGATAAGCCTGTGCTGCTCTGACTTTTAATAACTCCGGATTGTTGTCGCCACCGTCAGGACCCATGCCATTGACAATGACACTTATCTTGTTTTGTATCACATGTGTATAGACGGTATCTGTAAATTCTTTATGTACAGTTCCTGATACGGTGTTATAGGAAAACTTCTTCCTTACGATAGTCTCGACGTAGGCGTCTTCGGCACTCATTTTTTTGTCGAAAGTCGGCAGGGTACCTGTTTTTCTGCTATACGAACTTATCTTGACATATGGCTTCAGACTCTTGTCGGTATATATGTACTTACTCAGTTTGTTGATATAGTTGTTAGATGTGAGCATGTCGTTTTGATGCGACGGTGACCCGGCGTCGATATCTATGTGCTTGAAATCATTCGGCAGGTTCATGCCGCTGTTTTCATGCCCGAAAAAACACTTGTTCATAATCATTTCAAGTTCGCAAATTTCGGCAGACGAGTTACACGCCACCATCCGCTCCATCCCATTATAAAATTGTTCTACCGCAGCAGGTACAGGTATTTGACCAAATGACAGTTGGACAATTGCTACAGATATCGCTATGCACAGTGTTTTTCTTAATTCCATGGCATTATGGTGTATGTTATTCCGAATGAGAAAGGTCGGAACGAAAAACCAGGACATATATCATTTACCTTAACCAAATTATATAATGGTATTTCGGCAAATAAACCGAGTCCTTGTAGGACGCCGAAACCGCCGAAACGGATTGAATAGTGGTTGGTAATACCCTTGTTCAAAACCGATGCGGCATCATTGCCCCACGCCCCACGGTATCTTACTGGTATATTGTAGCGTATACCTGCCTCAATAACTGCTTTTGCCGCACTGTCGATTGAGCCAAAAGACAGTAATACGCCACCTCCCAGTTGCAGTCGGTGGATATCCTGCGGCATTAACATTTCCGAGTATTCCATTTTTAACCTGTTGATTTTATAATGTGCAGATCCGTATATACCCCAGTTGAATACTCCTGGATAGAAGCTTTGGTAACCAAGTTTTACACCGTACGAACTATCAGCAATCAAATCACGCATGGTAATGCCTACGCGATTGTAGTCTTTCATCTTGACGGAGCCATAATCGCAGGAACTGCTGTACACCGAATACCCAAAAGAAGTGTCGAGCAGGCGGTCTTGTGAGAGGTAGTTCAAGCCTGCTGATAGCAGGTTTGATGCAACGAATGAATAAAGATTACCGGTCATTATGTCTACACGGTGGTAGAAGACCTGTGCCTTAGACTGCACCATTGTAGTCAAGGCAAATATCAGTACAATGAGTAGCTTTTTCATATTTACTGTCCTAAGCCGAAAAGTTGGTTGATATATTCTAATTTATTGAAATCACCGGCCCTGTCGATATGGTCAATCATCCAAGCACCCATGTCTGATTCTTTGAGCGATTGACTTATAGAGAACACATATCCTGGGACGTCGAGAAAATGAATCCGCAGCCTGTGAACTGCTACGAACTTGAAATCGTGACTTTGAGAAAGCCCGAGGAACAGTGACAGCTCATCTGTGCCACGGTTGTGACTCATTACATTCGGTATGAGCTTTTTATTGGTGTTGAATAGGTCGGCGAAGCCGACAAACTCCATTTCGTGGTCAACAGGACTTATGCCGGTAAACCGACTGGAATAGAAACCAGCTTTGCGCAACCCCTTGACCCCTGCAATAGCCCACCTCGATGAGCCTCGTTGGGTAGTCTCTCGGCGTAAAAGTAATGTGGCTTCGAATGGACGGTCTGCAAATTTGAAGTCGCAAGGCACCTCGACGAATATATTATCACTGGCGATGTCGAGACGCCCGGGCCAATTTTCGACATCTGTAACGAATTCTATCACAATGTGTTTGAACTCATCTTTGGTCAACTCTCCGGTGTCTATGTCAGGATTGAATAGGGAGAGTATGTTATTTCTACGGCTCAGTGAATCTGGCGCAATGTCGGGGTGAGATTCAGTGCCGTTGAACCGGTTGATAAGTTCATCAATACTCTTGACGTTGCGGGCAAAAAGGAAATTGAGTGAGTTTTTTGATGTTACCACTTGCCCATATGACGAAGTTACGCATAACAAGAATAAAAGGCATAAGGACGTGAATTTTGCCATAATAGTCAGTAGATGGGTTGCGTGGATACCACAGTAATGTCGGCAAGTTTAGCATCGAAGACTTTGCCGAGACCGGGTACGTCGATAGGGTTTATGTAGCACTTAATTCTTTTGCACGTACGGTCTTTGTAAACAACCCTGCCGTCACGTATACCGTAGAAATCTTGATAAAAGTAGGCTACGCATACGTAATGGTCTCCTTCACGAGTGATATTATCGACACGGACGGCATCGGCCGACTCTATTTTTATCTTTGTATAATTCATTTTCGACCTTCCGGTCTCGGGATTGTATAACCTCTTGATATAATTACGCAGCAGCATGCTGTTCTTTACCGAAGAGTTTATGCTTGATGTCCACATCTTTACTCCTGTAGATTCTTCAATCTCGTTATCTTCGTTGGTTATACTATAAGGCCCGCCTTTGCCCATAAATAGGTTTAATAATTGGCTTTGGTGATATGACCGTGTATTTTGTGTAAGAGTATTGTCGACCATCTTGCTCAACGAGCTGAAGAATTCTTCAGTTTTTTGTATAACTCGTTCGCGCAAGATTTCTTTTTGGCTTTCTGTAAGTTCTTTGCCGTTGTCGGATGCATATGTTTTTATGCCGGAGATAATAACAATAAGCAAGAACGAAAATATTATTTTTATCTTCATCAGGTGTTGTATTTATCTGAGTTCGTGTACTTTTAAGTTTTGTTTATCGTCGTTCAGTAGTGATATGCCTGAAATATACGGCGAGAGGCATATACGGTGCAAGAAGTCTGAAGCATCCTCGTAATCAACCATGGTAGACATATCAGAGGCAACAGTTATAACTTTGGATGAACTGTTGAAAAATTTTGATAATATGTCAGGAATCAATGCCAGTCGTGTATCTTGTGCTACGGATTTGTCTAAAAGACGTGCCAGCATGTCAGACAATGAATTGTCATGTGGTCTGTTGTTGTCCCTTCGGGCATTGCCGCCGCCATTACCGCCATTACCAGATTGAATATTGATTTTGTAATAAGGGGTTTGAGGTACTACACCACGGTCGGTATTTACAGATATTTCTTTTCCGGCAGATGTCATAAGCGAGTTCCAGTCTGGATTTATATTGCCCCTGCCTATTTTGTCCATAGATGCCCAGAATTGGTTGGTAAACATGCCGCCGTATGGATTGCACCATGAATATTGGCCAAGTTTACTCGAAGTAACCATTACGCTTCCTTTGTATCCGAATAGTTTGCGAAATGCTGCCGCATCGTAACCATCGAGTTTTGTAGCCCTGCTGTCGTTTGCCCACATAGGTTTTATAGTCACGCCTTCTTGTGCGACATTGCAACAATTAGCCATAGTGATACGCAAACGTGGATTTTTTTGTGCTACCCATTTGTCGACAAGTGCCATGGGTAGCCACTTGCTTTGGTCGCCGGTATTCATGCAATACTGAGGCCAGGGGTCGTTGGCGTTATTGGGGGCATGAGAACCATGCCCGCCATAAAAGGTAAAGACTACGTCGTCGGGGCCGACATTCATTTCATTGATTATCGACTGTATGTTCGACGCTGTACATCGGTTACCGTCGATGGAGGTTATTATGAATAGATAGTCGTCGTCAAGAAGATTTTGAAGAACTCCAAAGTGTCGAGACACATTAGCCAGCTCCACACTCATACTTTGCCCGATACTGCGGTCTATTGTGTTACAAAACACTATTGCATGGAACGTTTGTGCTCCTGCAAAAATATAGGTTGCTAATACAGCAAAGAGTAATATTAGTCGTTTCATATTTTGTTTTATACGTTTTTCATTTTGTCAGACTCTGACAAAACCTGTTGAGTATTGAAGGATTGGCAACATTGTACCAGAACATGTCTCGACCGTCATATCTGATACCCCACGTGAAATCCCCTGGGGAGTACCATATAAGGGCTGTGTCTTTTTTATTAATGTAATTAAATGCATATGCAGGACGGTGAGGTATCATAGGTACCGCGAGTGTGTCAACCATGTAGTTGGCACTGTCGGCAACCAACATGAAATTGAGGGTAGAAGCCTGTTCTTTGGATAATTTGCAAACCATACTGTCAAGTACGAAGTCCGGCTCGACTAATATGTTGTTTCTGTGGGCTGTGTCTCGATATATTACGGTGTACATCACTACCTTTTTAGGGTTGGATACGAGTTCTGACAAACGGTTACCCATTATCGAACGAGCAACTGAATCAGGTGCATCCCAGCGATTTGAGAAGGCTGTGTCACTGTGTCTCCTGCGTGAGTCAGCGCATGCCAAGAATGCACTCGCAAACATAGCCGCAAGCATAATGGTTGTGGTTAAATTTCTGATGGTCATTGTGTTAAAATTCTTTCATGATTTTTAGGAACACCGAGTAATTGCGAGCCTTGATATTGGCATAAGGTTTATATCCGTTGGAGAGTTCGAAATCACGGTTGAAATAGTCGTATTGAGGAAAAGTGAATGCGATAGAGATATTTATGCCGTCATCATTGTCGTAGCTTTCGTTTATCAGTCTGACGCCAAGACCTACAGAAGTTGACATACCCTTGCCAAATTGGTCAAGATTATTGTCAAATGGGCTCTTTGCCGAAAAAATGGCATTATAGCTTGTGCCAAAGTCGACAAACGGACTCCAGTTATGTTCTTCCAAAAGGCCTTTGAAAGGAGTCAGTCGTACTCCCACACCGATATACCAGGCATTGAGTTTATAGCGCTCGGTCAATTGGTCTGGAATATCAAGGTTCATACCGAATTGACGGTATTTATAACCGCCGGTAACCCATGCTCCGAAGATTGAATATGTCGGTTGATAGCCTATTTGCAAACCGCCGCCGAAATTGTTGAACAGATCTCTGGCTTTGAAACCGAAGTAATTGCCGTTATCAACATCGATAGATGTGCCGTCGTCATTCTTTATTGATACCCAGTCATATCCCAACATTGACGAGCCACCCATGTGAGTCACATTGTTTATCAGGTATAAACTCGCAGTTATAGGGGAAAACCAAAGATTGGAACCATAGCCGGTCAGTCCGAAAAAGAAGTCGCTGGCCTTGACAGTGCCTGTCGATAACGACAATAACATCACTGCCATGAGGAGTTTGTTTCTCATAACGAGGTTTTCGAAGCGTCCGCACGCTCCCGGCAGAGTTCCCGGTCCGGGTATTGAAAATGTGATAATGAAAAAAGCGCAGGAACTGTATCTTTGCTCGTTCCTACTTGCAGAGGCCTTCGCATTGCCCATCATCGTCGGAACGAGCAACGCAGAAGCCCACGCTTATATGATATAGGGCGACGCATACCTATGCGCCGACTATAGTCATATCCATGAACATCTATTGTTGCCTTGTTCTTGACGATGATTGTTGAAAGTTGCGAAGTTCCTACAAGTCAAGATGCAAGCGCCAATAAACGCTTTCCCAAATGTTTGTCATATCCCGCATTGCCTCGGAGGCTTCTGCTAAGATATCGACAGCAAATTTACATAAATTTTCCAACAGTTCAAATATTTAGGTAATTTTTTGTGAACTATGCCAATAAAAATCGTGCTGACCGGCATATTTTTTTATTAAATGATTTGGGGGGCTAAACTTGTTTTATCGTTATTACAATACTTCGGTTATTTTTTGAGAGTTTGTTAACGGCTCCGAGGAGCCAGGTGTTTAATCCATTAAAAATCTGATGTTTAGCATAAAATTGAACACTAAAATTTGGTCAAGTCGCTGAATTTCAGTAACTTTAAGGTTATTCCAAGACACTTA